>NZ_JBLZNI010000007.1:0-199307 GCF_051194165.1 Halorubrum shenae | reverse complement strand
GACCGCCATGCTTCGGTGTTTGCTCGTCGGACAGTCTGGGCGGTGGACGCGCCGAGAACGGCTTTGTATTTCCCTTCGAGTTTGCCGGTATCGGCGTCCCACACGTCGCCCTCGAAGCCGTCTTCGTCGTTGTAGCGCATGAGCCGCTGGTAATTGATCTCGTTCCAGAGAGCGGCAGAAGCGTCCAACAAGTCCCGTAGCACCTGCTCATCGTCGTCGGTGAGCGGTCGCACAACGAACGTGTTGGCACGCTTCACGACAACAGATTATTATACCTTTAGTCTTAAAGTCTTTTCGTATGCGCCCAAACATCGACATTTCACACACGCTCGGTGGCCGAGTCAAAGACTACGCAGAAGCAAACGATTTGGACCTCTCGGGAGCCTATACAGAGGTGCTAGAAGCAGGTCTTGAAGCGTTGGAGACTCAGGACAAGTTGTAACGTGGCGGTTTCTTACCGGAGTGCACGCGATTCACGCCCGCCGTGAACGGCGGGATTCTCTCGCTGTATCAAGATAGCCCGCGGCGCCGCCCTCCTCAGTTCGCCGCGTTCGGCTGTCCCACCGGCTTCGGAGCGTCACCGGCCTCGATCGCGCGTCGAGTCGACTCGCCGATCTCGACGAGGTGACACAGCGGGTTCCCCGGATAGACGACCGGATTCTCCAAAAGGCCGATAAGCAGTCCGGTGAAGGGCGCCTCGACCCCTACGGCGTCCTCCTTGAACGGGTTGGTGATCGTCGCAATCCGCTCGCCCTCGCGAACGAGCGAGCCGCTCCCGAAGTGCGTATCGACGATACCGCCGGAGTCGGCACGGAGCCACGTCTTCTCTCCCGTGCCGGCGACGATCGTCCGCCAGCCGGGCCAGCGCACGGTGTCGGTTTCGAGCAGCCCGTACTCGGCGAACACGGAGCGCACGCCGGCGAGCGCGTCGTCGATGAGCGGGCGCTGGAAGCGGTGGGCCTCGCCCATCTCGATCGTGATCGTGGGGATACCGTCGGCGGTCGCCTCGCCGCGGAGGGTGCCGCTCGGCCCGTCGCTGTCGATGATCACCTTCGATCCGAACGCCATCGAGAGGCGGTGCACTCCGTCGTCGGTCATGTCTCCGCGGACGTGAAGCATGTTCGTCCGTCCGCGGGTGGAGGTGTGAAAGTCGAGCCCGAAGTCGCAGGGCGCGATGAAGTTCGAGTAGATCTGGTTGGCCATCCGCTTCGAGCTTGTCGAGCCCGGCTCGCCGGGAAACGAGCGGTTGAGGTCGCGGTCGTACACCGGGAGGTACCGCTGTTGCGCGATGAATCCCGGGACATTGAGCACGGGGAGACAGACGAGAGTCCCGCACAGCGACGAGAGGTCCCACTCGTGGGCGACCTCGCGGACGACCTCGATCCCGTTGAGCTCGTCGCCGTGTGCGGCCGCCGTGAGGAACACCGTCGGGCCGTCGCGCTCGCCGTTGACGATCGTGACTGGGATCCGCACGGGATCGCCGAGGTACGTCTCGCTGATTCCGTAGCGGATGTTCTGCGTCTCGCCCGGCGGCACGGCGCCGCCGTTGTACGTGAACATCCGGTCATCGCTCATGCCAGACGGGAGCAGGGCAGATGGTATATATATGGCGACCCGGCTATCACGCGGCGTAACTGCCCGATGACTACGAGGGAGGGCTACGACACCGAGGCGGCACCGGCGCGGCATCGGCGCGGCACCGGCGCGGCATCGGCGCGGCACCGGCGCGACACCGGCGCGGCATCGGCAGCGCCGCTGAACCGGGCGAACTTTTACACCGGCACGTGCAAGTCATCCCATGAGTTCGGACTCGGTACGGGTAGGTGTGCTGTCGCTGCACAACAGCAAGGAGACGAAAGCGATCTGCAACGCCGTCGAGGACTTGGGCCATGAGCCCGTCTGGCTCCGTGAGGAAAACGCCGCCATCAGCGTCGACGACGGCGACGTGTCGGTCGAGCCCGCCGTCGACGTGATCGCGAACCGGCTGTTGCTCTCGAACACCGACCAGCCCGCGGAGCTGCTCGGGCTGGCGGCGACGTTCGAGCGCATTCGACCGATGTTGAACGAGCCGAACGCCGTGTTGGCGTCGATTCACAAGTTCGCCACGGCGGCGACGCTCGCCGACTGGAACATCCGCGTGCCCGACGCGCTGCTCGCGCTGTCGAACGACCGGCTCAACGAGGGGCGTGAGCGCTTCGGCGAGGTCGGGGTTTATAAGACGGCGATCGGCACCCACGGCGGCGGGACGTGGAAGGTCGACCTCACCGAGCGGGTGAACCCGAAGGTCGGCAACCGGCAGGCGTTCCTCCAGAAGCTCATCGACCGCGACGACGAGAAGCACCGCGACCTGCGCGTGTACGTCGTCGGCGACGAGATCATCGGCTCGATGTACCGCTACGCGCCCGAGGGCGACTGGCGGACCAACGTCGCGCTCGGCGGCGCGGTCGAGGACGCCACCGACGACATGCCCGATGTGGCCGCCGAGACCGCGCTGTACGCGGCCGACGTGATGGATCTGGACTACGCCGGCGTCGACCTCGTCGAGGGGTACGACGGGTGGTACGTGCTCGAAGTGAACCCGACGGCCGGATTTAAAGGGCTGTTCGAGGCCACCGGCACGAGTCCCGCGCCGCACATCGCGAAGCTCGCGATCGAGACCGTCGGCGGCGAGGTCGACGACGACGACGTCGAGCTGATATCGACGACGCTCGACGACTCGCGGCCCTCGTGTGCCCCCGTGCCGAAGCCGAGCCCGACCGAACAGCCCGTGATCGGCTACATCGAGGAGGTCGTCGTCACCGGCACCTCCGGCTCCACGCAGTCGCTCGCGAAGTCGGACACGGGCGCGACCCGGACCAGCATCGACACGCAGCTCGCCGCCGAGATCGGCGCCGGCCCGATCAAGAGCATGACTCGAGTCAAGTCGGGCAGCGTGAAGGGCGGGAAGGCCCGCCCCGTCGTCGACCTGGTCATCGGGATCGGCGGGAACCAGCACACGGTCACCGCCAGCGTCGAGGACCGCGGTCACATGGACTACCCGCTCCTCTTAGGCCGTGACATCCTCACCGACTACCGGGTCGACGTCCGGAAGCGCGCCGACGTGGAGGAGGCCGAACGCGGCGAGGTGGGCGAAATCCTCGAAGAGGAGGAGTAAGGAGAGACCGCCGCGCGCCGACAGCATCGGCTTCCGAACAATACTTTTGTACGTTCGGATCGGAGCGGCGCATATGAAGGAGGGGACGGTGTCACTGTCGGACGAGCAGTACGAGCGGCTCGGTGCGCTCGCGGCCGCCCGCGGCGTGAGCCCCGAGACGCAGCTGGCTCGGCTCATCGACGACGCGTATGAGGGCCTCGACGCCGACGCCGCACGCACGGAGAGCCTCCCGCTCGGCGTGTGCGACGCCGACGACGAGGACTCGCCCGAAGACGGAGCGTAGCGTCGGTCCCGCCGACGGACTACGCCGGGTCCACCTTCGTCACCTCGACGTCAACGCCGTCGGCGTCAACGCCGATCCGTGCGAACTGGGTCTGAACGTGTTCCTTCGCTGTGGTCAGCGCCTGATCGCGGGTGTCGAACCCGCGGGACATCGGCTCCTCGAAGGCGACTCGGATCTCCTCGCCGTCGACGAGGAGGGCGGACCCGCCGCTCTCGACCTGGTAGAAGGAGTCGCAGACCCAGACGTACGGGGCGTCCTCGTCAGGCGCGCCCTTATAAGCGGGCGGCTCCTCACCGCGCTCGAACACCGTGCCGGTGAGTTCTGTCCCGCCGCCGCTGCCGTGAACGAGTATCATGTAGCCGGTACGGTCCGGAGACTCAAAAGGAGTCCGCGAGGAGCCTCCCGAACCGGAAGACGAGGGGGAAACGCTTTCGGCGTGGGAGATGGTGGATCCGCCATGACGTTGGAGGACTTCACCGAGTTCGGCGACGACGAGGGTGACGGCGGCGGAGACGGTGGCGCCGTCGACCCCGCGACCGTCGAACGCGGTGGCAGCGAGCGCGGTGACGCCGAGCGCGGTGACGACGGCGCGACCGACGCCAGCGGCGCGCCCGATGGCGGCGGGGCAACCGACGTGGGCGGGGAGGCCGCGACTGACGACGACTTCACCGCGTACGACGTGGCGCCGACCGGCGAGGACGTCGGGCTCGGCGTCGTCTCCGTCTCGCAGGGGCTCCGCGTGGCCGAGGAAGAGGACGAGACGACGCTGCGGGCGTTCGTCACGACGGGGAACCGCGAGGCGGTCCGGCTCGGGAAGTACCTCCTGATCCCGTATCCGGACGGAGAACGGTTGTTCTGCCGGATCACCGGACTGGAGTACGCACAGGAGTTCCGGTCGGACGACGCCACCGAGATCCACGCCCGCCGGCAGATGCGTCGCGACGACTTCGCCGAGCGCGACTACAAGTTCATGGCCGAACTGGAGCCGATGTCGGTCGTCTACGGGGCCGGCGACGACATGAAACGCCGGATGACCGATCGGGTGCCCAAACCCGGCGCAGTCGTGGAGGAGGCCTCCGACGACGCCGAGATCAAGACCGGGCTGAAGATCCCTGAGGACGGCGTCTTCCTCGGGCACCTCTCGGTCGGCGGCGAGAAGGTGCGGACGGCGGCGAAACCGCCCACGGTCGACTACCGGGTGAAGGACGACTACGCCGACGGCGACCCGCTCGCGTTCCGGCACACCCTCGTCGCCGGCGGGACCGGGTCGGGAAAGACCCACGCCTCCAAGAACGTCCTCCGGCAGTACCTCGATTCGGACCGGACCTATCCGACCGGTGACGGTCGGACGTCGCGGATGGCGGTCGTCCAGTTCGACCCGCAAGACGAGTACGCGCAGATGCACGACGACAACCCCGACCTCGACGCCGACTTCGCGCGCCGGCTGGATCGGGAGGGGATCGCCCACGGCGGTCACGACGACACCGTCGCGCTGGTGCCCCGAGCCGCGAACGCGACGTATCCGGGCGAGGGCCATCGCGCCGAGCGCGTGGAGTTCACGATCCCCTTCTCGCTGGCGCAGGACATGCCGTGGCTCGTCGCCGGCTCCGGGCTCAACGAGAACCAGTACCCTGCCCTGCTGACCCTCATCAACCGATTTTTCCGCGACTACGGGGACTCGGGGACCTACAGCCAGTTCCTCTCGTACCTCGACGACCCGGCGCTCAAAGAGGAACTCGACGAAAGCGGCCGGGTTCACGAGGCAACGTTCGACGCCGTCAAACGGCGGGTCCGCGCGGTTCCCGGCGGCGTCTTCGATCAGGACGCGAAGCCGATCACGGAGCTTGACCACACCCTCGTTCGACCGGGCGGACTCTCCGTGGTTCCCACCTACCACCTGCCCACCTCCCGACAGAAGGAGATCGTCGTGCTCGCGGTCGCGGGGCTGCTCGTCGACGACAAGCTCTCGAACGACCCGGACAGCGACCGAATCAAGGAGACGCCCCTCCTCATCGGGATGGACGAGGCGCACAACTTCCTCGCCGACGCCGACACCGTGCAGGCTCAGAAGGTCGTCCAGACGTTCACGGAGGCCGCGAAGCAGGGCCGCAAGGAGCGGCTCGGCCTCTTCCTGATCACGCAGGACCCGCAGGACGTGGCCGAGTCGGTGTTCAAACAGGTGAACACGAAGATCGTCTTGAACCTCGGCGACGAGGACGCGATCTCCAGCGTGAACATCCCCGCGAACCTCGCCGGGAAGGTCCCGTACATGGAGAAGGGACAGATGGTGGTGTACTCGCCGGACAACTCCGAGCCCGTCGAGCTGATCGGGCTCTCGACGTGCGTGACGCGACACGGCGACTGAGCGAGCCCGCGAGGGTCCGATTGCCGTCCGGTCGGAGTCGCCGCCGCCCTTTAAACGTCGGGCGAGCGAAGCGCGCACATGGGCAAACGGATCCTCGTCGCGATCGACGGATCGACGGAGGCGGCCGACGCGCTCCAGTACGCGGCGTCTGAGTGGCCCGACGCCGAGCTGACGGCCCTGCACGTGATCAATCCCGCCGACTCGGCGACGGGCGCGGAGGGCGGGTTCCCGGGCGCCGCCGACCAGTGGTACGACAGCGCCGAACAGCGCGGCGAACGGATCCTGACAGAGGTGACGGCACCGATCGACCGTGCGGTCCGGACGCGACTGGAGGTCGGGCGCCCGACCGCGACGATACTCGCCGTGGCGGGCGGCGAGAAGCGGGTCGGCGAGGACGACGACCCGGGCGAGCCGTTCGACCACGTCGTGTTGGCGAGTCAGGGCCGGACCGGGCTCTCTCGGGTCCTCCTCGGGAGCGTCGCCGAGGCCGTGGTCCGCCGCGCCGAGGTGCCCGTCACCGTCGTTCGGTGAGGGAACGCGGCGATCAGTCCTCCGCGCGCTCCGCCTCGACTACCTCGCCGACGACCGTCCACCCCTCCTCGTCGGGGGCTGAGCGCCCGAGCAGCACGGACTCGTAGTCGTCGTCGGTGATCAGCCGGAACTCCGCGTCGCCGTCGGCGTCGGTCCGAACGCCCTCGCCCCGGAACTCCCGCTGGAAGAATTCGGTCGATAAGAACTCGTAGACCCCGGTTTCGCCGTCGTCGAGGGTGAGTCGGACGGGTCGCGGTTGGACGTTGTGGATACGCTTGGCGACCGGATTGAGGTCGGGCATAGCGAACTATCCGTGCGATTCGGAATTAAAAGCGCGGTCCCCGCGCTCGGGCGAGAGGGGCATCCGCGTGCCCCGGCTGAGACCACCCTACGAGGTTAAGTCCTCTCAGCGCGTCCGTGCAGTGGACTATCCATGTTGTCAGCATCATTAAACTACCTGCGCGACGGCGACGACGCCATCGTGACGGTCGCGATCGGCGGAGTACTGCTGCTCGCCAGCCCGCTCCTAATCCCCTCGTTCCTCGTGCTCGGATACCTCACGCGCGTCATCCGGCGGACGGCCGACGGCGACGACGAGCCGCCGGTCTTCGAGGCGTGGGGTGACCTCCTCGTGGAGGGCGTGAAGGCGTTCGCGGTCACGTTCGTCTATTCGCTGCTGCCGCTCGCGGTCCTCGCAGTCGCTGCCGTGTTCGGTATCGGTGCGGCCGTCGTCGGGTCTGGTGACGGTGCCGGCGGCCTCCTCGGCGGGTTGGTCGGCGGGCTGCTGGCGCTGCTGCTCGTCGTCGTCGCGTTCGCCGTCTCGCTCGCCGGCGTCTACGTCACTCCGGCCGCACTGGCCGCGGTCGCCGACTCGGGGCGCGTCGGCGACGGCTTCGCGGTCGGGACGCTCTGGAGTGTCGTTACAAAGCGGGCGTACGCGGTCGGCTGGCTCACTGCCGTCGCGGTGGTGTTCGCGGGTTCGTTAGCGATCGGCGTGCTCTCCATCGTTCCGGTGCTCGGCACGATCGCCGGGTTCTTCGTGCAGTTCTACGCGATCGTCGCCGCGGCCGCCATCATCGGCTGGACGTGGACTGACGTGCGACCGGTCGCGACCGACGTTGCAGACCCCGACCCCGCGAATCGGCCCGTCGTGTGAGTCGTCGAACAGTCAAAAGTTGTCGAACAGCCAAGACTCGTTGAGCAGTCGAGACTCGTCGACACTCGATGGCGACGGAACGGACCCCGTGAAAAAGCCGCGAACGCGAGGGGTGTTACTCGTCGAGAACGTCGTCGTAGTCGCCGGCGTCGACGCGGTCGTCGAACGTCCGGGCGTCCTCGCCTTCGATGGTGACGCCGAGGGAGGCGCAGGTGCCGCCGACCTCCTTGGCGGCGTTTTTCACGTCGTACGCGAGCAGGTCGGTCGACTTCTGCTCTGCGACCTTCTTCACCTGTTCGACCGACATGTCCGCGACGAAGTCCTCCTGCGGTTCGCCGGAGCCGGTCTCGAAGCCGGCCTCGTCTTTGATCAGTTCGGCCGTCGGCGGGACGCCGACTTCGATCGTGAAGGAGCCGTCGTCGTCGTACTCGACAGTGACGGGCACTTCCATGCCGTCGAACGCGGCGGTCTCGTCGTTGATCTGCGACACGACGTTCTGAACGTCCACCGGCGTCGGCCCGAGCTCGGGACCGAGCGGCGGGCCGGGGGTGGCCTGCCCGCCGGGGACGAGCGCTTCGATAGTTCCAGCCATACCCATACGAACCCGGTGACGACTTTTAACGGTTGTTCTTTCGGGCAGGGGGAGCCAGCGGTTCGCACACATCCGATATCGGCTGTGGGGCGGCGGGTACTCCGCTCGACAGAACGGCTCGGAGATGGAGGAGACTTATAAGTAGCCGTTCGCGGTGAACGGCTCCGAATCCCCGACTACCCCTTCGAGTACCGCCCGTCGCTACCGCACGGGACTTCACGCCGCTCCAGTCTTGCCGGACGGTCCGGCGCGGATCAGCTCGCGTCGGTCGGCGCGATCGCATCGAGCCGCACTCACCGGCTCGCGGGGGAGGCTGCCGCCGACCATGACCGCCGAGACAGCGGGAACGGCGTCGAGATTCGAGAGGATGGAAAAGACGACCCCAAACGGTCCCACCTCAGTCACTCCGCGTCGAACCGCTCGTCACTCGTCCTCGCTCTCGTCGTTGTCCTCGTCCGCATCGACGGGCGTCATCGCCGCAATCCCCGCTTCGAGCGACGGGAGCTCAGCGCCCTCCGCGAGCAGCGGTTCGACGAGTCGCCGGAAGGCCGCCTCCGCGACTGCTCGTGTGTAGGTCGGCTCGGGGTGACCGGCGGTCTCAGCGATCCCGAGCGCGTCCGATCCGCCACGCTCGGCGGTGTCTACTCCCCCGCTCAGCGTGATCTGTCGCGTCCGTGCCCCGTCAAGCGTCGCGACCAGCAGCGCCGCGGTCTCCTCGACGTCGACGTCGCGGAAGACGCCCTCCTCGATACCCGATTCGAGGATGTCGACGACGGTGCCACGGAGCAGCCGATCGCTCCGCGTGAGCTGTTCGCGAATCGGCTCGTTGAACGGTCCTTGCGTGCGGAGTTCGAGGAGCGCGATGTGAAACGCCTCGCGGTCGACCGCGTCGGGCTCGAAGACGAACCAGCCGATGAACCCCGCGAGCCGCTCGGACGGCGAACTGTCTGCGTGAGCCGCGATCCGACGCTCCGAGTCGCTGATCACGCGATCGAGGAACGCGACGAGCAGATCTTCTTTGGTGTCGTAGTGATAGTGGAGCAGCGACTTGCTCTTTGAACACTCATCGGCGATGTCCTGCATCGTCAGTTCGGCGTAGCCGTGAGCGCGGAGCGCGCGATAGACTCCGTCCATGATCTCGTCGGCCGCGCTCGGCTGGTCGCTCATTGACTGACCGGTCAGTCAGCGATCGGTAAATCCCTATCGGTCGGAGAACAGTTCGCCCGTGCGTCGGACGGACCAGCCGCTCAGAGGCGTAGATTAGTCAAAAAGCGGTACACCCGTGAACGTCGTCGCCGGTGTTACAGGCGGGTGACGTTCGTCGCGCGCGGACCCTTATCCGCTTCTTCGATGTCGAACTCGACTTCCTGACCTTCTTCCAGGTCCGGGCCGCCGACGTCCTCCATGTGGAAGAACACGTCCTCGTCCGCGTCGTCAGTCTCGATAAATCCGTAGCCGCCAGTGTCGTTGAAGAAGTCAACTTCGCCTTTCGCCATTGCATCCGTAAAACCGAGTGGTGTACGTAAAAGGCTTCCGCGAGCGGGATCGCCATGCTAACGTCAGTCATGCCCGGACGGGACGGGTAGTCCGTCGGGGTGGATCCCGCCGTGTTAGTAACTACTATACGACCCCGGTTCAGAACCGTTAGGTATGAGTCAGTCGTACAATCGAGGCCTCATCGAGGACTTCAGCCGTTGGCGGGAGTTCGAGGCGGGGATGTGGGCCTGGATCTTCCATAAATTCACGGGGTGGGTGCTCATCGGCTACCTGTTCACTCACATCGCCGTGTTGAGTACCGCGATCCCGGCAGCCGGTGCAAGCGAGGCCGTGTTACTGGCAGGCGATGACGTATATACGCAGACGATCGTCAGCCTCGAAGGGCTGCTCCTCGTGCGTATCCTGGAGGTCGGCCTGCTCGCGGTCGCCGTCTTCCACATGCTCAACGGCACCCGGCTCCTCCTCGTCGATCTCGGCGTCGGACTGGAGGCACAGGACAAGAGCTTCTACGCGTCGCTGATCTTGACCGGAGCGATCACCGTCGCGTCCGTCCCGACCTTCATCGCGGGGGCGTTCTGAGATGGCGGAGCGCTACTCCTCGTTCAACTCCGGCGGTCGGATGTGGCTGCTCCAGCGCGTCACCGCGGCGTTCCTGGTGATCGTGCTGGCGTTCCACTTCTTCCTGCTCCACTTCGTCAACCACGCCGACGAGGTCTCGTTCCTCGCCAGCTCGGCGCGGATGGAGCAGCTGAGCTACTACTCGCTGATGGTGTTGTTCCTCGTGACCGCGACGTTCCACGGGGTCAACGGCGTGTACAACGCTCTTGTCAATCAGGGACTTACCGGTACCAAGCGCACGGTCGTCAAGTGGTCGCTCGTGGCCGCGAGCGTCGTGCTGCTGTTCCAGGGGATTCGGACGGCGAACGCATGGGCGGGCGGCTTCCCGCTGCTCTGAACTATGAGTACGCAGACACCAACACAAGTCGAGGAATCGAGCGAAACCGACGCCGAGGCGGAGGTGCCTTCGAAGGGCGATGAGCGTCGAGACGAGAAGCGACGGCGCGCCGCCGAGAAGCGCGCCCGTCGACAGGTAAAAGAGGCCGAACAGGCCGCCGCCGACGAGGAGACGATCGAGCTGAAGGTGTTCCGGTACGACCCCGAGATCGAGGGGAAACAGGAGCCCCGATTCGACACGTTCCACGTGCCGTTCACGAAGGGGATGACCGTCCTCGACGCGCTGATGTACTCGCGGGACACGTACGACTCCTCGCTCACGTTCCGACACTCCTGCCGGCAGGCCGTCTGCGGCTCGGACGCGATGTTCGTAAACGGCGGCCAGAAGCTGGCGTGTAAGACCCAGATCGCGGACCTCGAAGAGCCGATCCGGGTGGAGCCGCTCCCGCACGCCGAGGTCCGGAAGGACCTCGTCGTCGACTTGGAGCACTTCTACGACCAGATGGAGGCCGTCGAGCCGTACTTCCAGACGAACGAGTACCCCGACGGCGAACTGGAAGAGCAGCGCCAGACGCGGGAGAACCGCGAGAAGATCAAGATGTCGACCCGGTGTATCTGGTGTAGCGCGTGTATGTCCTCGTGTAACATCGCCGCCGGCGACAACGAGTATCTCGGCCCGGCCGCGATCAACAAGGCCTACCGGTTCGCGATGGACGAGCGCGAGGGCGAGGACATCAAACAGCAGCGGCTCGAGATCATCGAGCAGGAACACGGCGTCTGGCGGTGCCAGACGCAGTTCTCCTGTACCGAAGTGTGCCCGAAAGACATCCCACTCACCGAGCACATTCAGGAGCTGAAGCGCGAAGCGGTCAAGAATAATCTGAAGTTCTGGTAGCGACGGGAGACACGCTCAAGGGCATTCAGAACAAACGAATAAACATACCCAACAATGCACGAACACGACGTCATCGTTGTCGGCGCCGGGGGGGCGGGACTCCGGGCGGCGATCGCGGCACAGGAAGCCGGGGCCGACGTGGCCATCGTCTCGAAACTCCACCCGGTCCGCTCGCACACGGGCGCGGCCGAGGGAGGAATTAACGCGGCGCTGCGCGACGCCGACTCATGGCAGGACCACGCGTACGACACCATGAAGGGGTCGGACTACCTCGGCGACGCGCCGGCTGTCGAGGCCCTCTGTCAGGAGAGCCCTGAAGAGGTCATCCAGCTCGAACACTGGGGGATGCCGTTCTCCCGCGAGGACGACGGTCGCGTCTCACAGCGACCGTTCGGCGGGCTCTCCTTCCCGCGGACCACGTACGCCGGTGCGGAGACCGGCCACCAGATGCTCCACACGATGTACGAGCAGGTGGTCAAACGCGGAATCACGGTGTACGACGAGTGGCACGTGATGGAGCTGGCCGTCACCGACGAGGAGGACCCGGCGGACCGGACCTGTCACGGCGTCGTCGCCTACGACATTCAGAGCGGTGAGGTCAGCGGCTTCCGCGCCGAGAACGGCGTCATCCTCGCGACCGGCGGGATGGGGCAGGTGTTCGATCACACCACGAACGCGGTCGCGAACACCGGCGACGGCGTCGCGATGGCGTACCGCGCGGGCGTCCCGATGGAGGACATGGAGTTTATCCAGTTCCATCCGACGACGCTTCCGTCCACCGGTGTCCTCATCTCCGAAGGCGTTCGCGGCGAGGGCGGTATCCTCTACAATAAGAACGGCGAGCGGTTCATGTTCGAGCACGGCTACGCGAACAACGACGGCGAGCTCGCCTCTCGCGACGTGGTCTCCCGCGCCGAGCTGACCGAGGTCAACGAGGGGCGCGGCATCGAGGACGAGTACGTCCACCTCGACATGCGCCACCTCGGCGAGGAGCGCATCCTCGACCGACTGGAGAACATCCTCCACCTCGCGGAGGACTTCGAGGGCGCGGACGGGCTCACCGAGCCCATGCCGGTCAAGCCCGGGCAACACTACGCGATGGGCGGCATCGAGACGAACGAGTTCGGCGAGACCGTCATCGGCGGCCTCTACGCCGCCGGCGAGTGCGCCTGCGCGTCGGTCCACGGCGCGAACCGTCTCGGCGGCAACGCCCTGCCCGAGCTGATCGTCTTCGGCAAGCGCGCCGGGCGCCACGCGGCCGGCGAGGAGATGGGTGAGGCCGAGATCACGACCGGGAAGCAGGGCGACTGGGAGGCCACTGACTACGAGTTCGAGATCGAGGTCGGCGAGACCGGCGGACAGGGCCCCGCGGCCGCCGACGGCGGCGCGGTGGCGACGGACCCCGGCGACGTACTCGAAGTCGAGGTCGAGCGCGCTAAGGCCCGTATCGAGGAGCTACTCACGCGTAAGGGACGCAACCACGCCGAGATCCGCTCGACGGTCCAGCAGACGATGACCGACAACGTCAACGTGTTCCGCGAGGAGGGCCGACTCGGGGAGACGCTCGGCGACCTCCGCGAAGCCCGAGAGGCGTACAAGGACGTGGCCGTCTCGGACCCGTCCCGGACGTTCAACACGGACCTCATCCACACGATGGAAACCCGGAACATCCTCGACATCGCCGAGGCGCTCACGATGGGCGCGCTCGCTCGCAAGGAGTTCCGCGGCGCGCACTGGCGGAAAGAGCACCAGGAGCGGAAAGACGAGAACTGGCTGAAACACACGCTCGTCTCGTGGCACGACGGCGAGCCGGAACTGTGGTACAAGCCGACGATCCTCGAAGGCGAGAACAAGACGTACGAGCCGAAGAGTCGATCGTACTGAACGGCAGGTCAGACACGATCGATTCTGATCGTTCACGATTCCCTATCCGTCGTCGGTCGAAATTCGGCGGAGATCCGCCGAACAAGACGACGACGGGCCCACCGACACTGACCCCGTTTCGACGCGTTTCGGGTGTTTCCGCCCCGCTAGCGCGATTTCGACAATCGTTGTATAGGGGGTTTATTATCGTCGAATCCGTTGTATCGGACAAGATGCTTGAGACACAGACCGCACCCACCGCGGCACCGGCCCTGCCGTCGGAGCTGCAGTCTCCCCGCGCGAAGCTCGTCTACCTGTACCTCACGACGAACGGCGACGCGACCGTTTCGGAGATGGGCGACTCGCTGGGAATGAAGAAGCTCTCGCTGTACAGCATTCTGAAGACGCTCCGAAAGGAGAACATGGTCGACTGCGACGGCGACACCTACGTGCTGAACTGACCCCGTTCTCATCTGTGCTCTCCGTTCTCGATCGTTCCCGATCTTGCCAGCGGAGCGTTTACGAGCCCGCGGAACGCAGTGAGGCCGTGGACGCGAACCAGAACAAGCTCCGGAACCCGTTCGGGATGGACACGGAGTGTGAGAACTGTTCCGAGCTGTGCGGGCCCCGCGATCGCGTCGTTCACGGCTACGGCGACGTGGGTGCCGAGTTCCTCGTCGTCGGCGCGCGACCGAGCGCGACCGCCGAGGCCAACGGCATCCCATTCACCGGTGCGGGAACCGGACAACGAGTGCAGTCGATCTTCGCCGACCTCGGGTTCGTCCGATCGGCGCCGGACGCGACGGAACCGGACGTACAGAACGTCTTTTTCACGAACCTGACGCGGTGCCGTCACCCCGAGCGCGAGCCGACCGACTTGGAGGTCGAGACCTGTGAGCCGTTCCTCAACGCGGAGATCCGGATGATCAACCCGCAGATTATCGTTCCCGTCGGCGAGCGACCGCTCCGCGAACTCGCGGTCGCGTACACCACCCGGCGCCCGGACTCCTTCGACATCGACGCCGAACACGCCACGACGATCCGCGGGCGCGGCTTCGAGGTGGTGCCGATGAAGGACCCGGGCGAGATGACGGAGAGCGAGGCCGACGCGTTCCGAGACCACATGCGCGAGAACGTGTTGAGCCGGGACTACCGGCAGACGAAGGGCCGGCAGAGCCGCTGAGGGGGCGGCGTCGAGAAGCCGTCGTCAGGCGGACGAGTCGTCGGGCGCTTCCACCTCGTCGAGTTCCTCGACGTCGTCGAGCGTGTCACCGAGGAGGTCGGTCGTGGCGTCGCCGCTGTCCGCGCCGAAAGCGCAGTCGATGAGGATGTGCCCCCCGAGCGTCGTGGGCGAGATGACTTGGTCCGCGCCGGCTCGGCGGAGTTTGTTGATGTTTTCTCGTTGGGTCACCGCCGCGACGATCCGCACGTCGGGGTTGAGCTGTCTGGCAGTGAGGATCGCGAGGGCGTCGCGCGCGTCGTTTTCGGTCGCGACGACGACCGCGCGGGCGCCCTCGAGGTTGACTCGTTCGAGCGGCTCGACGTCGCTCGGGTCCGCGGTGAACACCGGAACGTCGCGCTCGGCGAGGCGTCTCGCGGCGGTCTCGTCGGTGGTTACGACGGCGTACTCGGTGCCGTCGCGGGCGTCGAGTTCTTCGAGAATCGGTTCCGTCAGGTCCCCGTAACCGAGCACGAGGACGTGGTCGTCGAGGAGGTCTATCTGTCTGTCAGTCATTTTTCCGAGCGCCTTGGAGAGCTGCGCCTCGATGGCCGGGGTGAGAATGACCCCGAGCGCCACCGCGAACGCGGCGACGTTCATCACGAGCGAGGAGAGCACGAACAGCTGGGCGATATCGGCGGCCGCGCCGGTTTTCGGAGTCACGTCGCCGTAGCCGACCGTCGAGGCGGTGACGACGGTGAAGTAGAACGCGTCGACGATGGTCTCAACCCCGTTGAACTGGTCGCGGAGCGCGTACGTGCCGACCGTACCGTACGAGATGGCCGTCACGAGCGCTGCGCCCGCCGCGAGCTGGGTCGGCGACGGCGAGAAGTGCCTGTCGAACCGCCGCCGATTGTAGACTAACGCGGGCACCGACAGAACGGACAGGGCCACCAGCGGGAACGATAGCACCGACGCCTGCATCAGCCCCTGAATCGCGGTCAGGGGCAGCAGGACCGCCGTGGAGTACCAGCCGACCCGGTACCCGTTTTTCAGGGCGAAGCTGCTCCCGAGCATCGCGAAGCCGGTTATCGTCCCGGTAAACCCGACCGTCTGGCGGACGACCTCGGGGACGGACGATGCCAGCGGCCCGTCGACACTGAGCCCCCCGATCTGCGCGAGTCCGGCGAGGATCGACAGGATCGCAACCGCGAACGTCAGGGCGATCGACGCCCGGACGGTCACCCAATCGCGGGTCAGCTCCATGGAAACTCGTCGCCGACGGCGGACTTAAACCCCGCGAGGGAGGCTGACCGCGTCTCCGAGGAGGCACGGCAGCCGAACAGCGACGCTGCTCGCGCCGACACACGTTTAACGACCCCGCCGGTTGAGGGGCGTATGTCACTGCCGGTCGAGATCGTCTTTGGTATCTACCTCGGGGTCATCACCGGGATCGTCCCCGCGCTGGTGGCCGGGACCCTCGGATTCGTGTTCAAGTACGTCACCGACGTGACGATCCCCGGGCTCGGGGTCGTCGTGTTGTCGCTCGCGATCGCCGGCGTCAACGGCGGACTGCTCGCGCTCAACGACGAAACGATCCGGTCGTCGGAGCGCGCGCCGGCGATCCTCACGGCGATCGTCGTGGTGTTGATGCTCTCGATGTACGCCCACGCGCAGGGGGATCGACTCGGCGCCAGCGTCCCGAAGCGGATCTCGCTCAAACAGCTCCGCGACCGGACGCTGTCGACGGACGTGATCGAACTGGTCGGCGGTCGGGGGCGGGTCTCCGTGGAGGTGACCGGTGAAGTGAGCGACATGGAGGGGTACCCGCCGCTCCCGGCCGAGACGCGACGGGCCATCCTTGACGGCGACTGGGCGTTCCCTGCCCATCTCCCGCTCGCGGAGTTGGAAGAGCGGTTCGCACAGCGGTTACAGACCGAGCTCAATTTGGCCGACGTAGCGGTTCGGATCGATGAGCAGGCGAACGCGACAGTGGCCGCCGCGCCGCCGACCGGGGCGCTTTCGAAGCGGGTGCCCGCCGGGAAGCGCGCGGTGTCGGTGTCGGCGCTCGTGCCGACCGGCGTCGCTCGCGGTGACGTGGTCCGTGTCGTCGCGCCGGGTCTCGACATCGAGGCCGGGGTCCTCGCCGCCCGGTCGAGCGGGAAGCCGGAACCGGGCGTCGGCACGGCCCCGACTTCCGTATCCGCCGCCGGCAACGATGCGAGCCCGGACGACGACGTTCGGACCGATGGAGGCGAAGAAACGGTGGCCTCGCCCCCGGCGGCGACCGCACCTACGACGACCGGCGGCGAGGGGCAGGTGACGGTCGCCGTCGACCGCTCCGAGGCGACAGCGCTGCTGCGCGCCGGTCGAGGACGCGTGATGGTGCTGTCACGGGGCACCCGCCGCGAGTACGAGCTCACCTCGCTACTGCGCCGAACCGGCAAGCGGTTCCGGAAGGTCTCGGTCGTCGCCGGCGGGCCGTTGGACGGGCACACAATCGGCGAGCTGGAAGTCCGAAAAGCGTACGACGTGGCGGTCCTCGCTGCGCGTCACGACTCGTGGACGATAGCACCGAGCGGGTCCCAGTCGCTGTCGGCGGGCGACGAGCTGTTCGTCGTCGGGAGCCGCGACGCGATAGACCGGTTCGCGGAGGTGGCTACGTGACCCTCGCGCTCGCCGCGGCTGCCGGGTCGGAGGCCGCCGCCGTGGGTGCAGATGTCACACGTATCGCTCCTCTGGCTGCCGTCGTCGACGTCGGCTTTGCCCGACCGCGACAGGCGGCGGTCACGCTCGTCACGTTCGCCGTTCTCGCCGTTCTCATCGCAGGGAGCGCGGCGCTGGCCTACCGGTGGTACTTCCGCGCGGAGATCCCCGAAGGCGTGACCGGCCTGCTCGGCGTCGCCGTCGTCGCGCTGTACCTCAACACGACCTCGCTGGGATCGGTCGCGGTCGGCGACAGCCCGGGACTGCTGGCGCCCGAGAGCGTGTTCTTCAACGTGGTCGCACTCGGCGTCGCGGCGGTGCTGGCGCCCGTCGGTCGGTACGCGGGCGACCGGCTCGCGGTCGACGTGTTCGCGCTCACGGGGGCCAAACAGCTCGAAGGCGAGCTGAGCGGCATCGTGCGCGCGGTTGGTCGATTCACCGCGGTGACGCTTCCCGAGGCCGACGAGATCGGCGACATGGACACGTACGACCCCGTCTCGCCGGAGAAGAAGGCGGAGCTCTCCGAGAAGACCTTACTCTTCCCGCGCAAGCTCTCGGCGGCGGACCTCCGCGAGCGGCTCGTCGCTCGGCTCAAAGACGAGTACGGTGTCGGCTACGTCGACGTCGACCTCGCCGCAGACGGGGCGGTGGAGTACTTCGCGGTCGGTTCCCGCGCCGCCGGACTCGGCCCGACGCTCGCGCCCGGATCCGCGGCGATCGCGGTGGTCGCGGATCCGCCGAACAACGCTACCGCCGGCGACACGGTCCAGCTCTGGCGAGACGACCCGGAGCCGAAACGCATCGCGACCGGCGAGCTACGCGGGGTCGCCGACGACGCCGTCACCGTCGCGGTCGACGAGTCGGACGCCGAACGGCTGTCCGACGAGGAAGGGTACCGGATCGTGACCCTCCCCGCGGAGCCGCAGGCGGACCGCGAGTTCGCCTCGCTGCTGCGGACCGCGGACGAGACGATGGCGTCCGTGACCGTCGGGGCAGGCAGCGACCTCGACGGGAGCACCGTCGGCGATGTCGACACCGTCGTCGCCGCGGTCCGGCCGGCCGAGGGATCCGTTCAGCCGATCCCACCGGGTGCGTACGCGTTCGGCGCCGGCGACCTCGTGTATCTCGTCGGACGCCCTGACGCGATCCGCCGGTTCGAGGCGGCCGCCGAGGGGGAACCGGGATCGAAGCCCGCCGACGGGGCGCAACGCTCTTGAGTCGCCCGCGCGGGGATCCGCGTATGGAGTGGAAGTTGTTCGCCGACCTCGCCGAGATCGCCGGCGGACGCGAGATCGACGTGGCGGTTGAGCCCGGTGACACGGTCGGCGACGCACTCGACGCGCTGTTGAAGGGGCGGCCTGACCTCCGCGACCGAGTGCTCGACGACGGCGAGGTCGCCGATCACATCAACGTCCTCCGGAACGGTCGTAACGTCCACCACGACGGCGGGACGGACGCGATCCTCGAAGCGGGCGACGAACTGGCGCTGTTCCCTCCCGTGAGCGGAGGCGCTGTCGGGCGGTCGGGCGGTCGGTAGCCGGGTCGAGAGATGGGTCGAGAGATGAGTCAATAGATCGGTCGTTTCAAACAGTCGCGCGCCGCACCTCTCGGTATGAGCGACAGCGACGACGACGAGCCGGAAGACGCCGACGGCGACCCGCAGCGCGAGGAGTTCCACGAGGACCCGGTCGGGCACACCCGAGCGACCGCCGGCATGACCGTCGGGGAGCTGGTCGACGGCTACGGCGACGCGGGGATCGGCGCGGCGTCGGTCAACGAGGCGGGCGACGTGCTGGCGGAGATGTTCGCGAACGACGACTGCACCGTGTTCCTCTCGCTGGCCGGCGCGATGGTGCCCGCCGGGATGCGCCGGATCGTCTCCGATCTCATCCGGGACGGCTACGTCGACGCCCTAGTGACGACGGGCGCGAACCTCACGCACGACGCGATCGAGGCCATCGGGGGGAAACACCACCACGGGCGGACCCACGACCCCGAGAAGAGCCTCCGCGAGCACGACGAGGGGCTCCGCGACGAGGGCGTCGACCGCATCTATAACGTCTATCTCCCGCAGGAGCATTTCGCCGACTTCGAGGGCCACCTGCGCGAGGAGGTGTTCCCGGCGCTCGAGGCCGACCCGGACGGAGGGGGAGGCGGAGACGGACACGGCGCCGTCGGCATCGCGGACCTCACCCGCGAACTCGGGCGCGCCAACGCCGCGGTCAACGAGCGCGACGACGTGGCCGAGGACCCCGGCGTCGCCGCCGCGGCCTACGAGTGCGACGTGCCCGTCTACTGTCCCGCCGTGCAGGACTCCGTACTCGGCTTACAGGCGTGGATGTACGCGCAAACCGCCGACTTCACGCTCGACGCCTTAGACGACATGACGGCGCTAACCGACCTCGCGTTCGACGCCGACGACGCCGGCTGCCTGCTCGTCGGTGGCGGCGTCCCGAAGAACTTCACGCTCCAGACGATGCTCGTCACCCCGCGCGCCTACGACTACGCGGTCCAGATCACGATGGACCCCGAGGCGACGGGCGGACTCTCCGGCGCCACCCTCGAAGAAGCCAGATCGTGGGGGAAACTGGAGAAAGACGCGCGCAACGCCTCCGTCTACGGCGACGCGACCGTCATGCTGCCGATGCTGATCGCGGCCGCGAGAGAGCGCGTGGAGTAGCGTTGGGAGTGGTCGATGTCTGTTTATAAGTAGAGGTGCGGTGGCGCGTGCCGACGAGCGGCCGCGAGTTGCACGCGCGAGGGAGTCGCTGGCGCTTTGGAGGTACTCACCGCCGATCCGCTGCCAGCGATCGCTTATAAGCGATAGTCACTCCGTCACCGACGCCACGCGGGCACGAACGAGCCGAAATCACGCGGCGCCGAGTTGTAATTACATATAATTAGCCTTTTCACCCCGGATCGAGTGCCCAGAAGTAATGAGCGATTACACCACTATCTCGCTGCGCAAGGAGTTCGTCGCCGACGTCGAGGAGTACATCGACGACGAGCCGTTCGGCTCGGTCAAGGAGTTCGTGAAACACGTCGTCGTTCAGGAGATGGAGTCGGGAGACGAGATCAGCGAGGCGGAAGCTCGCCGGATCGGCCAGAAGCTCCGGGACTTGGGATACATGGAATGACTCGAACCGTCGAAATTCCCGCCGTTGACTTGCCTAAGCAGCTCTCGCGGGCGGACCTGATTCTCGCGTGTATGCCGCTTTTGTTCGCGGCTGGCTACGCCTTCGGGGCGGCGGCGTTTGACGCGTGGCCAGCCGCCGTCGCAGTCGCCGCGATCGCCGGCTGCTTGCCGATGGTTGACGGCCTGTTCTGGAACCCACCGCAGGTCGGGTGAGCGAGATCGGTCAGGAGTGAAACCAACACCGATTCACACCCCTCGTCTGCGGTCGACGCCCTCCAGATCGAGAAGTGCCCCCGGCACACCAGCTAGCGAAGCGCGAAGCAAAAGCGCCGAAAGAGAGAGCGCGGTCGTCAGTTATCGCCGGATTTCGACTGCCACGCGTAGTCGCGGCGGGACGCCGAGTCGCCGAAGCCGCACGAGGCGCAGCGCTCCTTCTTGACGTGGTAGGATTTCTCGCCGCAGCGGCGGCACTTCACGTGAACCGTCTTGTTCTTTTTCCCTTGAGAGGGCGTTCCGGAGCCGGTCATGCTTTGATGGTGACGACGTTATCGCCGCGTATAATCGTTGTGTCTTCGATTGCGACCGCGAACTCGCCGTCGAGGTCGTCGTCGACGCGGTCGTCGACGTCGGACTCGGGCTCGATGACGATGTTCATGTGTTGGTCGTAGCCGGCGAGGATGCCGTAGTACGTCGTTCCGTCCTTCAGGTGTACCGTCACCGGCTCCTCGAGCGACGCTTCGAGCACGTCGAGGGGTCGTCCACTCATTGTCCGTACCGCCGCCCGTCGCACTAATAAAAATACCGGGACACCGAGGGGCCTGCCGGCGCTGGCTCCGAGACGTGTCCGCACGAGTCACGCCGCGGACCGTCTCGGAGACGCTCGAACCCGGGTGTTTTTAATGCGGGCGCGAGTACGCCGAAACACCACACTCCCGCGGGACACGGTGAGCCGACGTCGGCTCGGCCGTAGCGGGGCCTCAACGACGCGCGGACCAACGCAGCGCTGACGGCTCCTTGCGGGGTTTCAGTGATGGACGCCGACGACGGCGTTCGAACCTATAAACCATGGAAATCGAAATTGCGACACTCGGCGGTTACGAAGAGGTCGGTCGACAGATGACGGCAGTCCGAGCGGGCGAGGACATCGTCATCTTCGACATGGGCCTGAACCTCAGTAAGGTCCTCATCCACGACAACGTGGAGACCGAAAGCATGCACAGCCTCGACCTGATCGATATGGGCGCGATCCCGGACGACCGCGTCATGAGCGAGCTGGAGGGCGACGTCCAGGCGATCGTCCCCACCCACGGCCACCTCGACCACATCGCGGGCATCCCGAAGCTCGCCCACCGGTACGACGCCCCGGTCGTCGGCTCCCCGTACACGATCGAGCTGGTCAAACAGCAGATCGAAGACGAAGGGAAGTTCCAGGTCGACAACGACCTCGTGAAGATGAAGGCGGGCGGCACGATGGCCATCGGCGACTCCGAGCAGGTCGAGATGGAGTTCGTCAACGTCACCCACTCGATCATCGACGCGATCAACCCGGTCCTCCACACGCCTGAGGGCGCCGTCGTCTACGGCCTCGACAAGCGCCTGGACCACACGCCCGTCATCGGCGACCCGATCGACATGGACCGGTTCCGCGAAATCGGCCGACAGGACGAGGGCGTCCTTTGTTACATCGAGGACTGCACGAACGCCGGCCGGAAGGGCCGGACGCCCTCGGAGTCGTACGCGAAAAAGCACGTCGAGGACACGTTCACCTCGATGGAGGACTACTCGGGCGGGATCGTCGCCACGACGTTCTCCTCCCACATCGCCCGCGTGAAGACCCTCGTCGAGTACGCCCGTGAGATCGGCCGCCAGCCGGTCCTGCTCGGCCGCTCGATGGAGAAGTACTCGGGCACCGCGGAACGACTCGACTTCGTCGACTTCCAGGGCGACGTCGGCATGTATGGCCACCGGAAGTCCGTTGACCGTGCGTTCAAGCGCATCATGAAGGAAGGGAAAGGCAACTTCCTCCCCATCGTGACTGGCCACCAAGGCGAGCCGCGCGCGATGTTGACCCGCATGGGTCGCGGCGAGACCCCGTACGAACTGGACGACGGCGACAAGGTCGTCTTCAGCGCGAGCGTCATCCCGGAGCCGACCAACCGTGGGCAGCGGTACCAGAGCGAACAGCTCCTCCGCATGCAGGGCGCCCGCATCTACGACGACATCCACGTTTCCGGCCACCTCCGCGAGGAGGGGCACTACGAGATGCTCGACGCGCTCCAGCCCCAGCACGTCATCCCCGGTCACCAGTCGCTGGAGGGCTTCTCGCCGTACGTGCAGCTCGCGAAGTCGCAGGGGTACAAGCTCGGACGTGATATCCACGTCACGCAGAACGGGAACATCCACCAGCTCGTCGAATGACGAGCGAGACGAAGGAGGCGCGGGTGCTGGAGACCATCCGCGAGCGGCGTGACCTCGTCAACGCCGCTATCGACGAGGAGCTGCCGGTACAGCACCCGGAGCGGCTCTACGAGGCGACGCGGTACATCCTCGAAGCGGGCGGCAAGCGGCTCCGCCCGACCGTGACGACGCTGGCCGCGGAGGCGGTGACCGGCACCGACCCGCTGAGCGCCGACTTCCGCGAATTCGCGGCCCTCGACGGCAACACCGTCGACGTGATGCGCGCCGCGGTCGCCATCGAGGTGATCCAGTCGTTCACGCTGATCCACGACGACATCATGGACGAGGACGACCTCCGGCGGGGCGTCCCGGCGGTCCACGAGAAGTACGACACCTCGACGGCCATCCTCGCCGGTGATACCCTCTACTCGAAGGCGTTTGAGTTCATGACGGAGACGGGATCGGACCCCGCCAACGGGCTGGAAGCGATGCGGATGCTCGCGTCCACCTGCACGGAGATCTGCGAGGGGCAGGCGCTCGATGTCGCCTTCGAGTCGCGCGACGACATTCTCCCGGAAGAGTACTTAGAGATGGTCGGGCTGAAGACCGCAGTGCTCTACGGCGCCTCGGCAGCGACCCCCGCCATCCTGCTCGGTGCAGACGAGGAGGCCGTCGACGCCCTCTACCAGTACGGGATCGACTCGGGCCGGGCGTTCCAGATTCAAGACGACGTGCTCGATCTGACGGTCCCCTCCGAGGACCTGGGCAAGCAGCGCGGCTCCGACCTCGTCGAAGGGAAGGAGACGCTGATCACCCTCCACGCCCGCCAGCAGGGCGTTGACGTGGACGAGCTGGTCGACGCTGACAGCCCCGACGAGGTGACTGAGGAGGCTATCGACGACGCGGTGGCGGCCCTCGAAGACGCCGGCTCGATCGCGTACGCTCGCGAGACGGCCGAAGACCTCACGGAGCGGTCGAAAGAGCACCTCGAGATCTTCCCCGAGAGCGGCTCTCGCGAGCTGTTGGCGGACCTCGCTGACTACCTGATCGTCCGGGGCTACTAAACCGAAACGAACACCGCTTTACTCCCGGAACCGGTCTGTCCAACCGTGTCCAGGTATCGAGACATCGTCCTGTTCCTCGCGCTCGCCCTGCTTTGGGGCGGTTCCTTCGTCGCCATCGAGGTCGGCCTCGACTACTACCCGCCGGTGCTGTACGCCGCCTATCGGTTCGATATCGCCGCCTTGGTACTCGTCTCGCACGTTCTCTTGACGGAAGCCGGGCCGCTCCCGCGGACCCGCGGCGACGCGGCCGCGATCGGGTTTAGCGGCGGGCTCTCCGTCGCCGCCAACAACTCCCTGCTGTTCGTCGGCCAGCAGTACACGACGAGCGGGATCGCCTCGATCACCTACAGCCTCGTTCCGATCGCAACTGCCGCAGTCGCGGCCGCCTGGATCGGTGGCTCCGATCTCGACGCGCGCGGTGGGATCGGCGTCGTGTTAGCGTTCATCGGCGTCGGGCTCGTCGCTCAGCCGGACCCCGCGAACCTCGCCGGAGGCGTCACGATCGGCGTCGGACTCATCTCGATCGGGGTGCTCGCCGTCGCGGTCGGCAGCGTCGGGCTCCGTACCGTGGAGACGACCTTCTCCAGCGTCGCGCTCACCGCGTGGGCGATGTTGTTCGGCGCGCTGCTGATCCACGGATTCAGCCTCGGGCTCGGCGAGCCGCAGCGGCTCCCGTCGACCGCGCTCCCGGCGGTCGGCGCGCTGCTGTTCCTCGGCGTGCTGGCCTCGGCAGTCGCGTACGTCATCTACTTCACGCTCCTCGACCGACTCGGGCCCTTCGAGATCAACCTCGTCTCGTACGCCGTCCCCGTCGTCGCGACGGTGACAGGCGCGGTCCTGCTCGCCGAACCCGTGACGGCACTGACGATCGCCGGCTTCGCCGTCATCGTCGTGGGCTTTGGCCTGCTTAAGCGGCGCGCGATCGCCGACGAGGTGCCGCGGCTCCGCTCGCTAGTCGGTGGGTTGTTCTAAATCGTTGTGGAGCCTCTAGTCTTCAGGTAGGCCTTGTTTAGACGCGATTCAGATTATCATCTTCAATCGTTATTTAGACACTGAGATCGGTCGAGGAGCACTCACGGGCTGATTCTGTTCACTCATCATAACCGCTCACCAACACTTTCAGAAGCGTCTAAACAAGGCTCAGAGAATGTATTCAGCAAACACGTTGCCTATATATCCGTATATACGCGGGGGTCAAGCGGACGATAAGCATCTTTAGGCGCGGGAGGAGGTCAATACATCCAGAGGGTGAGACTGAGTTTGCGAGATTTGCGCCCTGTGCGCAGCACTCACCGCATTAGGAGAGATCAGCTCTCACAGGCTCTGCACTCAAGAATATCCCGACTGAACTTCTGTGCAGCATTCACGCTGTTCTGATAGTAGAGACTCTTGACTCCCTTCTTCCAGGCCTCTATGTAGAGTTGATTGATCTCTTTGACGCTCACTTCACTTGGGTCGATTGAGACGTTCACGCTCTGTGCTTGGTCTATGTGTTTCTGTCTCTGTGCTGCCTGGTTGATGATCGCCATCTGTGGTATCTCGGCGAAGGTCTTGAACACCTCTTTCTCTTCGTCCGTCAGACACTCGAGATGTTGAACACTCCCGTCCTTACTCGCGATGCTGTCCCAGACCTCGCGCTCGTCTTTGCCCCTCTCCGCCAGTGTCGCTTGGAGGAATCTGTTTTTTTGTGTCGACTTCAGCTTCGCGCCGTCCCGCACGAAGTAGTTCGATTTCAGCGGCTCTATGCTCGGACTGACCTGACCCAGAATGACGCTGCTCGATTTCGTCGGAGCCACGCTCATCGTCGTCGTGTTCCGCCTGCCGTAGCCCTCAAGTACCTCCGGCTCCCCGAACTCATCGGCAAGCGCTTCACTCGCCTCGTAGCTCCGCTCTCTGATGGTCCGGAATATCTCCTCGTTCTTCTCCATCGCCTCCATACTGTCGAAGGGGATCATGTTGCTCTGGAGATAGCTGTGCCAACCGAGGACGCCGATCCCTATCGCTCTGTGTCTCTTCGCAAACCGCACAGCCCGCTCCATGAACTTTACACCCTCCGTGCTCTGGATGAACTCCTCCATCACCGCATCCAGAAACCGCGTCAGTGTCTCCACCGCATCGGTGTCTTTCCAGTCGTCGTAGTGGAGAGCATTCATACTTGAGAGACAGCAGACGAAGCTCTCGTCCGCCGTGGCTGGCAGCGCTATCTCGGTACACAAGTTGGACGCGTTTATTTGGTAGTCCTTGTCCTTGTAGACCTGCGGCTTCCCCTCGTTCATGTTCCCCCGGAAGATGAGATACGGGACGCCAATATTGATCCGGGTCTCGATGATCTCCGCCCACGTCTCCCGTTTCTCTTCATCGCCGTCGATCATCGCCTGGAACCAGTCATCACCGATGATGACGCCGTAGTAGATGTCCTGTACCGGGTCCCCTTCGGTTTTGATGTTAAGCCATTCTTCCAGGTCGTCGTGTTCGACGTCGATATAGCCGGCGAACTGCCCTCTCCGGGTTTCACCCTGGCTGATGACGTTGATGATCGTGTCGAACAGCTCCGTGAAACTGTAACTCCCGTTGCTCTTGCCGTTGTTCGTTATCGGACTGCCTCGCGGCCGCAGGTCACCGAAGTACCCGCTCGTGCCTCCACCCTGTTTGGTCATTTCACCCACTTCGGCTTGGGTGTAGAGAATACTCTCTATGTTATCCTCCATGTAGCTGCCGAAGCAACTGATCGGAAGGCCTCTTTCTAGTCCGAAGTTGGACCACACTGGGCTGGCGAGACTATAGAAGCCTCGGCTCATGTACTCGTAGAACTTGTCCGCGAAGCCCTCGTCATCTAGGATCTCTTCGGCGCGATCCGCTATCTGTCTGACTCTCTCTTCCGCGTCGACGCCCTCAACCAGATATCCCTCTCTAAGAAACTCCCTACTGTCCTCGTTCAGCCAGTAGAACGGTTCCTCGTGCTGTTCCGCAACTCTGTCTAGTGCTGTTTGTGCCATCGTTAGAACATGTCCTCGGCGGTAACGCTCTGCGTGTGTTTGTTGTACGTGGTCGACCGCTTGCTGAAGAAGTCGTTATCCTTCGTCATCATGATGTCCTCGTCAAACCAGCGCGTCTCCTCGAGCAGGTCGTCATCCGTCTCGAATATCGGTTCCACGCCGACGTTTTCCAGACTCTGATTGAACCGGTCTCGCAGAAACGCGTCGACATACGCCCTGGGAAGGAAATCCAGCTCGCCGTCACCGAATATCCAATCCAGTATCTTCATTTCTGCCTCGTAAGCCTGCTGACAGGCCTCCTGGACGTCTTCTTCAAAGTCATCATCGAAGAGATCCGGGTTCTCCTCTCTGATCGTCTCCACCAGCTCGACCCCGAACAGACCGTGAATCTGCTCTTCTTTGCTGGTTGCTTCGACGGCGTTCGCTATCCCCTTGAACTTCTTTTCGTGCTTGTCGAAGCTCGTCATTATTAGGAACTGGCTGAACAGCGATACGTGCTCGACGAACGTACTGAACAGCAGGATGCTCATCACGTACTCCCCTTCGTCGTCACTCTCGCTCTTCTCCAGATATTCATCGAGATATTCGATCCGCTCTTTGATCGCTGGCTCCTCAGTCACCTGCTCGAAATCGTCCGTGATTCCCAAGACGTCGAGTAGGTGACTGTAGGCGTCCATGTGCCGCACCTCACTCTCCGCAAAGGTCATACCCACGTTCCCGACCTCGGCTTTGGGCATCTCCTCGTAGATATTCGACCAAAACGTCTTCACCTGTACCTCGATCTGCGCGATAGCCAACATCGCCCGCTTGATAACGGTCTGCTCAGTGGGGGTTGTGTTGACCTTGAAGTCCTGGACATCCCCGTCGAAATTGAACTCCGTGTGTACCCAGTAGCTGTTCCGTATCGCCTCAACGTAGTCGAGAAAGTCGCTGTACTCGTAGGGCTTCAGCTGTTTTCTCTCCGAGAAGATGTCCGTCTCCGTCTCTGCGGCTGTACTCGTGTTCGTGTTTGTGTTTTCGCGTTCACTCATCGCTGGTCACCTCAAACGTAACCGCTTGCGTTGGGCTGACTCTGTCACTATCCGGCATCGGTCCGGTGTGTCCGATCGCAGTTGTGTCGCATAATAAGTCTTTCCAACCTAAATAGTATTATCCCAACTGAGGTTGATAGAACGATCCATGTCCGTGATGAATGCCGGAGTCACCTGGCTGAATCAACCAGAGGGTTGCTCCCAACACGTTGAGAAAAGTTATCGGTGGAATAACGCGGTTCCCGTGCTAACGACATCCTCTGCATTCAGCAGCCCGTTTCTGACAGGTCCCACGTAAATGACAACCCGACGTGATACAGCGTTCGTCTGAACTGACCGAGACCGGATCTACGTCTGTCACCTACTGAGCGTCCCGACGGATCCGCCTATCTGTTCGCCGCCGGGCTCAACCCTCCAGCGACTCGATGTCGTCGAGGATCTCGACCGCGTGGTCTTCGGGGGAGACGCCCTCGTAGGCGAGCGCGATCGTCCCCTCCGAGTCGAGCACGTACGTGTTCCGGAACACGCCGTCGAAGGTGTTCCCGAACATCTGCTTTTCGCCGTACGAGTCGTACGCGCTCGCGACCTCGCCGTCGGGGTCCGAGAGCAGCGTGAACGGAAGGTCGTACGCCTCGGCGAACGGTTCGAGGTCGTCGACTGGGTCGTCGCTGATCCCGACGACCGCGACGTCGGCGCCCTCGAAGGCGTCCCACTCGTCGCGGAACCCGCAGGCCTCCGTCGTACACCCCGGCGTGTCGGCGCGCGGGTAGAAGTAGACGACCGTGTAGCGCGCCGCGGCGGGGTCGACGGTGACGGCGTCACCGTGCTGGTCGGACAGCGTGATCGCGGGTGCGGAATCGCCCGGTTTGAGCATACGTCCCGTGGTTACGCCCCGGTATTAGGCGGTTCGGTCCGGTTGCTTTTTATTTGCTACAGTCTTTTGAACGGTATCGATGGAGTGGCAACCGACGCCGTACACCGCCCCGCTGCTCGTGGCGGCGCTCGCGTCGTTCTCCTTCGCCTCGTACGCCGTGTGGAACCGGAGGCCCGGAGAGATGCCGCTCGTTGGGAGTTTCGTGGGCGTCACGGTTGCCAGCGGACTCTGGTCGCTGGCGTACGCGGCGCAGCTGTCGGCGACGACGCTTGAGTCGACCCTGCTGTGGAACCGTCTCGTCTGGGTCGGAATCGCGGCGCTCGCCGTCGCCTGGCCCGTGTTCGTGTTCGCGTACGTCGGCTGGTCGGCGTGGCTCCGACCGCGTCGTATCGCCCTGCTGTGTCTCGTTCCCGTAACCGCCGCCGGCGGCGTCCTCCTCGTCGGCGCCGACCCGCTTTTTTACACCTCCCCGTCGCTGGACGGCTCGAACGGATTCCTCGTCATGGAGTACCTGCCGACGCCGGCGCTCCTCGGATTCATGGCGTACAGCTACGCCGTGAATCTGTGTACCTTCGGCGTGCTCGGGTACGTCGCGATCGCCCGCGACGGCGTGTTTCGCCGGCAGGCCGCGCTGCTGCTCGCCGCGGGCGTCGCGCCGATGGCCGCCGGAATCGCCGGGCTCGTGGGGGCGCTCGGCCCGGTGTTCGTCGACTTCACGCCGGTCGCGTTCGCGGTCACCTCCGGCCTGCTCGGCTGGGTCGTGTTCCGTCACCGACTCCTCGACCTCTCGCCGATCGCCCGCGACGCGGTGTTCGCGAACCTCTCTGACGGCGTCGTGGTCGTTGACACCGCCGGTCGCGTCGTCGATCTGAACCGACCGGCTCGCCGCCTGTTCCCGTCCGCGGCGGTCGGCTGCGGCGTCGAGGAGGCGTTCGAGCGCGCGCCGGCCGTGGCAGACCTCCTGGCGTCGACCGAAGACGGCGGCAGGGGTCGCTCCGCCCGCAGTCTCGGGCCGAATCCGGACGCCGACATCAGGGTGACCGTCGACGCGGGCTCCGACCCGCGCTTCCTGACCGTCGCCGCCCACCCGATCGCCGCGACGGGAGGGGGGTTCGGCTCCGGCCCCGGCCCTCAATCGGGTTCCAGCCCTCGGACTGAGTCCACGTCCGGCGGAACGGTCCTCCTGTTCCGCGACGTCACCGAACGTGAGACGCTCCAGCGCCGCTACCGCGCGCTCATCGAGAAGTCGCCGAACGTCATCGCCGTCTGCGGGACCGACGGCCTGCTTCGGTACGTGAGCCCCTCGGTAGAGCGGCTGCTCGGACACTCGCCAGCGGAGATCGAGGGACGACCGGTGATCGATCTGGTCCATCCCGACGACCGCCGGGAGGCCCAGCGCGCGTTCGAGCGGGCCTTCGAGACCGACAACTCTCAGTCGCTCACTCATCGGATCGACCACGCGGACGGGAACTGGCGCCATTTCGAGACGACCATCGAGCGCCTGTTCGGGGACACCGAAGAAGTGGTGATAACCGCCACCGACGTGACTGAGAGCCGTCGGTACGAACAGCGGCTTCAGGTCCTCAACCGGGTCCTCCGACACGACCTCAAGAACGACACGAACGTTATCGGCGGGTACGCCGACCTCCTGCGCGACCACGTCGACGGCGGGGGCGACGAGTATCTCGACGTCATCGACCGGAAGGTGGAGACGCTGACACACCTCAGCGACCAGGCCCGCGAGATCGACATCGCGCTCCACAGCGACGCCGCGCGCGCGGAGATCGACCTGTCGGAACTCCTCACGCGGCTCTGCGAGTCGCTCGAGTCCGCGTTCCCGGAGGCGACGGTGACCGTGTCGACGCCGGACGCGGCGGTGGTGTGCGCCGACGAGCTCCTCGAGTCCGCTGTTCGAAACGTGTTGGAGAACGCGGTCGTCCACAACGACGGGGACCAGCCGATCGTCGAGGCGGCCGTCGATCCCGACGGCGAAGGGTATCGAATCGCCGTCGCGGACAACGGTCCCGGGATCCCGCCGGTCGAGCGCAGCGTGTTCTCGGAGGCACGGGAGACGGCGCTCGAACACGCGAGCGGGCTTGGCCTCTGGCTCGTCCACTGGATCGTCACCGAGTCCGGCGGCGAACTGGAGATCCACACCCGGGAACCGACCGGGACCCTGATCACAATCTGGCTTCCGACGCCCGACACCGAGACTTCGGACGCTCGGGGGGCGGCGACCCCGGCGACGAACGCCGATCGCGATCTCCTGTCCTGACGCGGGAGGCTTCGCGAGCCCTGACGCGGGAGGCTTCGCGAACTCCCTCCGCAACCTCTTTGCGGTCGGTCGCCGAACTCCGAGCCATGAGCCACGGATCCCTAGACGACGACGCGGTCGAGAGCTACCGGGAGGCCGGCGCGGTGTTGGTCGAGGCCATGAACGAGGCCCGCGAGATGGTCGAGCCGGGGCGGACCCACCTCGAGGTCGCCGAGTGGACGGAGGACTTCATCCGGGAGCAGGGTGCGGGACTCGCCTTCCCCGTCAACATCAGCGTCGACCCCGAGGCCTCTCACGCCACCCCCGGTCCCGACGACGACACCGAGTTCGGCGAGGAGATGGTGTGTCTCGACGTCGGGGTCCACGTCGACGGCCACATCGCTGACGCCGCGGTCACGGTCGATCACACGGGGACGCCCGAGCTGGTCGAGGCCGCCGAGATGGCGCTCGAAGCCGCGGTCGACGAGGCGGGGCCGGGCGTTGAGGTCGGCGTCGTCGGCGAGGCGATCGAGGACGTGATCCGCGGCTACGGCTACACGCCCGTCCTGAACCTCTCCGGGCACGGCGTCGAGCGCTACGACGCACACACGGGACCGACGGTCCCGAACCGGGGCGTCGACCGGTCGGTCGAGCTGGAGCCCGGACAGGCGGTCGCCATCGAACCGTTCGCTACCGACGGCCGCGGGAAGGTCGGTGAGGGGACCGACGAGGAGATCTTCGAGCGACAGGGGTCGGGGAGCGTCCGCGACCGCCGTGCGCGACAGGCCCTCGAAGAGATCGAGGCGTTCGACGACCTCCCGTTCGCGGCGCGGTGGCTCGAGGGCGACCGCACCGAGATGGCCCTCCGCCGGCTGAAACAGGCGAACGCGGTGAAGGGGTACCCCGTCCTGAAGGAGTCCGACGACGCCCTCGTGAGTCAGGCAGAACACACCCTGCTGATCACCGAGGACGGCGTCGAGGTCACGACCGCCGGCATCCACGACTTCGACGACTGATGGACCGGATCTACGCCCCGTGGCGGATCGAGTGGGTCGAGCGCGACGCGGACCCGATCGACGGCTGTCCGTTCTGCGTTCTGCCGGAGCGCGAGGACGCCCGCGAGGCCCAAATCGTCGCTCGCAGCGAACGTAACTACGTCCTGTTGAACAACGCCCCGTACAACCCGGGCCACGCGATGATTGTCCCCCGCGAACACCGCGAGGACCCGACCGACCTCGACGACGCGACCCTGCTCGACCACGCGAAGCTGAAGGCGGCGACGCTGGCGGCGATGCGCCGCGACGTGGAGCCCGACGGGGTCAACACCGGACAGAACCTCGGCGCCTCGGCGGCCGGCGGCTCGATCGACCACCTCCACACCCACGTGGTCCCGCGGTGGGACGGCGACACGAACTTCATGCCGGTGACGGGAGGCACGAAGGTGATCGTAGAGGCGATCGACCGCACCTACGGCCACCTCCACGCGGGGTTCGCCGCGGGCGACGACGTGGTCGATCCAGGCGACGCCGACGCCGGCGACGCGGTCGAACTCGACTTCGGGCTCGCGATAGGCGACGCCGACTGAAACCGGGGCTCCCGGTTCTATTCTTTTCCGGTCTCGTCCGAACCGGGAGTCTGGTCGGCGCTCGCGGACTCGGAGCGCTCGGCGATCGCGATCCGGAGTCCGTCGCTGGCGGCTTCGACGTCGCCCTCGAACCCCGCGTCTCGGACGCTCCGTGCCATCTCGCGCTCGCGGCCGCCGGTGTGTGGGTACAGGTGCGAAAGCAGGAGCGTGTCGATATCGACGCCCGCGAGCGACTCGCCGAGCTTCGTGGGGTTCGGGTGGTTCGAGACGTCGGTTCCGTCCGGGAACGAGCAGTCGTGGACCAGCAGGTCGCTCCCGTCCGCGAACGACGCCATGCCAGCGAACGCCTCCGTGTCCCCCGAGAGCGTGAGCGGCCCGTCCGCGGGAGCGACGTCCGCGCTCGGCGGCGAGAACCGATAGGCGAACCCGTCCATCGAGTGGCGCGTCTCGCGGGCGGTCACGTCGAACCCGGCCGCCGCGAAGGGCCGCGTCGCCGACACCTCCCGAACCGCCAGATCGATCCGGCCGTCGAGGTACTCGTGGACGTCGAGCAGTCCGTCGACGAGGGATTTGGTCCCCGCGGGGCCGACAACCTCCAAGTGTTCCTCGCCGGCGAGCCACCGGGCCTTTATCAGGGGTAACAGCGCAGCGACGTGGTCGAGGTGGTGATGCGTCAAGAGGATGGTCGAGACCCCCTCGTAGCCGGTTTCGGTGCCGGCGAGTCGCTGGAGGACGCCGCTGCCGCAGTCGACGAGCAGGGAGCGGTCGCCGTCGTCGAGGAGGTACCCCGCTTGCACGCGGTCCGGGACCGGCATCGCGCTGCCGGAGCCGAGGACGGTAAGTTCCATGCTTGTGTGTCCGTCTGTCGAACCACCTAAGTCGGTCGGAGGACCTGCTCTCACGGTAGGGTCGATCGCCTACTTGATCAGGAACACCGGGACGTTCGCATCGTCGGCGACGCGGTCGGAGACGCTCCCGAGCGACTGGATCCGCTCGCGCGGCGACTTCCCCTCGGGGCTCATCACGATCACGTCGATTCCGTTCTCGTCGGCGTAGTCGACGATCTCCGTGTCCGGCGTCCCCTGTACGACGTGGGTCTCGACGTCGATGCCCGCCTCGTCGGCGCGGTCGGCGACCGCGGTGACCGCGTCCTCGCCCTGTGACTCGAGGTCGGCGACGACCTCGTCGTGGAGGTCGCCGGAGCTCGCGGTGGCGATGCGTCGGTCGACGACGTACAGCGCGTGGATCGTCGCGTCGTGGTCGGTCGCCAGTTGAATCGCGTGATCGAGCGCGCGGTCGACCGCTTCGCTCCCGTCGGTCGGCACCAGCAGATCGTCGTACATGGACGGTCGTTCGATCCGGTGTTAAATAACGGTACTCCCTCCCGCTCGCTCGGTGGGAAGGCGGGATGACGGCGCCTCACCCACACGTCACCCTCGTCCGCCGGCGTGGGAACTCCTCTCGCGCAAGCGAACGGTTTTTGCGTCGACCGACTGGAGGAGACGTATGGACGAGGACACCCCCCGAACGGACGGCGGGACCGAGCGCGCGGAACCGACCGAGGACGTCGCGCTCGACCCGTGGGGGTCGGCGTCGGTCGGCGACTACGCGGACCTGTTCGAGGAGTTCGGCATCGAGGCGTTCGACGACGTCGCCGACGACGTGACCGACCCGCACTACCTGATGCGTCGCGGCGTCATCTTCGGGCACCGCGAGTACGACGCGGTCGCCGAGGCGATGGCCAACGACGAGCCGTTCGCCGCGCTCTCCGGGTTCATGCCCACCGGCGACCCCCACATCGGCCACAAGCTCGTGTTCGACGAGATCATCTGGCACCAGGAGCAGGGCGGCGACGCGTTCGGGCTGATCGCCGACTTGGAGGCGCACTCCGCCCGAGGGATGTCGTGGGGAGAGATCGACGAGCACGCGCGTAACTACCTCCTGAGCCTCCTCGCGCTCGGCTTCGACGCGGAGGAGGGTGAGATATACCGCCAGTCCGACAACCGTGAAGTGCAGGATCTGGGGTTCGAACTCGGATCGAAGGCGAACTTCTCGGAGTTCGAGGCGATCTACGGCTTCGACGGCGAGACCAACATCTCGCACATGCAGAGCGTGATCACCCAGACCGCGGACATCCTCTACCCACAGCTCGTCGACGAGCCGAAGCCCACCGTCATCCCGGTCGGCCCGGACCAGGACCCGCACGTCCGACTGACCCGTGACTTGGCGACCCGCGTGCGCTACTTCAAGGTGACCGAGGCGTTCGCCTCCTTCGAGCTCGACGACGCTGAGCGCCAGATCGTACGGGCCGCCTACGACGCGCTCGCGGCCCCCGCCGCCGGCGACACCGACGAGATCGACGACGCCGAGACCGACGTGCGCTGCGAGGGCGCCGCCGAGTGGCTCGTCGACTACGAACCGCCCGAGACCGATGCGGAGAGCGTCGACCTCGCCGCCGCCAAATCCACCGCCCTCGACAAGCTCCGCGCGGGCGGCAAGGAGCCGCTCCGCCCCCGCGTCCGCTTCTTCGACCGCAACGCGACCGACGAGGCGTTCGAGGCCCTGATCGGAGCGGTCGACGGCGAGAAGCGCGTGTTCGAGGGCCACGTCGACGCCTTCGATCTCACGAGAGGGGAGGCCGAGTCGGTCGCCCGCGAGGTCGAGATCGACCACGACGGGTTCGGCTTCCGCCAGCCGTCCTCGATCTACCACCGCTTCATGACCGGGCTCACCGGCGGGAAGATGTCTTCGTCGGTCCCGGCGAGCCACATCTCCCTGCTCGACGACCCCGAGGACGGCTACGACAAGGTCCGGTCGGCGACGACCGGCGGCCGCGACACCGCCGAGGAGCAGCGCGAACTCGGCGGCGAGCCCGACGACTGTCCCGTCTACGAGCTGTACGCCTACCTGCTCGCGGGCGACGACGACGAGCTGACGAAGACCGTCTACTCCGAGTGCGTCAACGGCGAGCGTCTCTGTGGCGGCTGTAAGGAGCAGGCCGCCGAGCTGATGCGCGAGTTCCTCGAAGACCACCAGGAGAAGCGGGCAGAGGCCGAAGAACTCCTCGACGACCTCGACATCGACCTCGACTCCGACCGGCGCGGGACGGGCGGCGAGCACTGAGGGAGTGTCGACGGCGCGGTGAACGTCTGCGAATCTCAGCCGCTCGTTTATAAGTAGTCGATATCGGATCGAGGGTGACCACCTCCAAAGCCCCAGCCGCGAGGGCGACGCACGCTCGCTGTGCTCCTCGCTCAGTCGCTGTCGCTCCCTCGCTGCGGTGCTTACGTCGTCATCAGAACGCGAAGCGTTCTGATTGGCTCACGAGAGCTTTGCTCTCGTGAACGCCTGCGTCGCCCTCGCGACTGCCCCTTTGAGTCCCACCCTCCGTACCGCACGGCACCTCCCACCTCCCCAGCCTCGGCGGACGGGCCGGCGCGGACAGAACCGCGCCGGCCCGCCGCCTCCCTCGCACGCGCACCTCGCGGCCGTTTATAAACGGCCGCTCGGAGGCGCGCGCCACCGCACCGTTCTTTATAAGCGGTCGTTGCTGTCGCTCACGCCGATTTAAATATCGGATCAGCACCAGCGAGCTACGACACTCACCCCCGCACTCGATCGCGGCTGTTCCCGTCCGAACCGCATCGACGGCCGAGCCGATGGTTTATGGGGTGGGCGGTGCCTCTCACGAGTATGACCGAGCAGGAGACGATCCACGTCGCGGACGTCAGCGAGGGGATCGGCGGCGACGCGACGACGGAACCGGGCTCATCGGTCGAGCTTCCGGTTGTCGACGTACTCACCGGCCGTTCCTTCATCACCGGGAAAAGCGGGTCCGGAAAGAGCAATACGGCGTCCGTCGTCATCGAGAATTTGCTATCTAACGGATTCCCTGTCATGATTGTTGACACAGACGGGGAATATTACGGCCTAAAGGAGGAATATGAAATTCTTCACGCCGGCGCCGACGAGGAGTGCGACATCGTCGTCTCTCCGGAGCACGCCGAGAAGCTTGCCAACCTGGCCTTAGAGCAGAACGTCCCGATCATCCTCGATGTCTCCGGTTACTTGGAGGAGGACACCGCCAACGAGCTCCTCCTCGAAGTCGTCAGGCATCTGTTCGCCAAGGAGAAGCGCCTTAAAAAGCCGTTCCTCCTCGTCGTCGAGGAGTGCCACGAGTACATCCCGGAGGGCGGCGGGATAGACGAGACGGGCAAGATGCTGATCAAGGTGGGCAAGCGCGGGCGGAAACACGGCCTCGGCATCGTCGGGATCAGCCAGCGCCCGGCCGACGTGAAAAAGGACTTCATCACCCAGTGCGACTGGCTCTGCTGGCACCGGCTCACGTGGGACAACGACACGAAGGTCGTGGGCCGCATCCTCGGGTCGAAGTACGCGAGCGCCGTCGAGGACCTAGGTGACGGCGAGGCCTTCCTGATGACCGACTGGGACGAGTCGATCCGCCGGATCCAGTTCCACCGCAAGCAGACGTTCGACGCGGGCGCGACGCCCGGGCTCGACGACTTCGAGCGCCCGGAGCTCAAGTCGGTCTCCAGCGACCTCGTCGGCGAGCTGCAGTCGATCTCCGACGAGGAGGAGCGCCGCGAGTCCGAGATCGCCGATCTCCGCCAGGAGATCGACAAGAGAGACCAACGGATCGCCGACCTCGAACGCGATCTGGAGGAGGCCCGCGATCTGAGCAACATGGCCGACCAGTTCGCACAGGCGCTTCTCGGGAAGGCCGAGGCGCCCTACCGCGGCGGAAACGGACGCTCTGTGGCCGCCGGCGAGGGAGCGACCGGCGATGACGACGACCAATCCGTCCTCAAGTCGTACGACGAGGCGGTCGCCGCGACCGAGACCAGCGGCGAAACCCCGACCGATTCGAGAGCCGCGGCCGCTGATGGCGACACCGAAAGCGACGTGGAGCCGTCCTTAGGCGACAGCGCCGATGCCTCACCCGCTGACACTGCGACCGACGACGTCCCGGACGCTCCGACCGACGCCGCCCCCCCTGACGAGGTCGACCCGGTCACCCGCGCCGACGTGGCGGAGAGCGCGCTCCGGTTCGACGACGCGGTCGAACTCGGCACCCGCGAGGCCGTCATCGAGGAGCTTCGGAATCGGATCGAGGCGCTTCCGGACCTCTCACAGGGGATGCTCCGCCACTACCGACGCGAGGGGGTCAGTGATCCCGTCGCCGCCCACATCGATGCGGGGGGCGACGGCGACTCCGGCCACGCGTACAGCCGCCATCGACCCATCCGTCGGGCAGGACTGATTCGACACGCCGGTCGGGGACACTACGCTTACGCCGTCCCGGACCTGATCCGCGAGGCGTACGCCGATCGGCTCGACGAGGAGAGCGTCCGCGAGATCGTCCGTGCCGTCGAGACCACCTTTGTCCCGCCGGCCGAGCGGAGCTACCCGCCGGACGCTGACCCGGCGGCGGTCGCCGGAGACGGTGATGCGACCAGCACGACCGTCGACGGCGATGAGTCCACTGATGAGGCTGATGCTGTCGACGCAGACTCGATCCTCGACGGTCTCGTCGAGCATTCGGAACGGGCGGATTCCGAAGCGCTCGGGCAGGATACGGACGCCGAAACTGACTCGGACTCCGGAGGGGACCCAGACAGTCCGGGGCTCAGTGAGGCCGCACGCCGGCTCGCCAAGCGCGGGTCGGGCCGCGACGAGTGAGTGGCGCCTTCGCTACGGGAAGTTCATCGGCGACCGGGGGTCAACCGAGAGAGAACCGATCTGATGGTAAGGCGTAGGGGCTGCCGTGAGGCCGACTCCTCCTGCTCAGCGAGCTGCTGGTCCTTTCTGGCGAGAACTTGTTCGTACCGCTCGATAACGTGTTCGAGGCGTTGTTGCCTGTGTTCGAGTTCCGCTTCGAGCGCTCCGATTTCCGCTTCAAGCCGTTGGATCTTGCGTTGCGCGGCGACGGCCTGGTCCGGAGGGACCTCGCGTTGGGTGCCCTCGGACTGTCGGTCCGCGTCGCCGTCTCCCGCACCCGGCGTCGCCCGGTCCACCTGTCGCTCGTTCCAGTTCCACTCCTCTTGTCCGTTCACCTCTGCGGGGAGATCAGAAATCATGTGACTTGGTACCATGTATGCTGTCTACGCATATAAACACCAGTCAGACAAGTGGCATGCCTCGTTCGATCCGGACGTTCAGAACGGTTCTCAGGGGATATCTACCCACAGTTCTTTTGTTCGATACTGGTCAGGTAGCTGAACTGTACTATACGACACGCTGAACGAAAGCTGCGCATATCGACAGTGACTCCACTCTTCTCGACTACTGTCTCCGAGGCGAAACGGATTTGAATATGAATATGATATGAATATGGTATGAATATGTATGAGTCAGCGCGAGGAACGTACAGTCGGCGAACGGGGGCAAGTCACCCTGCCGAAAGAACTGCGAGAGAAACTGGATATCCACGGCGGTGACGAGGTACTCGTTCACGAAGAAGACGGGAAAATTACAGATTCAGTATAATTTGCCGCTTTCTCCCCGAACCGTGGTGCTGACACCAACACCGTTCGCCAATTGACATCCTCCCCGCGCTAAACAGTAGTTGCCGAACCTCTCAACACAGCGCATATCGAAGGTGCTGATCGTCGAACTCGGCGCATTCCATTTATATACTCTTTTATCCGGTATATGTACGTAGATCGTCGTTCACACGAGATCGATGGCTGAAACGAACTGATTCGGCAACTACTGTGAAGGGCGAGGCTTTCGCCTCGAATTTTCCGTAACCGACCCCACCCTACTTCGCTCACCCTGACGGGTTCGCTCGTTGAGGGTGGGGCTTTGATCTGGGACTCGCCGTCAGTTGTCGCCGGGGAGGAAGATCGTTCCTCACCCGTGCCGGACGACCTTCGGGGTCGGCGTCCCCACCATTCAGGGGCCGGGCTACTGCGGCCCGTGATACCGGCGACTTGTGCGACGGTATCACTAACTGGTTCCACAACCTCTTCCGAAAAAAGCGTACCGAGTGGCGAGTCAGTCATCGTCAGCCACGTTGTTTGGTTCCCACCGTGTCGGCTTCCTCTCCGGCCTACTCGCGTCGCGCTTCTGACTGAGCGTCGGAAGCCCTCGCTTCTTGAGGCCGGAGGCTCCGCCTTGAAAGATGCTGATTCGACTAGCTACTCGAAAGCTCTTAGTGTAGTACGCACGTACTACAAGGTATGGCCCAGTCCGACACCACTCCTGACGGGAACGATGAGAAGGTCAATCTCCGGCTTCCGAAGGACTTCCTCGTTGACCTCAATGAGCAGTGGCAGGAGCAGGGGTACAACTCGCGTTCGGAGTTCATGCGCGAGGCGCTGCGCGATGCGGTGTACGGGACGCGGCTCTCGAAGCGGGCGCTCGAAGACCTGCTGGAAAGTCACCGACAATTCGAGGAAGGGCAGACGGTGAGCGCCGAAGAAGCGCGGGAACGGTTCGGCACAGGTGAGTGATGGCGAGTGGACGTGGGAACTCTCCGACAGAGCGGCGGACGGGCTCGGAGCCCTCGACGCTGAAACCCAACAGCGAATTCTCGACAAGCTCGATGACGTCGTGTCGGACGAGTTCCGCGAGCCCCCGGACTTCGCCAAGCCGTTGACCGGCGCGAAGCCGTGGCAGTCGTTGCGAGCCGGTGACTATCGGGCAATCGTGCGGTTCGACAGCGAGAACGAAGTACTGCAGGTCGGCGCGATTGGCCACCGGTCGTCCATCTACGACGAGTTCCCCTAAAGGTCGTCGGGGCCACTCGGATTTAGAACTGTAACGTCGTTCATCGACTGGGAATCTGAATACAGCGACCGAAAGACAAGCCAATACCTAAATAGGCAATAGCCGGTCTAAGACGCACGAATTCGGCTATCTGCTTTCCCGTTGCTCCACTTTGTTCAGCTCGCTGAAATCCACCATGGATTCTCGTGAAAACAACGTCTGGTGATAACACATACTATCGAAGACAGGGGACAGCGTCCTTCACTGGGAAGCGTATATAAACAAAACTGCCAGGGCCGACAATCGTTAGTACCCGTCAGCTATCTCGTGTCGAACGAGCCGATCACGTCGGTCGTCGAATGGGTCTCGACGACATCTTGCTCGTCGAAGTCTGTGTCATCGCTCCAGATGTCTGCGTCCTTGGCCAAGGCACACGCGACATATAGCACATCGTCGGGATCAGTCTCACCAATCGCTGCTTCGGCCTCTTCGATGTGCGGATAGAACTCGTCGGCGGGGACGACCTCAATATACTGAAAGAGAAGGTCGACGAACTGGGTGACTCGCTCTGGACTCATGCCGGATTTCTCGACGATCAACTCGGTGTAGTTCTCGATCTCGTCGTGGACGAACTCGGGCGTCAGGAGGTCGGGTTCGAGCGTGACGATTAGTTCACGGGTTTTCGAGTCAGCGATGAGCGCGGATATGACGACGTTGGCATCGACGACCAGCTTCATTCGTTGAAGCTACTCCGACTCCTCTTCGACGCGCTCGCGTGCGCTCTCGTTGATTTTATCAGCAATATCGGCAACGTCGCTCTCGGTGAGTTCACTCTCGGACGTGAGTTCGTCCATCACTTCGAGTGCCTCGATTTTTTCCTGGATGGCCTGGCGGGTAACCTCACTCCAGTTGATTTCCGGGTGTCTCTCCATCTGGTCTTTGAGATCGTCGTCAACGTTGACGGTGATACTGGGCATACAGAAAACTATGTAGGCACAGAATATTGTGTCTTTGGGTCAAAACGCATCAACAAGAACTGACTGCCAGCTTCGCGGTAGTTCTCTCGCCAAGACTGGGCAGAATATGTGAGCGGAGTTCTTGGAGTAATACGGCCGAGTATCCGATCTTCCGGCTGCTCATTGAGTCCGAAATTCGTAAGGTTGCGTCAAAAACCGACGCACCAACCTACTAATGTGTGTCTAGAGGCCTTCTAACAGCCGTTTTTATTGTCTACCGGCTCTCCCTTTGTTCGACCTTGTTCAGTTCGATCAGCAGCCGGAAGATCGCTTTTACCAAGTTCGCGTCGACGTCGAAGCGCTCGGCGTTGTCGCCGGCGCGCTCCATCACGCGCTCTTCTTGACCCTCGTCCGTCGTCGGGAGGTCGCGCTCCGCCTTCACGGCCGCGACCGTGTCGGCGACGTAGGTCCGGCGGGCGATCAGTTCGACGATCTCCCGGTCGATGTCTTCGATCTCGTGTCGCAGTTCGTCGAGGCTTCGGTCCTCGGTGTTGGGTGTATCGCTCATTGGTGGATTGCGGATCGGTCGATAGTGTCCTCACTCGATAGCCGCGCCGTCGTTCCTGGTGGTCGTGCGTCGCAGCGTTCCGGGGCGGTCGCCCCACGCGTCGGCGACCCGATCGAGGTTCGTCTCGGGGTCGTCTGGGTCCGCGACGGCGACGACGCTGGGGCCGGTTCCCGACAGCGACACCCCGGTGGCGTGGGGCATCGCCTCGACCGCCGGGTCGGCGTCGAAGCCGAGCGCGGCGGAGAACGCGAGCCCGTTGACGGTCATCGCCTCCGCGTACCGCGCGTCCAGCGCGAGGTCCGCCACGAGGTCCGCCATGTGCGCGACCGCCTCACAGCGGGCCACGTCGGCGTCCGCGCTGTAGGCGCGTTCGGGCGGCGTCCAGACGAGCACGTCCCAGTCGACGGCCTCTCGGGAGCGCAGCTCGTCGTTCCCGTTGTCGGTGACGGTGACGCCGCCGAGCATCGAGGCGGTCGCGTCGTCGAACGCGCCCGTGACCGTGACGCCCGCCTCACGGGCCGCGCGCACGCCGAGCCGACAGGCCTCCAGGCGGGTGACGTCGACCGCGGAGTCGTCCGGGTCGTCGCCGACCGCGAGCCCGAGCGCGTCGCAGGTCGCGAGCACCGTCGCGTTGGCGGCCGCGCTGGAGCTTTTGAGCCCCGCAGCGAGCGGCACGTCGCTGTCGGTCCGGACGGTGCCGCCCTCGCCGTCGCCCCAGCGCTCGGTCGCGAGCGCGACGCAGCGCTCGATCAGGGCGGTGTCGCCCCCGGGGTCCTCGGCGATCGTTCCGCGCACGTCGGCGGCGTCCGGGTCGAGCGCTACCGTCGCGCGCGTCTCGACGTCGATACCGAAGGCCGCGCCGGTACCCGTCGCGAGCGCGTTCAACACGGTGCCGGCGCCGAGCGCCGCTGCCCGTCCCTCCATGCACTTACGGCTCGCGAGCGCGGACAAAGAGGTAGCGATCACGGCGAGTCTCTCGGGGGTGCACAGAGGGGCGCGCTTCCGACCGCTTTCAGACCGGCTCCGCGCGCCGGATCGCGGCGTCGACTTCGTACCAGTCCGGATCGGGGCGGGCGCGGGTCTCCCGGCTTCGGAAAGAGATCGTCACGTCGAACCGTTCGGTCCCGCCCGCGAATCGCTCGTCGGAGGTGAACCGCTCGGTGATGTACTCGTAGCCGACCGCCTCGCGCTCGTTGGAACCCGGGCGGGTCGCGTACGCGTCGGCGCGAAGCTCGACCGTGCCGTAGGTGAATCGCCCGGCGTTTTCGACGGTGAGCCGCGCTCGGACCGTCGTCTCGTAGCCGCTGTCGGTCACGCCCAGTACGTCGACGTTTGTCACCACGAGGCCGGAGCCGTCGGGGCCGACCTTTTCGGGTGGACCGTCGTCCGCCTCCCCGGCGGCGGACCCGTCGCTCTCGGAGAGAGACCGGTCACCCCCGCCCTCGGCGTCCCCGGTGTCGTCGCCTGTGGCGGTCCCTGAACCGTCGTCGGAGCCGCCGGCGTTCTCGCTCGACTCCACGAGACAGCCCGCGAGCAGGCCAGGGACCGCGGCGGCCAGCAGACGTCGACGGCGGAGCGAGGGCGTCATAGTCGCCTCCACGTCGCCGAGCGCACTAAAGGTGGGCATCCGGTCGGTCCGCGGTCGCGACGAGCGGGGGTTCGGACCGCCATGGTCACCCCGTCACCGACCCGAGCACGCCGGTCACCGCGCCGACGACGGCGGCGACGACCGCGGTCGTGAGTACCGATCCGAGCGCGTCCGTGATTCCGTGGGCCTGCGTCGCCGCCTCCCCTTGGGACGCGACGACGAGGACGACGACGACGAGCCCGTACGCCAGCGCACCGAGCCCGCCCCCGAGCCCGCAGGTCGCGGCCGCCTCCCGAGCATCGTACGTTCGTGAACCGACGAGGACGCCAAGCACGCCTGCGAGCAGGGGCGCAAAGGCCAAGGCGGCGGCGGTGACGGCGAGGTACGACTGCGCGACGAACACCGGCCCGAACCGCGCGGTCTCGCCGGTAGCCGCCGTGGCGAGCGCGGTCTCGGCCCACCCGGTGGTCGCGGCGGCGACGAGTCCGACGCCGGCACCGACGACCGCGAACACCGCCGCCGTGAGGCCGATTCCGTTTCCGTTCATCAGACGACCACCCACCCGTTCGCCAGTTGCCTCTGCCAGCCCACGCGCTCCTCCCACGCGTCGCCCGAGAACCCGGTCGCGAGCACGAACTCGCCGGCCTGCACGACGTAGCCGTACTGGACGCCGGCGTGCTCGTCGAAGCCGTATCGCTCGCCCTCGGCCTCGTGGTGGTAGAGACGGCGCCAGCGGGTCGGTCCCTGATACGCCGGCGCTTGGTCCTCGTCGTCGTCCCCGCCACCACCGTCGCTTCCGCTCTCGTTCGTCGTCGCGTCCCCGGAAAAGTCGGAGCCGGCCGCGGTCGCGTCGGGGTCGATCGGTGCGCGTCCCTCAGTCGAGGCGGCGGTGAGCGCCTCTTCGAGCCGATCGCTCGCGGTCGCCGCGTCCGGGTACCGCTGGACGTACAGGGGGATCCCGTCGAGTTCGTGGGCCCATCCCTCGAACGTCCGACTCGGTCGGTTGCCGGCGTCGGGACGCGTGGCGAACGCGACGAATAGCTCCTCGGTCCGGTCCTCGGAGCGCGGTATCGGTCCCAGACGCGCGCGAAGTTCCTCGCGCCGGGCCGCCCCGAACGCGTTCCCGTAGATCCGGGGGATTCGGTTTCTGTCGTACTTGTCGTCGTACGGCTCGTGTACGAACGCCGAGAAGCCGCGGCTCGCGAGCCCGAGTTCGACGAACGCCTCGCCGCGGATCCGCTCCCGATCCTCGGTACCGCCGTCCGGGAGGGGGTACAGCAGGCGGTTTAACAGCCGGTTGTGGATCGGGTCACGAGAGAACGCCTTGTCGACGTACGTGGCGGTTCCGACGGCGGCGAAGCCGCGGCGCATCCGCGAAAGCTCTTCCAAGAAGCGGTCGACGTCGCCGCGGGAGGCGAACGTTCGGAGCGCCGCGACGTGGCGCTCGGTGCGCGAGACGATCCGGGAGCGGGGGTGGAAATGCGGTTCGAGCGCGTCGGCGGCGGTATCGGCGGCCGCGCGGCCGGCCTCGTCGAGCCGGTTGACCATCTCGGCGGTTACCGCGTCGTTCTCGTCGGCCGCGTCCCGGACGGTATCGACCTCGGCGACGACCCCCCGGATCGCGTTCCGATACGTCTCGACCGCCGATGCGTACTCGGTCGCGAACCACACCGCGTCGTCGACGACGTTCCGGGTCGCCGCCGCGAGCGCCTCGTTCGCGACCGACTCGGGATCGTCGACTTGACCGTCAGCGTCGCTCTCGCCGTCGTCCTCGCCGTCGGCGCCGTCGTCCGCACTCGGCGGGTCCTCCGCGGCCGCGTCGGGGTACTCGACGCCCTCGACGCCGAGACAGCCGGAGAGCCCGGCGACGGCGGCGGCGCCGACGCCTAACAGGCCCCGTCGCGTCCGTTTCATACAGCACTCTCCCGGCGGAGGGGCCTTAAATGTGCCATCCCCAATTCTCGATTCTGAATGAACCGCAGTCGACCGCCGAGCGCGCCCCTTTTGAGGCGTGCGTACCGAGGGACGGTCATGTCAGCAACCTCACGCAGCGACGTTCCCCCCACGTCGATCGGGGTCGACCTCCGCGAGGAGGGCGTCGTCGTCGAGTACCTCGACGGACGAACTACCCTCTACCGCGGCGTCCCCGACGTCATCGAGGGGTCGGTGACCGCCGGCCCGGGCAAGGAGACGCACGTGCTCGTCACGGACCCGACGGAGACGGAGGGCGTGATGACGTACGTCAACGACTACAACACCGACGACGAGATTCTGGAGGACTCGGGGGTCGGTCGCGTCATCGTCGACGACGGCGAGCGCGACGAGGTGTTCCCCGGCGTGATCGTCGGGCGGGAGGGCCAGCGCAACGAGGTTATCGCCGATCCCGAGACCGCCGGCGGCCGCGTGTTCGTCTTCGTCGAGGACGGCTGGACGGAGGGGAGCTACGAGATCGTCGAGGCGCCGGAAGACGGGCTCGACGCGCATCGGTGAGCGCGCTTGTCGGAGCGAGCGGCGAGAGCGACCGGCAGATGAAAACGACCGACAGACGAAAGGCCGACCGGGGTCGATCACAGGTATGAGCGACGAGGGGGACGCCGACAACGACGTGCTGCGCGCGAGCGACATCGGCGGCGAGGGACCGCCGATCGAGGAGAAGCCCTACAAGATCGTTTTCGAGGCGAACAAATGCTTCGGGGCGGGCAAATGCGCCGAAGTCGGCGACAACTGGGTGATGGACGTACAGAGTGGCATGGCGAAACCCCGGTCGTACTACATCGGCGAGGACGAACTCGAGGAGAACGTTCGTGCCGCCGAAGTGTGCCCCGCGAAGAAGGACCGCGGCGTGATCCACGTCGTCGATCGGCGTACCGACGAGGAGATCGCGCCAAACCCACACGGCGACGGGACGCTCTCGGTGGACTGGTAAGAGGAGGCTGGTGGGCGGAGCACCGGAACTCCGCCACGGCATCCGAAAGGGGTTTGACCCCGCCGCGGATATCCAAATCCGAGCGGGGGTGGCTGAGCCTGGCCAAAAGCGGCGGACTTAAGATCCGCTCCTGTAGAGGTTCGAGGGTTCGAATCCCTTCCCCCGCATCCGCAGCGCTCACACACCGTGAGCGCCGCGGATCGGACTCGAATTCCTGCCCCTGCATTCGATCGCGAGGTATTCTCGTAGAAACCGGTGTTAACACGTCCCTACTTCGCTCCCTCTCCGGTCACAGCGGAGAGGATGTCACTTGTATCCGTCGCTCGCGAGGTGGTGGTTCATCACCGTCTCCAAGCCGTTCACGAACGCTTCCGCGTCTACGCTGTCGAGTTCGGCGGTTCGTTTGCGGACCGCCCGACATCGAATCTCCCAGTCGCGGGTGAACTCGGATTCGATCCCGTGTGACTTGATCCGATCGATCAACTGCTCGGCGGTCGCCTCGTCGGGTTCAGTGATCTCCGCTTGCGTGATCACGTTCCGCCGAAGCGCACAGACGAGTATCCCGGAGCTGACGTCCCCTTCCGTAAGTTCACGCTCCCACGTGGTCAGCCAGTTCCCGATTCTCGCCATCTGCTGAAGTTCACAGAGCAGGCTCCGTAGCGCACCCAGTTCCCGCCGTTCGAAGGAGTGCGAGTACATCAGATCTATGCACGCGTACGGGAACATCGCCATGTTATACGCGTCGAAGCGCTCTGCTTCGGCCCGGTTGGCTCCCCTCGGGTTGTCGTTCAACACCCGAGAGTAATCCATCGCGTTGATCGTCTGTCGAACGTCGTACTCGAAAAGGTCCTCGAACTCGGCGTACCTCGGCGCGTCCTCGAGTTTGCCTTCGATTTCCGACCAGAGTTCCACGAGGAAATCGACGGTCTCCCGATCGACGCGGTCCGGTACGTCTGCTGTCCGTGCGGTCGAGTCGAACGGGATCCGGCGTGCCCACTTGAAGGTCGCACTGTCCCCTTTCATCTCCGCTAAGTCGTCCATCGTCGTGACGAAGATTGTCAGGAGCGTCTTCTGTTCTCGGACCGTGTCCGCCGCGTCGAGTGCGACCGACGACAGGGTGAACTCGTCGAAGAGATTGTGAATCCACTTCCAGAGAAATCGGTCCCGGTCACCGATCATCCGATCGTACCTGTCCGCTGCGTCCCGGATCATTGCCGGCAGTTCGACGAGGTCGATAGTCCGTGCGTACTCGGCGCCGGAATCCAACATGTCCCCCCCTCGAGTGGGCGCATCCCCAGTCTCCAACTTGTGTGCCATACCGGCTAACAACCCCTTAATCATTTAAATCCTCCGAATAAAAGGTTAGTTTCCACATAAAAAGTACGATTTCGTGAATGTATCTAAATTTCTGATGTAATAACGAGGATGCGCCTATTCGGGCGGTTCATCGCTCTATGCGTCGGTTAATGTAGTATTACCACTTCGAAAGGAGGCGTGCCGAACCAATTGTCCGAGATTCTAGCGGCAGCGAACCCCGTCAATTCGTCTCCAGCGTTCGTTTCGATCCGTCACCTATCATTCAAAGATATAATATTTCACGATATTCTCTGTTTTATTTAACTAAGGTGAATCTTATTAAGCTGCGTCCGATACTTCCTAAAGTGAGCGAGGATGAATGCGAGACGACTCCGTCGGACGTCAAGAGCGATTCGGTTTGGCCGACGCACCCGGAGAGAGACGGCTCGTTCGAAAACGGTCTTGACCGTGGAACCGTCGGATTTCTGGTCGCGGACGAGTCACTTACAGTAGTCGGGTCTTCGGGAATCGAAACCCGACTGGCCGAACGACTCCCGGATCCAGTCGGCGAAGCGTTAGACACTTGTTTCGACGAGGCGGGCGTCGAAGCGGTCAGAAGCGCTCTCGAGACCGGCGAACCCGTCGAATTCGGGATCGATCTCGAGGACGATGGACAATTTACCGCTCGCGCAATTCCGGTCGCGGAGATGATTTTCATCCAGCTGCAGGACGCCGCCGATCAGGTCCAACTCTCGCGCGAGGTGAAGCGATCGAGGCGCATTCTGGACACGCTCGACGACGGAGTGTACACGCTCGACGAGGCGTTCGTCATCACCTCGATCAACGAGGCGATCACAGAGATAACCGGGTACAGTCGCGAGGAACTCATCGGCTCCCACTCCTCGATGCTCGCGGGCGATGAGACGCTATCGATGGCCACTCAGATCCTCGAACAGCTCCGTGACGAGAGCTCTGACGTGGGACTGATCGAGTCGTCCATTCGGACAGCCGACGGAGAGTCGGTTCCGATCGAAACCCGGTTTTCGACCGTCGAGTTCGCGAACGGGGACCGACGTCAGGTCGGGGTCCTCAGGGACGTGACGGATCGTCATCACCACGAACGCACACTCCGCGAGTTGAATCGATCGACCCGCGAGTTACTTCGCGCCGACGACAAGCAGGCGGTCTGCGAGACGATCGTCGATGTGGCGACTACCGTGTGGCCAGACGCCACGGTCGTAGCGTACCGTTTCGACAAGACCGAATCTCGCCTCGTTCCCATCGACGCCTCGAAAACGGACGCCGATCCCCGGTCTCCGGGAACCCCCGAGTGGGAAGCGTTCGCGACTGGGCGCTCGTCAGTCAGTCGGGATGGTTCCCCCTCCTCGACCGGAGAGTCGGAGCGGACGGACGACGATACGACACAACAGCCCACCGGTCGAGTCATCGAAGGTGAGGCCGATGCGATGGCGAGCGACAACGGCCTGTTCGCGTCGCTGGAGGAACACGGGCTGTTGACCATCGAGTTCGGATCCGGTGTGACTCCGAACAACGCTATCGAGGCCGTCGAACTTTTGGCGGCCAACGCGGTCGTCGCGCTCGGTCGCGTCGAGCGCGGGGAGGAACTGTCCCGCCGTCGGGAGGAACTGGCTGCACGGAACAGTCGGCTCGAACGACTTCACGAGTTCAACGACCTGCTCCGGCAGATAAACGGCGCGCTCGTCGACGCGGACACCCTCGGGGATATCGCGACGGCCGTCTGTACCCACCTCGTCGGGGCCGACCAGGTCGCGTTCGCTTGGTTCGGCGAAGCGTACCGCAGCGGGGAGGGACTACAGCCGGTAGCCTACGCCGGCGACGGCGACGCCTACCTCGACGACCTGGAGGTTCTCGGAACCGATCAGACGCGCCTGTCGTCGGAGGGGGACACCGAGCCGTCCGGCCGGGTGCTCGCCTCCCGGACGCCGATCGTGATCCCCGACATCTCGACGGACCTGCGCGAGTCCCACTGGCGAACGCGCGCTCTCGTTCGGGGGTTTCAGTCGATCGCGAGCGTTCCCATCGAGTACAACGACCTCGCGTACGGCGTGCTTTCCGTGTACGCTACCCAGCCGGGGGCGTTCGACGGCGACCTCGGTGATCTGCTCGAGAGCCTCGGCGGCACCATCGGCAACGCGATCAACGGCTTAGAGACGAAGCGGTCGCTCCACGGCGAGTCGTCGATCGAACTGGAGCTGCGGATCGAGGACTCGACTATCCTCTCGTCCCGGCTGGCAGGTGCCCTCGGGGAACCCGTTCGTGTCGAGGGCGTGGTTCCGGGTGACGACGGTCGATCGGTACTGTCGCTGCGGTCCCAGGTGGACCCAGCGTCGCTTTCCTCGTCGGTTCTCGCCGTCGAGACCGTCCGCTCAGTCGGGGAAGACGGCGATCCGCGTTTCGCCGTAACGGTGACCGCCCCGACGCTCTCCGGTCGACTGGCCGACTACGGGGCGGACGTCGAGAGCCTTCGTGCGGATGCCGACGGCGTCGCGGTGACGCTCACCCTTCCCCAGTCGGCAGACGTTCGCCTGTTGATCGAAGCGCTCGAGAAGCAGTACCGGGAGGTCGAACTCCGAGCACGCCGCGAACGGAAGTCCCCCGAGGAGGAGTCCGAGACGTTCTCGACGTCAGTCACCGACCGACTCACGGACCGCCAGCAGGAGGTCGTGCGCACGGCCTACCTGTCCGGCTACTTCGAGTGGCCACGCGCCAGTACCGGTGAAGAGGTCGCCGAAACGCTGGACATCACACAGCCGACGTTCAACCGCCACCTTCGCACGACCGAGAGCACGCTCTTCTCGCTCCTCTTCGGCGACGTCGGAGAGCGCTGACCCGTCACCGAGAGATCGTTCCCGGTCGAACGGTCTCGAACCCGGTAGTACAGCTTCGTCCCGATCGCGGGGGACACTACACACGTAGTACGCATTCGTCTGACATACTACTGGCGTTCCCGTAATGTCGATGCCGGCGTCGCGTCTTTCTACAGGTGAACAATGACTGCTGATTTAGATGATGACCTCTGCTGGGACATCGTCACGGCGATCGCCGAGGAACGCGACATCGACCGGCGCGACATCGAGGATCGGTTGTACGATATTATCGACCCGCACGCGCTGGGGCGCCTCGCCCAACAGTCCGGAGCGTCGGACGACCTCTCGCTTTCTGTGTCGTTCCGAATGGCCGACTGTTACGTGACGGTGACGGACGGGGGGCAGGTCCGTGCGAATCACCCCGTATAAGCCCATGTTACTGATTGTCGCGGGGTCGGAGGAACGGTAGACGCCGGTCGTCAGGTCTCTCCCGTCCTCGAACTCGTCGACGACGAGCCGCCGCCACCCCCGACACAACGCGCTTTTACTCGCGTGTCGCCTTCGATCCGGTATGAGCGAGCGCGAGAGCGAAGCCGAGAGCGAGGGCGGGATCGGCGGCGACGGCGAGCGGAAGAGTGAACCCGAGGGAGGGACCGGCGGCGAGGCAGACCTCCCCGACCGCGTCCGCCGCGCATTCGCGGACCACGGCTCCTTCGAGCCTGCGGGCGACGGGGTCTGGACCGCGGAGACGACCCCCTTTGACGCCGAGGTGCGCGCGGAGCCGGCCACGGACGGTCGGGTTCGCTTCTCGGTGACAGTCCGGGTGCCGACCATCTCGGCGACGGCGGCCGACGAGGTCGCCGACGTGGTCGAGGAGGGCTGGATCGAGACGTTCGAACTGCGCGTCGTCGACGTGAGTGGGGTCACCCGCGGGGACCACGAGTTCGACCCGACCGTGGCGGTCGGCGACGACGAGATCACGATCGAGTTCGAGGTGACGGAGATCAACGAGCGGCGCGGCGTCGACGACGCCGGCGCGCTGATCAACTTCGTCCAAGGGACCTATGTACAGGGCGTCATCCCCGGCTACGAGTACACGGAGCCGCTCGACGGGCTGCTCTCCGCAGCGCGCCAGCAGGGTAACAGCGGCGGCGGGTTCTAGCCGCCCCGGCCGACGGACGTGTCTCGGACCGGCCTCGGCCGATAGGGGCAAATGCCGGGAGCCCATAGGGCAGACATGCTCGCGCTGTTCGGGTTCGTCAGCCTCGTCGCCCTCGTGGCCTTCCACACGCTGATCGCCGGGGTGACGACCCGCTTTTTCAGGCTCCGGCTGAACACCTCGTGGGGGTCGGTCGTGTACACGCTCGTGTTGACCCCGATGCTGCTGTTTATCTCGATGCTGGTGTTCACCGGCGTCCTCAACGTCGGCGCCGGAATCGACCTCGGCAGCCCGACGCTCGTCGCGGCGCTGCTCATCGGGCTCCCCGTCGTGCTCGGGGCGGCGATCGACTACCTCTACGTCCCATCGCCTGACGACGTTGAACTGCCGGACACGAACTGAGGTTGAACTGCTGAACGCGAACTGACGGCGCTACCGCAGAAGACGACGCGACCGGCCTACTCTCCGAGCAGCTCCGCGAGAACCTCTTCCACTCGCGCGACGACCGCCTCCGGCGACCGAGAGGCGTCGACGCGGACGAATCGGTCCGGTTCGGCGTCGATCAGGCGCTCGTAGTTTTTGCGAACTGCGGCGAGATAGCCGTCCTGCTCGAACTTGTTGGTCCGACCCGCGCGCTCGGCGGCCTCGCGGGCGTCCAGATCGAGGTAGATCGTCGCGTCCGGCGGCCGCGAGAAGGCTGCGTGGATCCCCTTTATATACTCTAGCGGGCGGTCGATGTCGGCGTCGCTGGCAGCGAGCGTCGCCGCCTGATAGGCGAACCGGGAGTCGGAGTAACGGTCGGAGATCACGAGGCCGCCGTCGGCGAGAGCGGGCTCGATCGTCCCCGAGAGGTGGTCCGCGTGGTCGGCTGTCAACAGGAACAGCTCCGCGAGCGGGTCGGCGTCGTCGGCCTCGATCGACCGGTCGACCGCCTCGCCGTACCAGCTCTCGGTCGGCTCGCGGGTGAACGTCGCGTCCGGGTACACGTCGTGAAGCGCCTCCCAGACGGTGGTCTTCCCGCTGCCGTCGAGCCCCTCCAGCGTGATCAGCATACTCGCGCTCCGGCGCGGTGAGGAATAAACGGCGCGGGTTCCGACGGACCCCTTTTTGTGGCTTCGCGTGGAATCGCTGGCATGGTCACCGAAACTTCCCACACCCGCCACGCTCGCCCGCCGGGGAGGCAGCGATGGTAGACATCGCGATCTCCGTCGCGCGGGTTGTCGCGGCGCTCGTGTTGGTCGTGGTGAACGGCTTCTTCGTCGCCTCCGAGTTCGCCTTCGTCCGCGTCCGCTCCACCTCGGTCGAGCAGCTGGTCGAGGAGGGGCGCCCCGGATCGGGAGCGTTACAGGACGTGATGGGGAGCCTCGACGACTACCTCGCGGCGACGCAGCTCGGGATCACGCTCGCCTCGCTCGGGCTCGGGTGGGTCGGTGAGCCCGCGATCGTGGCGCTGATCGAGCCGGCGCTCGGACCGCTGCTCCCCGGGAACCTCGTTCACCTCGTCGCGTTTGCGATCGGGTTCAGTATCATCACGTTCCTCCACGTCGTGTTCGGCGAGCTGGCGCCGAAGACGATCGCCATCGCGCAGGCGGAGCGCGTCGCGATGCTGTTAGCGCCCCCCATGAAGCTCTCCTACTACCTGTTCTCGCCCGGTATCGTCGTCTTCAACGGCGCGGCGAACGCCTTCACGCGCATGCTCGGCGTCCCGCCGGCCTCGGAGACGGACGAAACGATGGAAGAACGGGAGATCCGTCGCGTACTCGCGCGCTCCGGCGCGGCCGGGAACGTCGCGGACGTCGAAGTCGAGATGATCGACGCCGTCTTCGAACTCGACGACACCGTGGTTCGAGAGGCGATGGTTCCCCGTCCGGACGTGACGAACATCCCGGCGGACGCGGACCTCGCTACGATTCGCGCGACCGTGCTCGACGCGGGCCACACCCGATACCCGGTGGTGGCGGCCGACGACGCAGACCGCGTGGTCGGCTTCGTCGACGTGAAAGACGTGCTGCGCGCCGGCGATGAGGGGGACGAGTCGGTCACGGCTGCGGACCTCGCGCGCGACCTCGTGGTCGTCCCGGAGACCACATCGCTGAGCGACCTCCTCGTGCAGTTCCGCGACGAGCGTCGCCAGATGGCCGCGGTCATCGACGAGTGGGGCGCCTTCGAGGGGATCGTCACCGTCGAGGATGCGGTCGAGACGCTCGTCGGCGACCTCCGCGACGGGTTCGATGCCGAGGGTGCCGAACACGCGGTTCGGAAAACTGGGACGGGGACCTACGAGGCCGACGGCTCGCTCTCGCTGTCCGTCGTCAACGACGCACTCGGCACCGATTTCGACGGCGACGGGTTCGAGACGCTCGGCGGACTCGTGCTCGACCGGCTCGGCCGCACCCCGGAGCCCGGGGACACGGTCACGGCCGACGACCACGTCTTCGAGGTCACGGCCGCCGACGGCGCACGCATCTCGACGGTCAGGATCGAAGAGGCCGACGAGGGCGGCGACGAGGGCGACGAGGCCGACGAGACGGACGACGCCTGACGGCGGCCGCTTCCCTGTCAGCCGCTTCCCTGCCGTCACGAACCGCCGAGGACCTTTTTATCAGTACGCTGCGACTGTGGGCGTATGTTCGACCGTATCCTGTTCCCGACCGACGGCAGCGACGGGGCGAGCGCCGCGTTCGGTCACGTCCTCGATCTGGCGGCCGATCACGGCGCGACCGTCCACGTCCTCAACGTCGCCGACACGACCCACGACAGCGTCACGCGGATCGGCCGCGAGGTCGTCGACGTGCTCGAACGCGAGGGGGTGGAGATCGTCGAGGCGGCCGCGGACCGCGCCGCCGACCGGGGCGTCGAGACGGCGACCGAGGTGCGACAGGGCGGCGTCGCCGAGACGATCGCCGCGTACACCGAGGAGCATAAGATAGATCTGGTCGCCATGCCGACCCGCGGTCGGACGGGGTTCGACCGCCTGCTCCTCGGGAGTACCACCGAGCGCGTCGTTCGTGAGTCGACGGTGCCGGTCCTCAGTATCCGACCGGACGGCGAGTCGGCGCGGTACCCTTACCGGAACGTCCTCGTGCCGACGGACGGAAGCGATCGCGCCGGCGACGCTCTCGACCGGGCGCTGACGTTCGCCGAGCGCGCGGGCGCGACGGTCCACGTCCTCTCCGTCGTCGACATCGGGATCATCGGCAGCGAGCGGTACTCGGGCGTGGACACGCTGGTCAAGGGGGCCGAGAGGACGGTGGCGGACGCGGCGGCGACCGCCGAGGAGGCGGGCGTCGAGACCGTCGAAGCGGTCGATGTCGGGTCGTCCGCGTCGCTCGGGATCCAGGCGTACGTCGACGAGAACGACATCGATCTCGTCGTCATGGGGACGCAGGGGCGGACCGGCGTCGAGCGCTACCTCCTCGGGAGCGTCGCCGAACGCACCGTCCGTACGTCTCCGGTACCGGTGTTGACGGTCCCCGACCAGAGCGACCGGGACTGATCCGGAGATTGTTCGCCGGCTCGTGGGTCCCGACGTCTCACGTCTCGCTATTCGGTGGCTGACATCGCGGTAGGTTTACGGGCGTTCCGCTCGTCGCATGGTGTATGAAAGTGTTGGTAGCCGGCGGAACCGGGTTCATCGGGTCGTACCTCTGCCGCGAGCTCGCGGACGGGGGTCACGAGGTGACGGCCCTCTCTCGATCGCCGAGCGACACCCCCGATGGGGTCGCGTCCGCGACGGGCGACGTGACGGACTACGACTCGATCGCCGGGGCGGTGGAGGGACACGACGCGGTAGTGAATCTGGTCGCGCTCTCGCCGCTGTTCGAGCCGAAAGGCGGGAACGTCATGCACGACCGGATCCACCGGAAAGGCACGGAGAACCTCGTGCGTGCCGCCACCGACGGCGACGCCGAGCGGTTCCTCCAGCTCAGTGCGCTCGGCGCCGACGCCGACGGCGACACCGCCTACATCCGCGCGAAGGGGGAAGCCGAGGAGATCGTCCACGAGAGCGGCCTCGACTGGACGATCTTTCGTCCCTCCGTCGTCTTCGGTGAGGGCGGCGAGTTCGTCTCGTTCACCAAGCGACTGAAAGGGATGTTCGCGCCGGGCGTCCCGCTGTACCCACTTCCCGGGGGCGGGAAGACCCGCTTCCAGCCGATCCACGTCGAAGACCTCGTCCCGATGCTCGCCGCGGCGCTGGAAGACGACGAGCACGTCGGCGAGACGTACGAGGTGGGCGGGCCGGAGACGCTGACGCTGCGCGAGGTGACCGACCTCGTGTACGCGGCCGAGAAGAAGGGAGTCACGATCGTCCCGCTACCGATGCCGCTCGCCCGGATCGGGCTCAGCGTCCTCGGTGCGGTCCCCGGGTTCCCGATGGGGCCCGACCAGTACCGGTCGTTAAAGTTCGATAACACGACCGCCGACAACGACGTGGCGGCGTTCGACACCGACCCCGCCGAGCTGACGACGCTCGGTGAACATCTCGGTGTGGACTGATGGCGGTCGATCGGAGCCGATCCGCGAGACGGCAGCGCCACACCGCCGACGACTTGAGCGCCGGTCGGGTGATCGCGTCCGCAATTCGGATATCACGGGCAATAACGGCAACCGAAGGCTTAAATATGCGATCACGTTCTGTTCATTCCATACGCGGAGGGAGCACACGATGAAACTTGCAATGATCGGATTCGGACAGGCGGGGGGGAAAGTTGTCGACAAATTCCTGGAGTACGACAAGCGGACGGGGTCTGAGATCGTCCGCGCGGCCGCGGCCGTCAACACGGCCAAGGCCGATCTCATGGGGCTCGAGCACATCACTGAGAACCAGCGCGTGCTCATCGGCCAGTCTCGGGTGAAGGGCCACGGCGTCGGCGCCGACAACGAACTCGGCGCGGAGATCGCCGAGGAGGACATCGACGAGGTGCAGGGCGCCATCGACTCGATCCCGGTTCACGAGGTCGACGCGTTCCTCGTCGTCTCCGGGCTCGGCGGCGGGACCGGCTCCGGCGGCGCGCCGGTGCTCGCGAAACACCTCAAGCGGATCTACACCGAACCCGTCTACGGGCTCGGTATTCTCCCGGGAAGCGACGAGGGCGGTATTTACACCCTTAACGCGGCCCGTTCGTTCCAGACGTTCGTCCGCGAAGTGGACAACCTGATGGTGTTCGACAACGACTCCTGGCGGAAGACGGGGGAGTCCGTCCAGGGCGGCTACGAGGAGATCAACGAGGAGATCGTCCGGCGGTTCGGGATCCTCTTCGGCGCCGGTGAGATTCAGCAGGGCCAGGAGGTCGCCGAGAGCGTCGTCGACTCGTCGGAGATCATCAACACGCTCTCCGGCGGCGGCGTCTCGACGGTCGGCTACGCCGAGGAGGAGGTCGAAGAGCGCACCTCGGGCGGACTGCTCTCGCGGCTTCGCAACGACGACGAGGAAGACCAGCTCGACAGCGCACACACCACGAACCGGATCACCAGCCTCGTCCGGAAGGCGGCGCTGGGCCGACTCACGCTACCCTGTGAGATCGAGGGGGCAGAGCGCGCCCTGCTCGTGCTCGCTGGACCGCCGGAGTATCTCAACCGGAAAGGTATCGAGCGCGGGCGGAAGTGGCTCGAAGAGCAGACCGGCTCGATGGAGGTCCGGGGCGGCGACTACCCGTACCGCGGCGCCGGCTTCGTCGCGACCGTGATCCTGCTCGCGGGCGTCACGAACGTCCCGCGGATCAAGGAGCTTCAGCAGGTCGCCATCGAGGCGCAGGACAACTTAGACGAGATCCGCGAGGAGAGCGACGAGAACCTCGACGAGCTCGTCAGCGACGACAGCGACGAGCTCGAATCGCTGTTCTGAGGCGACCCTCCCGATGGAGGTCCTCGTTCCGTTTTCGACCGACCGCCCAAAGTCGCGACTCTCTCCCGTCCTCACGCCCGACGAGCGCGCCCGGTTCGCGCGGGCGATGCTGCGGGACGTGCTCGATGCGGTCGCGGCGGCCGGCGGCGAGCCGCGGGTACTGGCGACCGGCGTGGTCGACGCCGATATCTCCTGTCCGGTGACGGTCGACGATCGCTCGCTGACCGACGCGATCAACGCGGCGCTCGACGCGCAGGTCACGAATGACGACGGAGACCGCGTCGCGGTCGTCATGGCCGATCTCGCGCTCGCGACGCCGGACGCCCTGCGGGGGCTATTCGCGTCCGGCCCCGGGGGCGAGGTCGCGATCGCCCCCGGCCGCGGCGGCGGGACGAACGCGCTGGTCGTCGGACACCCGTCGTTTCGGGTCGACTACCACGGCGCCTCCTACCTCGATCACCGTCGGATCGCCGACGAGGTCGGCGCGAGCGTGCGCGTCGTCGACTCTCACCGGCTCGCGACCGACGTGGACGAGCCGGTCGACCTCGCGGAGCTTCTGGTCCACGCCGAGGCGGATACGGAAGGCGATACACAGGGACGGGCGCCGCGATGGCTGCGAGACGCCGGCTTCGCGCTCGCCACGACGGGCGGGCGGGTCAGCGTCGAGCGGGAGTGAGGTCGGTTCTCGCGAGGTCGAGCCTCCGGCGACTCCGCTCGGATCCGGGACCGCGATCCTTTTTGAGTCCGGGGCGTGAGGAGCGAACGTGTTCACGGCGGGCGAGGAGTACGGGATCGAGATCGAGCCCGACGTAGCGCGCGTCGAGCGGCTGCTCTCGGTCACTCCCGGTGACGTCGAGCCCGCTGACCGGCTCACCTTCGCGCGGAACGTCTTCATCCCGCTGACGACCGCCTGTCGGTACACCTGCACCTACTGCACCTACTACGACGTGCCCGGCGAGGCGTCGCTGTTGTCGCCCGAGGAGGTCCGGCAGCGCTGTCGCGTCGGGGCCGACGCCGGCTGCACCGAGGCGTTGTTCACCTTCGGCGACGAGCCCGACGACCGGTACACCGCGGTCCACAACCAGCTCGACGAGTGGGGCTTCAACTCGATTCACGACTACCTCTATCGCGCCTGCGAGATCGCCTTAGAGGAAGGGCTGCTCCCGCACTCGAACCCCGGTGACCTCACGGAGGGCCAGTTCGCCGCGCTCCGCGAGGTGAACGCCTCGATGGGCGTCATGCTGGAGACGACCGCCGACGTCGAGGCCCACAGCGGTGGTCGTCGAAAGACGCCGGGCCAGCGACTCAACACGATCCGGGCGGCGGGCCGGCAGGGTGTACCCTTTACGACCGGCATTTTGGTCGGGATCGGCGAGGGTTGGCGCGACCGCGCGGAGAGTCTGCTGGCGATCCGCGAACTCCACGAGCGCCACGGTCACGTCCAAGAGGTGATCGTCCAGAACGTCGTTCCCAACGACCGGTCGGACTTCGCGAAGCCGGGCGTCGAGACGATGCGTCGCGTCGTCGCGATGGCCAGATCCGCGCTCCCGTCGGAGGTGTCGGTACAGGTGCCGCCGAACCTCTCGCCCGCGGCCGACCTCGTCGACTGCGGGATCGACGACCTCGGCGGCGTCTCGCCGGTGACTGACGACTACATCAATCCCGACTACGCGTGGCCCGACCTCGACGGCCTTCGCGCGGTCGCCGACGCCGGGGAGATGGCGCTGCGCGAGCGGCTCCCGACCTACGCCCGATACCTGCCCAGCGAGTTCAGGCCCGCCGGCGTCGATTCCGCCCCGGCACCGCCGAACCGCGATGCGTGGATCCCCCCGGCGGTCCGCGACCGGATGCGCGAGGGCGACGCCCACGGCCGACGGCTTCGCGGCGTCGCTCGGGGCGACGGGCCGCTGGCGGTACGAGGGGACTGAGCGGCGGCTGACCCGGCCGACCGGCCCTTCATAAACAACTGCGCGGCCAGTAAACTCTTTAAATATCCGTCCGAATGTGGGGGTGATGATACCACTACAGTTCGGCGGTGTCGGGTTGAGCGCAGCCCTGACGGGGGTCCTGTTTTCGGTAGTGCTGTTCCTCATCGGGTTCGTCGGCGTGTTGCTGCTGGGGAAGGTCGCTCTCGTGCCGGCGGTCATGCGGGTGTTGCGGTCGCGAGGGTTCGACGAGGCCGTCCGTAGTCTCGGCTCGAGCGTGGCGAACGCCGTCGTCTGGGTGGCGGCGATCGCCATCGGGTTCACGATGGCCGGCTTCGGCGCGTTCCTCTCGGCGTTCGCCGTCTTCGGCGGCGCCATCGCGCTCGCGGTCGGCTTCGCCGCGCAGGACCTGCTCGGCAACTTCGTCGCCGGGATCTTCATCCTGAAGGACAAGCCGTTCGAGGTCGGCGACTGGATCGAGTGGAACGGGAACACGGGCCGCGTCGAGGACATCGACCTGCGGGTCTCTCGCGTCCGCACGTTCGACAACGAGCAGATCACGGTTCCGAACGGCGATCTGGCGAACAACGCCGTCACGAATCCGGTCGCTCACGAGACGCTCCGCCAGAAGTTCGTCTTCGGGATCGGCTACGACGACGACATCTCACAGGCCACCGACATCATCGTCGAGAAGGCCGAGGCGCACGCGGAGATCCTCGACGACCCCGCGCCCTCGGTACGGGTGGTCGAACTCGGCGACTCGGCCGTGGGGCTGCAGTCGCGCTGGTGGATCGACGAGCCCGCCCGCGGCGATTTCGTCCGCGTGCGCTCCGAGTACGTCACCGATGTCAAGGAAGCGTTCGACGACGCCGGCATCGACATGCCCTACGTCCACCGGCAGCTCACCGGCAGCGTCGAGATGGTCGAGTCGGTCGCCGACGACGAGTAGGCGTCGCACCCTCACTCCGCGGACGCGTCGTCGTTCGCCGCGCCCGGGCGGTACTGCCGGCTGACCGCCTGCCACCGGTTCGACCGGAAGCGCGCGAGGTTCAGCCCCGCCGGCACCAGCTTCTCGGCGATCACTGCCGCGTAGAGCCCGCCGACGCCCAGCGGCGTCACCAACCCGAGCAGCGCGGCGGGGAGCGCGACGACGTAGAGTCCGACCATCGAGGCGAGGAACGGCCATCGAGTGTCGCCGGCGCCGCGCAGGGACCCGGTCACGGAGCCGTCGACGCCGAGCGGTATCGCGGATATCGCGGCGACGACGACGAACGCCGCGGTCGCCGCCACGGCGTCCGGTTCGTCGACGAACACGCCCGCAATCGGGTCGGCGGCGAGGAGGACGACCGCCGAGGCGAGCACGTAGACGACCGCCGACAGCCGGATCACGTCGCGGCCGTACTCGGTCGCGAGCGACTCCTCGCCCGCGCCGAGCCGCTGGCCGACGAGCGTGCTCGCAGCGATGGAGAACCCCCAGCTGAAGCTCCCCAAGAGCGCCCGGACGCGTCGACCCACTTCGAGGGCCGCGACGGTCGCAGAGCCGAACGAGGAGGCGATCCACAGCAGGGGGAAGACGGCGACGCCCTCGGCCACCCGGCGCCCGATCAGAGGCGCGGAGACCCGGAGGAGCTGCCGGACGAGGGCGGCGTCGATCCACGGGCCGTCGCGCCCGATCGGGACCGGCGAGGCGCCGTGACCGAAGTACGACCGCCCGGTCATCCCCCACGAGAGGGCGATCCCGACGGCGGCGATGGAGAGGGCGGTGCCGAGCGCCGCGCCGAACACGCCGAGGTCGGCGCCGAGAACGAGCCAGACGGTGAGCACGACGTTCAGGAGGGCGCCGCCGGTACGGACCACCATCGGGGTGAACGTGTCACCGACGCCGGCGTACGTGCGGCTCGCGATCATGTTGAAGAACTCGAAGGCGAGCGCCGGCGCGGTGACGACGAGGTACACCGTTCCCGCCCGGAGCGCGGTCCCTTCGCCGCCGACGAGCGCGATCAGGGGCTCGGCGAACGCGACATAACCGACGACGATCGGCGCGACGAGCGCCAGCGCGGCGACCAGTGACCCCTTGACGACGAGCGCGGCGCGGTCGGTCTCGCCGCCGCCGTAGTTCTGCGAGACGAGCGACACCGTCCCGCCCGCGAGTCCGATGGAGACGAACTTCGCGAGCTGCCAGTACGCGAACGCGAACGCCAGCCCGGCGACCGAGGGCGCCCCGAGCGCGATCCCGACGACCGCGAGGTCCACCGTGTTCTTCGACATGATGGCGAATCCGGTGACGATCCGGGGCCACGCCAGATCGAGGGTCTCTCCGAGCCGCGCTCGGTCGATGACGCCGGCCCGGTCGAGCGCGTTCGCCGTCGCCGAGCCGAGCCGGGAGAGCGCGGCCCGGAGTCGGACGGCGGCGGCCCGAAGTCGTGATCGCATCGGCTTGGGTACGGGCCGCGACGGCTTGGGTCTGTTCCACCTCAGCGGACCACTTCCCCCCAAACAGCGGCGAAAGCGATACCTTTTCACGGTGACCACTAACAAATATAACTGATGAATCCCAGCGAGTGGCGGACGTACCTCGTGACGCAGGAAAGTCGGTCGGCGGGTCGCGACACCGAAGGGGTCGTCGAGGCGGCGCTTGCGGGCGGCGTCGACGTCGTCCAGCTCCGCGAGAAAGGTCGACCGGCCCGAGACCGGTACGATCTAGGGTGCCGGCTCCGCGAACTCACCGCCGACACCGAGGTCCCCCTGATCGTCAACGACCGGGTCGATCTGGCCGCCGCGATCGACGCCGACGGCGTCCACCTCGGGCAGTCGGACCTGCCGGCCGCGGTCGCCCGCGAGCACCTCGGCGACGAGGCGATCGTGGGGGTCTCGGCGTCGACGGTTCCGGAGGCACGGGCGGCCGCGGACGCCGGCGCGGACTACCTCGGGGTCGGCGCGGTGTACGGGACCGACACCAAGGACGTGCCGGCGGAGACGAACGGCGTCGGCCCCGAGCGCGTGGCGGCGATCGCCGACGCCGTCGACCTTCCCGTGGTCGGGATCGGCGGGATCGACGCCGGCAACGCCGGCGCGGTCGCGGCGGCGGGCGCGACAGGAGTGGCGGTCGTCTCGGCGATCACGACCGCCGACGACCCGCGTGCCGCGGCCGCGGAGCTTCGGGAGGTGATCGGCGATGAGCGATGAGCCGATCGACGGCGCAATCGACGGCGCGCTCGTCACGGAGACCCTGGCGGCGGTCGAGGCGGCCGCACCCTTAGTACACCACCTGACGAACGACGTGACGACGAGCGAGACCGCGAACGTCACGCTCCACTGGGGCGGGCTCCCGGTGATGGCCGACGCCCCGGCGGAGGCGGGCGACATGGCCGCCGGCGCGGACGCGGTCGTGATCAACACCGGGACGGCGTCGACGACCGATATCGACACCATGATCGACGCGGGCCGACGCGCCAACGAGGCCGACGTCCCGGTCGTGCTCGATCCGGTCGGGTACGGAGCCACGCCGCACCGCGTCGAGTCGGTCGGCAGGCTGCTAGACGCGGTCGCGGTCGACGTTATAAAAGGGAACGCCGGCGAGATCCGCGGGCTCGCCGGAGAGGAAGCGACGGTCCGCGGCGTCGAGTCGGTGGGCGAAGGCGGTGCGGGCCTCGGGGACACGGCCCGAGCGCTTGCCGCGGAGACCGGGGCGGTCGTCGTCGCGTCCGGCCCGACCGACGTCGTCGCCGACGGGGAGGACGCGTACGAACTGTCGGTCGGCCACGAGCGAATGGGCTCGTTCGTCGGCTCCGGCTGTATGCTCGCGAGTACGCTCGGCACGGTCGCGGCGGTCGTCGACGGGAGCGACGGGGCGCCGGCGTCGACGACCGAGGCCGTACTCGCCGGGTGTGCGGCGTACGGCCTCGCCGGAGAGCGGGCGGCGGAGGGCGACCCCGCCGGACCGGCGAGCTACCGAACGGCGTTCATGGACGCGGTCGCCGCACTGGCGTCGGAGCGGCCGGCGATCGACATTGAACCGCGGATCGATCGGGTCTGAGATCAGGCGGTGAAAACGGCGCGAGCGGTCGGCGGATCGCTGTCGACCGCTAGCGCGTCGCCGACTTCCACTCGCGGAGGCCGAGTCGCTCGCCGTTTAACTCCTCAGCGGGCGCCTCGGTGGCGGCCCAGACGAACAGCGGCGCGACGCTCTCGGGGTCACGAGCGCGCTCCTTGCCGGTGAGGTCGGTCGCGACGAGACCGGGGTCGACGACGCCGACGGTCGCATCGAGGTCGGCCGCGAACCCGCGCGCGACGGCCTCGGCCGCCGCCTTCGAGACGGCGTACGCGCCCATCCCGGAGCGGGACTCGTGGGCGACGCCGCCGGAGGGGACGATAACTCGAGCGTCCTCGGCGAGGTGCGGGACCGCCTCGGCGATCGTCGCGAAGACGCCGCGGGCGTTGGTCCGCATCGTGTCGTCGTAGTCGGCGTAGCTCGTCTCGTCGGTCGGGCGCTCGCCCGGCCCGCCGTGGAAGACGGCCGCGTTCGCGACCACCACGTCTATCGGGCCGGCCTCTCGGGCGACGCGCTCGAAGAACCGCTCTAAGTCGAACTCGTCGCGCACGTCGACGCGGGCGCCCCACGCGGTGCCGGCGGCCCCGTTCGCAACCTCCTCTTCGGCTTCGCCTTCGTTCTCGTCTCCTTCGGCGCTCTCGCTCTCGTTCAGCGCCGCGACCGTCCGGTCGACCGCGTCGCCGTCGCGCCCGGAGACGGCGACGAACGCGCCCTCGTCGACGAACGCGTCGGCGACTGCCCGCCCGATCCCGCTCGTTGCGCCGGTGATCGCGACCGTGGGATCCATATAGCGATCGGTAGGGCGGTCGCCGACTTAGGCGTACCCACTCGCGTCGTGGTCGCGCCAACACCGTCCCGCAATCGCGACCGCAACGCGATCGCTATTCCCCCCTGCAACATCCGCTCTACCCTCACTCTCGTTTGCGTTCGGACGATCCCGGCCGTGAGTTGGACGTATATCCAACTTCGTTCCGATCGGCTTGATTTTATTCTCTCCGAGTGTCACACATCAGCATGGACCGACACACGGCCACCCCCGAGGTCACCGATCTCCCCGGCGACCGCGCGCGAGAGTGGGTGGAGTACCACCACGAGTCGGCCGCGCCGAGCACGTACGTCTACGAGTTCGTCTGGGACCGAACCGCGCCCGCCGAGGGACCGTTCTGTACCGACGTCGACGGCAACGTCCTCATGGACTTCACGAGCCACGTCGCCGCCGCGCCCCTCGGGTATAACAACCCGAAGATTATGGAGCCGCTCGCGGAGTTCGACCTGGTTGACCCGTTGAAGATCGCGGGCCAGGACTTCTACGTCGCCGGCGGCGAGTCGCCCGGCGACGGGCTCCCGGGCTCGTCAGCGCTGATGGACCGGCTCACCGACATCACCGCCCACTACGACATGGACACCGTCTTCCTCTCCAACTCGGGAGCGGAGGCGGTCGAAAACGCGATCAAGATCGCGTACGACGACTCGGGCGGCGCGAAGCACGGGATCACGTTCGACGGGGCGTTCCACGGGCGGACGCTCGGCGCGCTCTCGCTCAACCGTTCCAAGTCGGTGTACCGCCGGGACTTCCCGGAGATCAGCGGCGTCCACGACATGCCGTTCTGTGACGACCGAACCTGCACCGCAGAGACGTGTTCGTGCGGCTTCTTCGCCGACGGCGCGTCGCGGCTCCGGCAGAAGCTCGACCCCGAGCGCGGTCACATCGATCCCGACGACGTGGCGTACCTCATCTTAGAGCCGATACAGGGAGAGGGCGGCTACCGGTTCCCCTCGGAGGCGTTCGCCGACGAGATCGCCGCCTTAGTCGACGAACACGATATCACCCTGATCGCCGACGAGATCCAGTCGGGCGTCGGGCGCACGGGCGAGATGTGGGGGTCAGACCACTACGCGCTCGAACCCGACGTGATCTCCAGCGCGAAGGGGCTCCGGGTCGGCGCGACCATCTCCCGTTCGGACGTGTTCCCCGAGGAGAAGAGCCGGCTTTCCTCGACGTGGGGCGCGGGCGACATCATCGCCTCCGCGCAGGGCGCGCTCACGCTCGACGCGATCGACGAGTACGACCTGCTGGACAACGCCACCGTCCGGGGGCGGCAGTTCAAAGAGACGATGCGCGACGCCGATCTCCCGGGCGTCGACGACGTGCGCGGGAAGGGGCTGCTGCTCGCGCTGCAGTTCGACTCGAAGGAGCGTCGCGACGAGGCTTTAAAAGGCGCGTTCTCTCGGGGACTGCTCACGCTGGCTGCCGGCCACGACGTGCTCCGGGTCCTCCCGCCCCTCGACGTCACCGAACGCGAGATCGAACTCGGCTGTGACCTGTTGACCGCCGCCGTCATCGAGGCCACCTGAGACGACGCTCCCGCCACCGACGCCCTACCGCTCCGCGAACCACTCCGCGAACTTCTCCAACGCCCGACCGCGGTGTGACACCGCGTTCTTCCGGTCCGTATCCATCTCGGCGAACGTCTCGCCGTCGTGTTCGAAGATGGGGTCGTAGCCGAACCCGCCCTCCCCGCGCGGCGCGACGATCCGACCCGGGACGTACCCCTCGAACAGCTTGACCGGGAGCGCCTCGTCGCCGTCGGGCCCCTCCCCGTCCGGCCCCGCCGCCGCGGCCGCGTCGCGGTCCCCGCGGTCGACCGGGTCCGGGCTCGCGGCGAATCCCTCGCCGTCGCAGTAGCCGAGCACGCAGCGGAACGCGGCGCGGCGGTCGTCGAGGTCGGCGGCGATGTCGTGGACCCGCTCGACCCCGAGCGTCTCCTCGACGTACGAGGAGTACGGACCGGGGAACCCGTCGAGCCCCTCGACGAACAGCCCCGCGTCGTCGACGAGCACCGGCTCGTCGGCGTGGCGGTACGCCTCACGCGCGCCCTGCGCGGCGATCGGACCGAGCTCCGCCGCCTGAATCTCGGGGTAGTCGAAGTCGAGCCGCTCCACCGAGCCGTCCCGGAGGTAGCGCTCCGCCTCGCGAACCTTTCCGGGGTTCGTCGTCACGTATCTGAGCACGGATCCGCATGCGAGCGGCCAGAACGAATAGCCGTCGGTCGCGGGCGACCGCGGGGAAGCCGCCGCCCCCACCGAAGGACACCCTCTTAAGAATCGACCGTCAGAAACGGACGGACATGCTGATCGCCGGAACCGTCATCGCCGACCCCGAGACCGTGATCCCCGACGGCGCAGTCGTCGTCGAGGGGGAAACGATCGCCGCGGTCGGCGACGCCGAGCCCCTCCGTGACGAGTACTCCGACCACGACCGGCGCGAACTCGACCTCGTCGCGCCCGGCCTCGTCGGCGGCCACGTGCACTCGGTGCAGTCGCTCGGGCGGGGGATCGCCGACGACGCCGCCCTCCTCGACTGGCTGTTCGACGCCGTGCTCCCGATGGAGGCGGCGATGGACGCCGAGGCGACCCGCGCCGCCGCCGAACTGGGGTACCTCGAATGCCTCGAGAGCGGGACGACGACCGTCGTCGACCACCTCTCCGTCAACCACGCCGCAGAGGCGTTCGAGGCCGCGATCGAGACGGGGATCCGCGCGCGCCTCGGGAAGGTGCTGATGGACCGGGACTCGCCCGAAGGCTTACTGGAGGACACGGACGCCGCACTCTCCGAGAGCGAGGACCTGATCGAGAAATACCACGGCGCCGCCGACGGTCGAGTGCGCTACGCGGTCACCCCCCGCTTTGCGGTCACTTGCTCGGAGGCCTGCCTCCGCGGGTGCCGCGACCTCGCTGACCGCCACGACGGCGTGACGATCCACACCCACGCCAGCGAGAACGAAGAGGAGATCGCGGCGGTAGAGGCCGACACCGGGAAGCGAAACATTCTGTGGCTCGACGAGGTCGGCCTCACCGGCCCGGACGTGACGCTCGCGCACTGCGTCCACACCGACGAGCGCGAGCGCGAGGTACTCGCCGAGACCGACACGGTCGTCACCCACTGCCCCTCCTCGAACATGAAACTCGCCTCGGGGATCGCCCCGGTTCACGACTACCTCGACCGAGAGATCACGGTCGCGCTCGGCAACGACGGGCCGCCCTGCAACAACACGCTCGACCCCTTCACCGAGATGCGGCAGGCGAGCCTGCTCGGGAAGGTCGACGCCCGCGACCCGACCCGGCTCCCGGCCCCGACGGTGTTGGAGATGGCGACGACGAACGGGGCGCGCGCGGCCGGCTTCGGTCGGCTCGGCACCCTGCGGGCGGGCCAGCGCGCGGACGTGATCGGGATCACTACCGACCGAACCCGCGCGACGCCGCTCCACGACCCGCTCTCGCATCTGGTGTACGCCGCCCACGGTGACGACGTGGTGTTCACGATGGTCGACGGCCGGGTCCGATACGAGGAGGGCGAGCACATGGGAATCGACGCCGACGCGGTTCGCGAGCGCGCCACGCGCCACGCGAAGCGGGTCGTCGACGAAGCCGGAATCGAGACGATCGAACCGTAGCTCTCGGCGGTGCGGTCGGCGGTTGTTGATAGCGGACCGAGACGATCCCCCGCAAAACGGGCTTAATCCGCGCTAATTCGGATAGCGTATCTCCCTTATATACCCGTACGTGGCGCGTTGGGTGACTCACGATGACTGACCAACCGCGGACGACAGGCGACGACCGCTCGCAGGACACTCCCACCGACGGCTTTCGGCGGCGGGAGTTCGTGGCGCTCGGCGCGGGCGCGACGGCGACGATGCTCGCTGGCTGTGCCGGCGATAGTGGACTCACACCCTCCGACGGCTCGGACGGCTCGGACGGCTCGGAAACGCTTACCGGCAACTTCCGGCTCCTGATCAGTGACGCGCCGGCCGACATCGCCGACTTCGACCAACTGAACGTCACTCTCGACGAGGCTCGGATCTTCGAGGCGCAGGACGAAGACGACGAGGAGGAAGACGACGAGGACGAGGAAACCGATGACGCGGACGACGAAGACGACGGGACCGACCAGCCTGGCAACGAGACCGTGGACGAGAGCGCCCCCGCGAACGGGACCGCGGAGCAAGACGACGGCGACGAGACGGACGACGATGGAGACGACGACGAGGACGACCGCGGCTTCACCGTCGTCGCCCTCGACGGCGCGACCGTCGACCTGACGCAGGTGATCGAGGACGACGCGATCGCCGTGTTCGACGGCGAGATCCCGGCGGGGAGCTACGAGAAGATCGAACTGTCCGTCACCAACGTCGAGGGAATCGTCGACGGCGGCGAAGTCGACGTGAAGCTCCCGAGCGAGAAGCTCCAGATCACGAACGGCTTCGAGGTCACGCCCGACGAGCCTGTCAGTTTCGTCTTCGACATCAACGTCGTCAAGCGCGGACCGAACAACGGCTACATCCTCAAACCCGTGATCTCCGGCAGCGGGGTCGCGGGGCGGGACGTCGAGGTGAACGAGATCGAAGATGACGATGACGACGACACCGACGCGGACAACGGATCGACCACCGGCGGAAACGAGACCGACGACGGGTCGGGCGGCACCGAAAACGGAACGGTCACGAACCAGACCGAGGCCTGATTGAGGCTCGCACCGGTACGGAACTGACCACTTCGACGCGCACCCCTCATGCGGGCGCTTTTTGCCGAGGCGGACCCGATGACGTGTATGACCATCGATCCGTCGGCTATCGCCGATCTCATCGAGGGCGGAATTCCTGACGCCGTCGCCCGCGTGACGACCCCGCGCGTTCATAACGACGAGGACGAGGACGCCCACTTCGCGGCGTGGGTCGTCTCGCCCGCCTTCGAGGGGGAGTCACTCGTCGACCAGCACCAGCGCGTGTACGACGCCGTCGGCGACCACATGACCCGGTCGGTCCACGCGTTAGAGATCAAGACGTACACCCCCGAGGAGTACGAAGAACACGGCGACGGAACCCTCGACGACGAGCTCCGCGAGGCGGGGCTGTTCCCGGTCGACGAGGCGTGAGAGGGGCGTTCGAGTGAGATGGGCTTCCCGCGCCGCGGGAACCGTCACCGCTTTCAGTAGCTTTTACCCGGTCTCGCGGGAACGCGCACGTATGAGCGAAGACTACCGCACAGAATCGGACAGCCTCGGAGAGATGCAGGTGCCGGCCGACGCCTACTGGGGCGCACAGACCCAGCGCGCCGTCGAGAACTTCCCCATCTCGGGGATCCCGATGGGTCGCCGGTTCATCCGCGCGCTGGGCGTCGTCAAGAAGGCCGCCGCGCAGGCCAACCGCGATCTGGACCTCATCGACGACGACACCGCGGACGCGGTCGTCGCCGCCGCCGACGAGGTCATCGCCGGCGACCACGACGACCAGTTCCCGGTCGACGTGTTCCAGACCGGGTCGGGCACCTCCTCGAACATGAACGCCAACGAGGTCATCGCCAACCGCGCCGCCGAGATCGCGGGCGCGGAGATCGGCGATCGGGTCGTCCACCCGAACGACCACGTCAACTATGGACAATCCTCGAACGACGTGATTCCGACCGCGATGCACGTCGCCGCGCTCGAAGCCGTCGAGAAGGATCTGGTCCCCGCGCTCGAAATCCTCCATACGGAACTCGAAGCCAAGGAGACCGAGTTCGACGGCGTCGTCAAGACCGGCCGCACCCACCTTCAGGACGCGACCCCGATCCGGCTCGGGCAGGAGTTCAGCGGCTACCGGACGCAGGTCGCGAAGGGCATCGAGCGCGCCGAGAGCGTCCAGTCGAACCTCCGCGAGCTCGCGCTGGGCGGCACCGCGGTCGGCACCGGGCTCAACACCCATCCCGAGTTCCCCGAGCTCGCCGCCGAGTACATCTCCGACGAGACCGGCACCGAGTTCCGCGAGGCCGAGAACCACTTCGAGGCGCAGGCGGCCCACGACGCGATGGCCGAGGCGCACGGCGCGCTCCGGACCGTCGCTGGCAGCCTCAACAAGATGGCCAACGACCTGCGGCTGCTCGCTTCCGGGCCCCGGAACGGACTCGGGGAGATCGAGCAGCCCGAGAACCAGCCCGGCTCGTCGATCATGCCCGGCAAGATCAACCCGGTCGTCGCCGAGTCGGTCAATCAGGTCCACACGCAGGTGGTGGGCAACGACGCCGCCGTCTCGAACGGCGCGGCCCGCGGCGAGATCGACCTGAACATTTATAAACCCGTCATCGCGCACAACTTCCTCGAATCCGCCGAGCTGCTCTCGAACGTCGCCGAGACGTTCGGCGAGCGTTTCGTCGCGAAGCTGGAGGCCAACGAGGAGTACTGCGAGACGCGCGTCGAGCAGTCGATGGCGCTGGCGACCGCGCTCAACCCCGCGATCGGCTACGACAAGGCGAGCAAGGTCGCGAAAACGGCTCTCAAAGAGGACAAGAGCGTCCGCGAGGCTGCGATCGAAGCCGGCTACCTCACGGAGGAGGAAGCCGACGAGGTGCTCGACCCCGAAGCGATGACCCACCGCGTCATCCTCGGCGACGACGACTGAACGACGGCGGATCCGGGGTGTGGCCTTCAGTCATCTAGGGCTGAACCGATCTCAAGGTCGACGGTTCGGTCGAGCGAGTTTGCAACTCTGACGACTATTTATAACTGAACGGGACCGTGGCGCGCTCCGGTAAGCGCCTATCGGGCGCGAATCCCGCGCGAGGGAGGTGGCGGGCCGGCGCGAGCGGAGTCGCGCCGGCCCGCTCGTCGAGGCTGGGGAGGCGTGAGGAGTGGTCGCTGTGCTGGGCGGGACTCAAAAAAGTAGTCGCGAGGGCGTTCCCTGACAACGGAAGGACCGCACCCAGTTGCGCAAGCCGTCGCGGCTGCCCGTTTGAGTGAGGACTACTGATCTGCACCCATTCACTTACGAACAATCGTGTCGCCGACGGCGTCAAGGAGGAACTGACCTCAGAGTTAGACGTATGACGCTTGAGTTCGCGGACGCCTACCGCCAAACCGGCTGACTCGTCCAAAGGAGGATAGCAAACGCGATACCGATCAGCAGATAGCCGACCCAATTTATCACCGAGACTCCTGTAAACGCGCCGAATCCGAGCGAGACGACACCGCCCGCAAGTATCAAAATAGTCCGGACTACCCACTTGAACAGCTCGTCGATGTCGCCGGTGTTGACTGATTTTGTGGCCATGGTTGGTTCATCCAGTCGATCCGGACATACTATCGGGTAGGGGTAGTATCACGTGAAAAGGCACTCGATCGGGTTTCGATCGAGTCCGTCGTCACGGAGGAATACGCGATCACTGGACGAGCTCCGGGGCCCACAACCGCTACCACCTCCGGAGGCCCGGTACTAACCGCTCGCGCCGGATCGGCACCATTTAAGCCGCAGTCGGTCCCGGTTCAAGACGGATGAAACTACACGAACATCAAGCGAAGACTATCTTCGCCGACGCCGGGATCCCGGTACCGGACTCCCGGCTCGCGACGACCGTCGACGAGGCGCTCGACGCGGTCGACGAGATCGGCTACCCGGCCGCGATCAAGGCGCAGGTCCACGTGGGCGGCCGCGGCAAGGCCGGCGGGATCAAGATCGCGACCGACCGCGACGAGGCCGAGGAGTACGCCGAAGAGATCCTCGGCATGGACCTCAAGGGATACACCGTCGATCAGGTCCTCGTCGAGCAGGGCGTCGACTTCGTCGACGAGCTGTACGTCGGCGTCACGATGGACCGCGGCGCGGGCAAACCCGTCCTGATGGTCTCGACCGAGGGCGGCGTCGACATCGAGGAGGTCGCCGAGGAGAACCCAGACGCGATCGCGCGGGAGCACGTCGACCCCGCGTTCGGGCTCCACCCGTATCAGGCCCGCAAAGTCGTCTACGAGGCCGGCGTCGACGCCGACGTCGCGCTCGACGTGGCGTCGATCCTCTCGACGCTGTACGATCTGTACGAAGACAGCGACGCCTCGGAGATCGAGGTCAACCCCGTCATGATCACGAGTGACCGCGGCGTGATCGCCGCGGACGCCGTGATGAACATCGACGAGGACGCGCTGTTCCGGCAGCCCGACCTCGCCGAGATGGCCGAGGAGTCCTATGAGGACGACCTCGAACGGAAAGCCGGCGAGTACGGCTTCGACTACGTCCGCCTCTCCGGGAACGTCGGCATCATCGGCAACGGCGCCGGGCTCGTGATGACGACGCTCGATCTGGTCGATTACTACGGCGGCAAGCCCGCCAACTTCCTCGATATCGGCGGCGGCGCGAAGGCCGAGCGCGTCACGAAGGCGCTCGATATGGTCTTCTCCGACGAGAACGTCGACGCGGTCGTCTTCAACATCTTCGGCGGGATCACCCGCGGCGACGAGGTCGCCAAGGGGATCAACGAGGCCCTCGAAGGGTTCGACGAAATCCCCAAGAAGGTCGTCGTCAGGCTGGCGGGTACGAACGCCGAGGAGGGGATGGAGATCCTGAACACGGACCTCGTGGAAGTCGAGGAGACGCTCGAGGACGCGGTTCAGCGTGCAGTCGCGAACGCGGAGGAGGTGACCCAATGAGTATTTTCGTCGACGACGACACGCGCGTCGTGGTACAGGGAATCACCGGCGGGGAAGGCAAGTTCCACGCCGGCCAGATGATCGAGTACGGCACCAACGTCGTCGCCGGCGCAGTCCCCGGCAAGGGCGGCCAGGAAGTCCACGGCGTCCCCGTCTACGACACCGTCGACGAGGCGGTCGAAGCGGAGAACGCGGACGCCTCCGTCATCTTCGTGCCGCCGGCGTTCGCCGGCGACGCGATCTTCGAGTCGCTGGACACGGACCTCGACCTGGCTGTCGCGATCACCGAGGGGATCCCGACCCAGGACATGGCGAAGGTGAACAAGCGGCTGAGCGAGACTGACACTCGTCTGCTCGGTCCGAACTGTCCGGGCATCATCACGCCCGGCGAGGCGAAACTCGGCATCCTCCCCGGTAACATCTTCGCGGACGGGAACGTCGGGCTCGTCTCCCGGTCCGGCACGCTCACCTACCAGGTCGTCGACAACCTCACCGAACGCGGTATCGGGCAGACGACGGCCATCGGTATCGGCGGCGACCCGATCATCGGCACGTCCTTCATCGACGCCTTAGAGGCGTTCGAGGCCGACGACGAGACCGACGCGGTCGTCATGTGCGGCGAGATCGGCGGCGAGGACGAGGAGCAGGCCGCCCGCTTCATCGGCGAGCACATGGACACCCCGGTCGCCGGCTTCATCGCCGGGCGCACGGCTCCGCCGGGCAAGCGCATGGGCCACGCCGGCGCCATCGTCTCCGGCTCCGGAACCGGTACGGCGCAGTCGAAGATCGACGCGCTCAACGACGCGGGCGTCCCCGTCGGCGACACCCCCGAGGAGGTCGCCGACCACGTCGAGGAGTTCCTGTAAACCGGCCGGACGGCCTCATCCGCTCGCCTCGCGTTATATAAACTACTCGTGGATATGCGGAGCGTACGCACACCCGGGCCACGGTTATGCACAACTCGCCATTATAAACGGAGTATGGACCACGCCACCCGCGAGCTTCTCGATCCGCTCCCGCCGAGCGCCAAACTGGTCTACTACGTCCTCGACGAGGAGGGCCGGTTCGACCAGACCGGGCTCGCCGAGGAGACCCGCCTCTCGACCCGAACCGTCCGGTTCGCGGTGGAGAAGCTCACCGAGGTCGGGCTCGTCAAGGAGGGGCTCTGTCCCAAGGACGCCCGACGGTCAGTGTACGCCCCCGTCCCAGAGTCGGAGCGGTCGACCGGCACCGAACCCGAGTCCGCCTCCGAGCCCGACGCGGAAACGCCGACGGCGACCGCGGTCGCCGAGGACTGAACCCGAGCGGACGACTTCGAAACGGAGCGCGACGGCGTGCCGGGACGTTTCAGGCGGCGGACATACTTATCCTCTCGGACACTATAGGGAGATATGTCATTAGAAAACACACTCCGCGGTGACCCCGAGCAGGTCGCGTCGGTAATCGACCACACGAACGTCGATCCGACCGCGACCGAAGCGGCGATCCGGACCCTCTGCGAAGAGGTTCTCGAATACGGCTTCTGCTCGGCCGTCGTCGTTCCGTACCACGCGGCACTCGCGAGCGAACTCCTCGACGGAGAAGCGAACGTCGTCGCGGTGATCGGGTTCCCCTACGGAATACAGAACTCGGCGGCCAAACGAAGCGAGGTCGAAGCGCTCCGCGAACACGTCGACGAGTTCGACATGGTGATGAACAGAACCGCGTTCGCGAACGGCGATCACGAGTCCGTCGTCGACGACGTCACAGCGGTCAGAGACGCGGTCGGAGAGAAGACGCTGAAATGCATCATCGAGTCGCCCGCCCTGACGCCGCCGCAGATACGACGGGCCGCCGAACTCGTCGAATCGGGCGGTGCCGACTTCGTCAAGACCGCCGTCGGGTACGACGGACCCACGGATACCGAGGAGATAACGGCAATCCGAGACGCGGTCGGTTCGGAGACCCGAATCAAAGCATCTGGCGGGATATCCACCTTCGAGGAGGCTCTCGAGATGGTGACTGCAGGGGCGACTCGGATCGGCGCCTCTTCGGGGGTTGAGATCTACGAGACCACCCCGTAGCACGGCGACGTTCGGTCCGACGGCCTCACCGGCGAAATGCAGCATCGAGTCGAAATGCCCGGGACGGGAGAGACCGTGCGGGCGATCCGAACGACGCTCGTGACGCTCGGGCAACGCATTTCCGAGGGAAACGCGGAGGGCCTCGCCGCTTCGCTGCCCCTCGAGATCAAGTGGTACCTGACGGGCGCAGTCCACGACCACGGCCTTCGCGCGCTCGGATCCGATCCGTCGCGTTTTTGCGCGCGCGACCGGTAGTACACTTACTCGATGGCGACGTATCACATCGAAACGTACGGCTGTAGTTCCAATCGGGGCGAGAGCCGGGAGATAGAGCGGGCGCTCCGCGACGGCGGCCACCGCCCGGCCGACGGTCCCGAAGACGCGGATGTCGCCATCCTCAACACCTGTACGGTCGTCGAGAAAACGGAGCAGAACATGCTCCGGCGCGCCGAGGAACTCGAAGCGGAGACGGCGGAACTCGTCGTCACCGGCTGTATGGCGCTCGCGCAGGGCGAGATGTTCGAAGAGGCCGGCGTCGACGCCGAGATCCTCCACTGGGACGAGGTACCCTCACACGTGCTCAACGGCGAGTGCCCGACGGTCACCCCCGACGCCGAACCCGTCTTGGACGGCGTCGTCGGTATCCTCCCCATCGCGCGCGGCTGTATGAGCAACTGCTCGTACTGCATCACGAAGTTCGCGACCGGGCGGGTCGACTCCCCGCCGGTCGAGGAGAACGTCGAGAAGGCCCGCGCGCTGGTCCACGCCGGCGCCAAGGAGATCCGAGTGACCGGCCAGGACACCGGCGTCTACGGCTGGGACAACGGCGACCGAAAGCTCCCGGAGCTGCTCGACCGGATCTGCGACATCGACGGCGACTTTCGAGTCCGGCTCGGGATGGCGAACCCCGGTGGAATCCACGGGATCCACGAGGAGCTGGCCGACGTGTTCGCGAGCAACGAGGAGCTGTACGACTTCATCCACGCGCCGGTCCAGTCCGGCTCCGACGAGGTGCTCGAGGAGATGCGCCGGCAACACCGCGTCGACAAGTTCCGGGAGGTCGTCGAGACCTTCGACGACCGGCTCGACCACTGGACCCTCTCGACCGACTTCATCGTCGGCTTCCCGACCGAGACCGAGGCCGACCACGAGCTATCGATGGATCTGCTCGCCGAGGTCCGCCCGGAGAAGATCAACGTCACGCGCTTCTCGAAGCGCCCCGGCACCGACGCCGCCGAGATGAAGGGACTCGGCGGGACGATCAAGAAGGAGCGCTCGAAGGCGATGTCGGAGCTGAAGATGGCGGTCGTCGGCGAGGCGTACGAGTCGATGGTCGGCGAGACGTTCGAGGTGCTCGTCGTCGAGGAGGGCACCGGCGACTCCGTGAAGTGCCGCGACGGCGCCTACCGCCAGATCATCGTTCAAAAGGCGACCGAACGCGGCGTCGACGTCGGCGACTTCCTAGAGGTCGAGGTGACCGGCCACAACACCGTTTACGCGTTCGGCGACCCGGTCGACGAGAGCGACGACGGTGAGGGCGAGCCGGTCGAGGGCGACGACTCCGCGGAGTCCGTCACCTCGTCGGCGTAGGGGTCGCGGTCGGCAACCGCTCGCCGATCACTCGTAGTGGTCTGTGATATATTCGACGATGGCGTCGCTCCCGTACATCGTCACGCCCCGATCGGTGTCGACGAGGTACGGGATCTGATCGTCTCCGGCGGCCGCAAGCTCCTCGCGAGTGACCTCGTTGGTCACGTCACCGCCCATGTTGCCTGGCAGACGCGGGTTGTGAGCGACGTAGGACACCCCGAGCGTCGACAGCGTCTCTCGGACCTTCGTGCAGTGCGGGCAGCCTTCGGACTGGTAGAGTTCGAGCATCGCGTTTGCCAACGGTGCCCAGCTAACTAAAGCGCTCTCGTCGCTCTCACTCGCTGACCGTCCGGCGGCGCTCGACTCACGCCCCCTCGGAGCTTGCCCCGGCTCACGTCTCCTCATAGATCATCTCGACCTCGTCGGCGAAGCGGTCCAAGATGTTGCGCCGCTTCTTTTTCATCGTCGGCGTGAGCAGGTCGTTCTCCTCGCTGAACTCCTCCTCGACGATCCGGAACTGCTTGATCTGCTCGTACCGCTCGAACTCCTCGTTCACGCGGTCGACCTCCTCTTGAATCCGCTCGCGGACACGATCGTTGCGGCAGACCCCTTTTTGATCGTCGGGGAGATCGATCCCGCGGGTGTCGGCCCACGCCGCCACCTTCTCGAAGTTCGGGACGATGAGCGCGGAGACGAACTTCCGGCCGTCGCCGAGCACGACGCACTGTTCGACGAACTCGTTGGCCGCGAACCGGTCTTCGATCGGCCCGGGCGCGACGTTCTTGCCGGTCGAGAGGACGAGCAGCTGCTTGGCGCGCTCGCGGAACGCGATGTACCCGTCCGGTCGGAGCTGGACGATGTCGCCCGTGTGGAACCACGGCTCCGCCGGGTCGCCGTCGCGGTCTTCGGGGGGCGTGCCGGCGATAACGGCGTCATCTGGGAGCCGATCCGAGTCGGTGAAGGCCTCTGCGGTCGCGTCCGGGCGGTTCCAGTAGCCGTCCGATACCTGCGGGCCGCGCACGAGCAGTTCGCCCACGTCGCCGGGCAGATCCGCGACCTCCTCGCCGACGACCGCGCCGTCGATCGCGACCTCCGTGTCGACCACCGGCGGGCCGATGGTGCCGACCTTCGGCTCCTCGGGCGGATTGACGCTGATGACGGGGGAGGTCTCCGTCAGCCCGTACCCCTCCAAGATGGGCAGGTCCATCGCGTGGTACAGGGCGCACAGCTCCGCCGACAACGACCCGCCGCCGGAGATGAAGAAGTCGATGTTGCCGCCGATCGCCTCTCGGACCGACGAGAAGACGAGCTTGTCCGCGACCGCGCGCTTGGTGTTGAGTAGAGTACCCGGGTCGTCGGCCTCGTGGTGGGCCTTCCCCACGCCGACCGCCCACTCGAAGATGCGCTGTTTCACCGGCGACTCGCTCGCCTGCTCGCGGATCGCGTCGTACAGCTTCTCGTAGACCCGCGGGACGCTCGTCGTCGTCGTCGGGCGCACCAGTCCGAAGTCCTCCCGCAGGGTGTCGGGGCTCTCGGCGTAGCCGACGGTCGCGCCCGCCGCGAACATCATGTAGTGGCCGGCGAGCCGCTCGAAGACGTGTGCGAGGGGGAGGAACGAAAGCGTGGTCGACTCGTTCGAGATCCCCGGGTCGTCGGGGTCGCGGTCCGGGCGGTCGGCGAACCGCCGGTAGCACTGATTGACGTTCTCCCGGAAGTTCGCGTGGGTGAGCCGGACGCCCTTCGGCTGGCCCGTGGTCCCGGAGGTGTAGATGAGGCTCGCGAGATCATCGGTATCGACCGCGTCGATCCACGACTGATAGGCGTCCTCGTCGAACGCCTCGTCGCCGAGAGCGTGAACCTCGCCGAGGGTGTACACGTCGTCGATAGAGAGGTTCTGAGAGTCCGTTCCGATCTCCGCGTCGAGGTCGGACCGGTCCACGTCGTCGAACGTCACGACCGCGTCGAGCCCGTGATCGAGGTCGTCGACGACCGCGAACACCTCGTCGAGCAGTTCGCGGTTCTCCGCGACCACGACGGTCGCGCCCGGATCCTCGATCAGGTAGCGGACCTGGCTCGGCGAGGAGGAGGCGTACACGGTCGTGACGGTCGCGCCCGCGGCCAGCACCGCGAAGTCGGTCTGGGCCCACTCCATCCGAGTCTGGGCGTACAGCGCAACGCGGGTGTCGCCGTCGACGCCGATCTCGTGGAACCCGGCCGCGAGCCGCCGGACGACGGCGCGCATCTCGGCGTAGGTCACGTCGGCGTACTCGCCCGCCGAGGCGGGCGGAAGCACCCCGCCGGAGACCAGCGAGCGGTCGTAGATCCCGCCCTTATACCGCTGGGCGAGCCGGTCCGCGTTGCGCTCGGCGGTCCGTTCGAAGGTGCGTGGGAGCGTCTCCCGGGCGACGACGTCGTCCGCGAACTCCCGCTCCGCCTCTCGCCAGTTCATACACCTCCGTCCCGCCCAAACCGTATAAACGATCGGGTAGTTTCGAGTTCACTCAGGGGGTCGGAACGCGAGGGTTTAATCCCGAGAGGGGGCGAGAAACCTCTGTGGACCCCGATCGGATCCCCGCCGAGTTCCCCGCCCCGAGTTTTCGGGGGGCACAGGAGCAGGCGCTCGCGGACATCCGCGACGCGTTCGCCGCCGGCAACGACGTGGTCTTAGTGCGCGCGCCGACCGGCAGCGGCAAGTCCCTGCTCGCACGGGCCATCATGGGCGCGTCGGCCACCGTCGACGAGACGGCACCGAGCGAGGCGACCGGCGCCTACTACACCACCCCGCAGGTGTCGCAGATCGACGACGTGGAGGCCGACGACCTGCTCGACGACCTGGCGGTAATTCGCGGGAAATCGAACTACGACTGCATCCTCCCCGGCGAGCACGACACGCCGGTCAACCGCGCTCCCTGCGCCCGCCAGCAGGGGTTCGACTGCTCCGTGAAACACCGGTGTCCGTACTTCTCCGACCGCGCCATCGCCTCCGGAAACCGCTATGCCGCATTGACGTTAGCGTACTTCATGCGGACCGCCGGCTCGGAGGTGTTCCGCAAGCGCGATACCGTCGTGATCGACGAGGCACACGGGCTGGCAGAGTGGGCGGAGATGTACGCGACGATCGAGCTCTCGCCCGACCGGGTTCCGGTGTGGGACGAGGTCGGCGTCCCCGACGTGGCTCGCGACGCCGGGCCCGAGGAGGACGCGCTCGACCGCACCGCCCGGTTCGCCGCGTCCCTCCGCGACACCGCCAAGCGGGCGAAAGACGAGCTGACCGGGCGACCCGAGCTCGACCGCGACGAGGTCGCGCGGCGGGACCGCCTGCAGGAGCTAATCTCGGAGCTCGGCTGGTTCTTGGAGGACTACCGCGACTTGGACTCCCCGACGACGTGGGTCGTCGACCAGCCCGACGGCGAGGGGTCGGCGATCGCGATCAAGCCGCTGGACCCGGCCCGCTACCTCCGGCACACGGTGTGGGACCGCGGGAACACGTTCGCACTGTTGTCCGCCACCATCCTCTCGAAGGACGCCTTCTGTCGCGGAGTCGGACTCGACCCCGCGGACGTCGCCCTCGTCGACGTCGAGCACACGTTCCCGCTCTCGAACCGCCCCCTGTACGACGTGACGCAGGGATCGATGACCTACGAGCACCGCGACGAGACGGTGCCGAAGATCGCCCGCCTGATTGTCCGACTGATGGCGGAACACCCCGACGAGAAGGGGCTCATCCACGCGCACTCGTACGACATCGCCGGCCGACTCACCGAGTTGCTGGGCGAGTTCGGCGTCGCCGCGCGGGTCCGCCGGCACGACCGCGCGAACCGCGACGCGGAGCTTTCGGCGTGGACGGCGAGCGACGATCCGGAGGTGTTCGTCTCGGTGAAAATGGAGGAGGCGCTCGACCTGAACGGCGACCTCTGTCGCTGGCAGGTGGTGTGTAAGGCGCCGTACCGCAACACCAACGACTCGCGGGTCGCCCGCCGGCTCGCCGACGACCAGTGGGCGTGGTACCACCGGACCGCGCTCCGGACCGTCATCCAGGCGTGCGGCCGGGTCGTCCGCGCGCCGGACGACTACGGCGCGACGTACCTCGCGGACGACTCGCTTCTCGACCTCTTCGACCGCGCGGAGGCCGACACGCCGCGCTGGTTCCGCGATCAGATCGACGCGATGACAACACCGACGCTTCCCGACTTCGATCCCACCGCGGCGCTCGCCGGGATCGACGCCGAACCCTCCGGTCCCTCGCGGGCGGCCCGTCGCGGGAGCGGCGGTGCCGTTGGCGGCGGGTCAAGCGGAAGCGGCGGCTCGCGGACGAATCACTCGGGCGCGTCCGGCGGGACGGAGACGGGGACGGCAGGCGGGACGGGCGACGATGGCGGGACGACGCGGACGCGCTCGGAGGCGGACGCGGAGCGTCGAGAGGACCACCCGCTCTCCGACGTCTGGGGCGACGGCTAGGGATTGTCGGCGATGGGAGGTCGAAAGCGGTGGCGGTCCCGGTCTCAGACCCGGATTGCGACCGAGAGACCGGTTCCATTCAGCGCTTATATCAGCGAGATGCCCCACGCGGCCATGGAACTGACCATGAGGAACGCGAAGAACAGCGCGAACAGCTGTTGTCTGTCCATACCTCGGGTACGACCGCAGAGCGTGATAACTCCTGCGGGCGGGAGTCGATGCTCGGATCGCCAGCGAGAACGCGTTATATTACCACGGACTGATCGAACGTCAATATATATCGTATAAGGTGTATCAGGGACCTCAGTCAAGTAGTAACCTTCATAAACCTTCACGTCGCACCGGTAGATATGGCAACCAAGGGGCTGTCGACTGCGCTGACGCTGTACGGTGCCCGAACGCTGACACTCTCTCAGGCCGCCGTGCAGGCCGGAGTCAGCGAGGCGGAGTTCGTCGAGCAGTTGGAGCGCCGCGGGATCGACGTGACCGAGTCGGACCGCGCCGCCGCGCTCGGGAACGAGCAGCCCGTTCGCGCCGACTGATCGACGGCGACACGCGAGTCCAGCGGTTCTTCCAGCTGTTTATATGTAGACAGGTGGTGTCGCCGTCGGCTGTTTATGGGTCATTGACAATTCTGCGGTGAACCACTCCAAAGCCCCGGCGGCGAGGGCTCGGTGCGCTCGCTGCGGTTCTCGACCACTCACTGCGTTCGTGGTCTCCGGTCCTTGAGTCGCGCGCCTTCGCCCTCGCCGCCGCCCCTTTGAGTCCCGCCCCGAACCGCACCGCACAGCGCCTCACGCCTCCCCAGCCTCGGCGGGCGGCCCGGCGCGGGCGGGGCCGCGCCGGACCGCCGCCTCCCTCGCGCGTGCGCCTCACGCCCTGCAGGCGCTCGGCGGCACGCGCCGTCTGCGCCGTTCTTTATACGACATCGTTGGTTCCTTATAAGTCATCGTCGCGCTCGCTCACCGTTATTTAGATACCGTATTCGCTCCCGACGCCCTACTCCTCGGGGACGAGGTGGACCTTGCCGCCGTGTTCGAACGCGAGCACCGAGTCGGCGTCGCCGTCGACGAAGTCCGGGTTCGGCACCGTCTTCGCCTCGTACGTGACCGGATCGAGCACCTGAATCGCGTTCTCGTCTTCCACCGTCACCACCGTCGTCTCCGTGGCATCGTCCCGTCTCCCGAGTCGGGCCGCGTCCGGGGCCGCCGCCTCTTCGAACTCGGAGGTGTACTCCGCGCCCGTGGCGAGGCGGACGCCGCGGAGCCGGCCTGAGACGCTCGTCACGAGCACGGGACCGTCGCCGTCCTCGGGGTCGATGATCTCGCCGGCGGCGTAGCGCGGGAGCCGGACCGCGAACGTCACCCGGTACACCTCGTTGCCGTCGCCGTCCTCGGTGACGAGCGTCGGGTACGACTCGAAGCTCCCGCCGAGCGCCTCCGTGATCCGCGTCGCGACGTTCTGCGCGAGCCGGTTCGAGGAGAGCTTGATGTCCGGCCCGTCGTCGGTCTCTTTGACCTCCGTGATGAACGCCTCGCGGTCGCCGCCCGCCTCTTGGTCCGCGACGTACGTCTCGGCGATGTCGAGCGCCTCGGCGCGCTCCGCGGGGGTCAGTTCGCGCTCGTCTGCACGGACCTGCACGACCCCGGCGTAGTAGCCGCCGGCGATCCGTCCGCAGCGGTCGCAGGTCCCCCGCGAGATTTTCACGGGAACCGTCACCTCCGCCGAGCGGAGCGTCCCGCGGACGACGCCGGAGAAGCGACAGTGCATCCGGACGTTGTTCTCGTCGACCTGCTCGGGCTCGACGCCCCACTCGACGTCTTCGGCGTCGACGTGGATCCCGAGCGCCTCCGCGACCTCGTCGACGGCGACGTCGGTGTAGTCGCGCGCGCCCACGTCCCGCCACGACTCGCCCCGACGGACCGCGCCGCAGCCGGAACAGACCAACACCTCGATCCGATCGGGCGCGTCTACCAGTTCGAAGTCCTCGAAGTAGCAGTCGTCACATAACAGCGCGTCCCGTCCTCCGGGGTCGCCGGGAAGCGGCTCGCGCCGCTCCGGGACGGCGTCGCCACACCGGGGACAGAACTCCCGCGACTCGCTCATTACCGGCGGCTACGCCGAGGGGCCGTTTAAGCGGCGCGGACCGGCCTCGCTCGGCGCCGTCAGAGCGACCCCGCGACCGATCCCTCCGAAATCGTTTTTCGCGCGGGCCGAGAAGGGGGCGTATGAGCGAGAACCCCGACGATGAACGGCTCGAAGAGCTGCGAGAAAAGAAGATGGAAGAGCTTCGCGACCGCCAGCAGGGCGGCGGCGCCGACGCCGAGGCCCAGAAAGAGGCCCAACAGCAAGCTGAGGCCCAACAGGAGGCCGTGCTCAAGCAGTACCTCACGGACGGCGCGCGTCAGCGCCTCAACGCGGTCGCGATGTCGAAACCGGAGTTCGGCGACAAGGTGAAACAGCAGGTCGCGGCGCTGGCACAGAGCGGCCGGATTCAGGGACAGATCGACGAAGACCAGATGCGCGATCTCCTGAAAGAGCTCCAGCCCGACCAGCAGAGCTTCGACATCCGGCGGCGATAGATGGAGCTCGCGCTGTTGTACAGCGGGGGGAAAGACTCCTCGCTCGCCGCCCACCTGCTCGACCGGTTCTACGACGTGCGCTGCGTCACCGGCAGCTTCGGGCTCACTGACGACTGGAAACACGCCGAGCGTGCGGCCACGGAGCTGGGCTTCTCGTTCGAGCGCGTCGAACTCGACCGCGAGGTCGCCGAGGAGGCGGCCCAGACGATGATCGACGACGGCTACCCGCGAAACGGGATCCAGCGCGTCCACGAACACGCCTTGGAAACGATCGCGAGCCGCGACGCCGACGCAATCGCCGACGGGACGCGTCGGGACGACCGGGTCCCCACGGTGTCGCGCGCGCAGGCGCAGAGCCTGGAGGACCGCCACGAGATCGACTACATCTCCCCGCTTTCGGGGTTCGGCCGCCACGCCGTCGACCGACTGGTGGAGGAGACGTTCGACGTTCAGCAGGGGCCGAGCGAGGAGGTCCCAAAGGCCGACTACGAGGACGAGCTCCGAACGCTCATCGCAGACGAATACGGCGAAGAGACCGTCAGCGAGGTGTTCCCGGACCACGACCAGACGTACGTACACGGTCGGCACGACTGACCGAGGCGCGCGCCGATCCGTCCGCGACCGACACGTTCTCATCGTCTCGGGAGTGCCGGAACGACTTTTGGCCCCCCGCTCGTAGCGTTCGGTATGTCATCTGAACGAGTTGTCGAGCTGCTCCGAAAGGCGTACGCTGACGAGATCGAGACCGTGATGAACTACCAGACGAACGCCATCGTCCTCGACGGCGTCCGCGCCGAGGAGATCAAAGAGAGCCTCAAACAGGACGTCCAAGAGGAGCTCGGACACGCCGAACAGCTGGGACAGCGGCTCAAACAGCTCGACGCGCGCCCGCCGGGATCGGCCGAGTTCACGGCGGAGCAGGACTCGCTCCAGCCGCCCGAGGACTCGACGGACGTACTGACGGTCATCGAGGGCGTACTCGACGCCGAAGAGGGAGCGATCGCGACGTATCGCGACTTGATCGACGCCGCCGAGGACGCGGACGATCCGGTCAGCGAAGACCTCGCCGTGACGCTCCTCTCCGACGAGGAGGCCCACCGGACCGAGTTCCGCGGGTTCCAGAAGGAGTACCAGCGCGACTAGGCGGGACTGGGAGCGCGCCGGGGACCGCGACTTCCGGCCCGCCGACCGCGAATTCCGCCTCGTCGACCGCGAGCCCCGCCCCGAAAGGATGCTTTCAAGCGGGCGCTCGCCGAACTCGGGTCCATGTACGACGGACTCAAGGGATTCCGCGATTTCTACCCCGGCGAGCAGTCGGCCCGCCGCGAGGTGACGGACGCGATCGAGGACGCCGCGAGCCGGCACGGCTTCCGCGAGATCGCCACGCCCGCCCTCGAACGGACGGAGATGTACGTCGACAAGTCGGGCGAGGAGATCGTCGAGGAGCTGTACGCCTTCGACGACAAGGGCGGTCGTGGCGTCTCGCTCACGCCTGAACTCACACCAACCGTCGCCCGGATGGTCGTCGCGAAGGGCCAGGAGCTGTCGAAGCCGATCAAGTGGATGTCCACCCGGCCGTTCTGGCGCTACGAGCAGGTCCAGCAGGGTCGGTTCCGCGAGTTCTACCAGACGAATATCGACGTGTTCGGCTCCTCGGCGCCCGAGGCCGACGCCGAGGTGTTGGCGGTCGCCGCCGACGCGCTCACGGATCTCGGGCTCACCGCCGACGACTTCGAGTTCCGCGTCTCGCACCGCGACATCCTCGGCGGGCTGGTCCGGGCGCTCGCAGCCGATCCCGACGCGGTCGACACCGAGGCCGCGATCCGCGCGGTCGATAAGCGCGCGAAGATCGACGACGGGGAGTATCTCGGGCTCCTCTCGGACGCCGGGCTCGACCGCGCGACCGCCCGCCAGTTCGACGACCTGATCACGGGCGTCGAGACCGTCGGCGACCTCGACGCGGTCGCGGAGGCTGGCGGCGAGGCGGTTGAGGACGCCGTCGAGAACCTCCGGAACGTGCTCGCTGCCGCCGACGACTATGGTGCCGGGGAGTTCTGTGACGTGTCGCTGACGACCGCTCGCGGGCTCGACTACTACACCGGCGTCGTTTTCGAGTGCTTCGACTCCACCGGCGAGGTGTCCCGCTCCGTCTTCGGCGGCGGGCGCTACGACGACCTCATCGAGAGCGTCGGCGGCCAGCCGACCCCCGCGGTCGGCGTCGCCCCCGGCCACGCGACCCTCAAGCTCCTCTGTCAGCGCGCCGGCGTCTGGCCCGACGAGGCGCTGACGACCGACTACTACGTGCTGAGCGTGGGCGACACGCGGGGTGAGGCCGCCGCGCTCGCTCGCGACCTCCGCGCGCTCGGCGACGACGTGGTCGTCGAGCAGGACGTCTCCGACCGGTCGTTCGGCGCGCAGCTCGGCTACGCCGACTCGATCAACGCCGAGACGGTCGTGGTCGTCGGCGAGCGCGACCTGGAGAACGGCGAGTACACGGTGAAAGACATGGCGAGCGGCGACGAGACGACCGTCCCGGTCGAGGAGTTCCCGCCCGAGAAGGGGCTGCCGACGTACGAGGACTACGAATAGCGCTCCGGCGCGCCAGCCCGCTTCCCCGACCGCCGACGGATCGGCCTCAATCCTTTTTAAGCACGGGTTGAGACCGTCGAGACGATGATCCCGCTCGCGACGCCGATGCCTCCCGGCGAGGTCGCCCTCCGTGTGGCCGCCGGCGTCGCCCTCATCCTGATCAACGCGTACTTCGTCGCCGTCGAGTTCTCTCTGACGCGACTCAGGCAGTATCCAGAGTCCGACATCGACACCCCGGGGCTGCGGCGCGCGTGGGAGATGACGGACGACCTGGAGTTCTACCTCACGACCTGCCAGATCTGGATCTCCGGCACGAGCATCGCGCTCGGGATCGTCGCGGAGCCCGGCCTCGCCGCGCTGTTCGCGCCGTTCTTCGAGAACACGAGGCTGGCGTCCGTCGGCGCCGGATCGCTCCTCGCGTTCCTGCTCATCAACATGGTCCACCTCACGCACGGCGAACAGACGCCGACGTACCTCGGCGTCGAGCGCTCGAAGCAGGTGGCCGAGCGCGGCGCGCGGCCGCTGTACTGGTTCGCGTGGCTCATCTCGCCGCTGATCAAGTTCGGCGACTGGGTCGCGAAGGCGACGCTCCGGCTGTTCGGCGTCGAGATGACCGGTTCGTGGACCGAGACCGAAGGCGAGGTGTTAGAGACCCGCGCGCAGCTCCGCACCCGACTCGGGTCGATGATGGAGGAAGTCGATCTCCCCGAGGAGCGCCGCGAGGAAGTCCTCAACGCGCTCGACGTCGACGAACTCGCCGTGCGGGAGGTGCTGACGCCACCCGACGAGATCGTCTCACTGTCGACGGCGGCGTCGGTCGAGGAAAACCTCGACCGGATCCGCGACACCCCGCACAGCCGCTTCCCGCTCGTGGGAGATGCGGTGACCGACTTCGAGGGGATCGTCTACGCTCCCTCGATCATCTCCAACTTCGAGGCCCTCCGGCAGGGGGAGACGGCCTTCGCGGAACTCGCCGCTCCGCCGATGGCGATTTCGGCGACGACCAGCGTTAGCGACGCGTTCGACCAGTTCCAGGCGGAGTCACAGGAGCTCGCGCTCGTCATCGAGGACGGCGAGGTCGTCGGGCTGATCACCGCGACCGACGCGATGGAAGCGGTGATGGGACAGCTCGAAGACCCGCTGGACGCCGGCGATTTATAAATGATAGCGCGGCGGCGCGTGCCGGTGAGTGGCCGGTAGGCCACGAACCGCACGCGCGAGGGAGTCGCTGGCGGCTACCGCCGCCAGCGACGAGGCTGGGGAGGCGTGAGGTGCGGTGCTGAGCGGTCGGGGTGGGACTCAAAGGGGCAGTCGCGAGGAGGGCGCAGGCGACGCAAGCACCGCAATGAGGGAGCGAACAGCGTGAGCGACCGAATGAGGAGCGCAGCGAGCGTGCGCCCTCCTCGCGACTGGGGCTTTGGAGTTGTTCGCCGCAGGTCTGCCAGCAACTGCTTATAAGCGAGCGGCTGGGGCTTTGGCGGCGTTCGTCGCCGATCCGTTACCAACCGCTTATAAATGAGCGACTGTAGCTCCGAACCGGTCTCCCCTCCTCTCCGATCACTTCTTGTACGCCTCCCGCAGAAACACCAGCGCCCCGCCCAACATCGCGAGGTTGCCGAAGAAGGCGAGCCGCTCACCGCTCTTGTCGTCCTCGTCGGCGTTCCAGAAGTCGTGCATCGTCGCCGTCACCACCGTCAAGAAGGCGACGGCCGCGCCGGTCGCGACCCGCGGGAGCCGCCAGAGCGCGATACCGACGCCCGCGACGACCATCATCCCGGACGCGAACGGGGCGGCGAGGTCGGGCGCGGGTACTCCCGCTGACTCCGCGTACTCGATCGTGTCGTCCATATCGCGGAAGTCCTCCGAGGCCTGTGCGGCGAGGCCGATCCCGAGAAGAACGCGGCCGAGCCGCGACGGGGCTCCGCGGTCGCTCCTATCCGTCTCTTCGGTTTCGTCGTCAGTCATGTATCGATCGACGGTAGCAATCCACATAAAGAGCCGTGCAACCGGCGGTGACGGCGACGTCCCGCCGGAGAGCGAGTCAGTCCGCCGTCGCGGCGGGCGCGCCGTGGTCGATTTCGGTGCCGAGCAGATCGAGGAACGCCGCGATCCACTCGGGGTGGTCGGGCCACGCCTGCCCGGTGACGAGGTTTCCGTCGGTGGTCACGCCGTCGACCCACGAGCAGCCGGCGGCCTCGACCTCGGGCCTGACCGCGGGGTACGCCGTCATCTCGTAGCCGTCGAGCACGCCCGCGGCGGCGAGGATCTGCGGGCCGTGACAGATCGACGCGACAGGCTTGTCGGCCTCGAAGAAGTGCCGGACCGCGTCGAGCACCTCGTCGTACCCCCGGAGGTACTCTGGTGCGCGTCCGCCGGGGACGACTAACGCGTCGTAGTCGGCCGGGTCGACATCGTCGAATCCGTGGGTGAGCGCGAAGTCGTGACCGCGTGTCTCTAGGTACGTCTGGTCGCCCCGGAAGTCGTGGATCGCGGTTTTGATCGTCTCCCCGTCCTCCTTCTCCGGGCAGACCGCGTGAACCTCGTGGCCGACCGCCTGGAGCGCCTGGAACGGCACCATGATCTCGTAGTCTTCACCGAAATCGCCGACGATCATCAGAATTCGTTGTCCTGTCATGTATACAACACCACCGTAGGATACGCGCCGTGGACTGATAATGGTACTGACACGGTGTAACGTGCCACGGGGAGATACAAGGGATGCGGAACGACGCAGAGTCGACCGGCGAGCCGAGTCCGCGTCTCCCCGATACGTTGTGGGCCAAATTATCGGAAACTGATAATACAATTATTTTTTATATAAGCCACGATCGACGGCTTGGAGGCCGCGATCGACAAGCGATCGTCGAGCGCATCTACGCTCTAATACGCTGCCTAAGCTAGGCTGTCGTACTGTGATCGCAGTTAGCCAATTTTTCGAAGACTGGCTTATTATGCGGGCCGTTCTGAGATATATCTGTACTATTTCATCCGTTAAATGCAAAATTTTGCGTTTTAGTACTTATATATACAATTAAATGTAATCATCACCGATAAATTGTTAGCAATTGAATTTTTTGGCTCAATAATCCGAGGTGCGATTTTACTTATAATATATCAAATAATATCTAGATACTCTATTATATCTTATATACTAGCGACGACCTGTGGTGACAGAACCGTCCCCGTCGTGAAACTCGGTCGTGGTGCGGCGGCGTTCGCGTCTCTCCCGAACCACGCCCTCCATCCGCTCACTCGGTGCCGAGCTTCGCTCGCGTGTACGGTTCGAGCCCGCCGCGGTCGACGAGCGTCTGGAGGAATTCGGGCAGCGGGTCCGCGTCGTATCGCTCGTCGGCGGTGTGGTTGACGACGGCCCCCTCGTCGAGCCGGAGACTGATCGCGTCGCCGTCGTCGATCCGGTCGGCGTCCGGACAGATCAACACGGGGAGCCCGAGGTTGATCCCGTTCCGGAAGAAGATCCGGGCGAACGACTGCGCGACGATTCCGTCGATCCCCGCGCCCAGCAGCGAGATGGGGGCGTGCTCGCGGGAGGAGCCGCTCCCGAAGTTGTGCCCGCCCACGACGAAGTCGCCGTCGGCGACGTTCGGCGCGAACTCAGGGCGGAGGTCGTTGAACGCGTGTTCGCCGAGCTCCGCCGGGTCGCTGGAGACGAGGAACCGCGACGGGATGATCTGGTCGGTGTCGATGTCGTCGCCGAACGTCCACGCCCGACCGGGCTCGGTCGTGTCGATGTCGCGGCCCGCGTCGGCGTCGGTCACGCGCCCACCCCCTCGAGGACGTAGTCGTCGTAGCGATTCAGTTCGACCTCCCGCGGATCGGTGATCTCGCCGTACAGCGCCGACGCCCCCACGGTGGCGGGACTGGCGAGGTACACCTCGCTCTCCATCGAGCCTTCCCGCCCCGGAAAGTTACGGTTCGCCGTGGCGAGGCAGACGTCGCCGTCGCCGAGTACGCCTTGGTGGGTCCCGAAGCAGGAGCCGCAGCCGGCGCTCTGGACGATCGCGCCCGCGTCGACGAACGTTTCCATGACGCCGGTGTCCATCATCTGTTTGTACACCGACCGTGAGGCCGGGACGACGACCATCCGCGTGTCCGGGGCGAGCCGCTCGCCCTCGATGATGTCCGCGACGATCCGGATGTCCTCGTACCGCCCGTTCGTACACGTCCCGACGAACAGCTGGTCGATCTCCGTGCCGACGACCTCGTCGACGGGGACCGCATTCTCCGGGTTCGACGGCGTCGACACCTGCGGCGAGAGCGACTCGGCCCGGTAGGTGTGGACCGCCTCGTAGTCGGCGTCGTCGTCGGGCTGCGTGTACGCCGGGATTTCGGGTCGTTCTCCGGTCTGTGCTTCGAGGAAGTCGAGGGTCCGCTCGTCGGGCGAGACGATACCGGCCTTCCCGCCCATCTCGATCGCCATGTTCGAGAGGACGAGCCGCTCGTGAATAGGCAGCGCCTCGACCGCCGAGCCGCCGTATTCGGCCGTCTTGTACGTGCAGCCGTCGAACCCTACGTCGCCGATGAACTTCAGGATGAGGTCCTTCGCGTACACCCCGTCGGGGAGGTCGCCCTCGACCTCGAACCGGAGCGTCTCCGGCACCCGGAACCACAGCTCGCCGGTCGCGAGCGTCGTCCCGAGGTCGGTGGAGCCGACGCCGGTACCGAAACCGCCGACACCGCCGAAGGTCGTCGAGTGGGAGTCGGCGCCGATCACCAGATCGCCCGGGGAGACGAACCCCTCCTCGACGAGCACCTGATGACAGATGCCGTCGCCCACGTCGTACTGCTGGGCGCCGTACGTATCGGCGAACTCCCGGACGATGTTGTGGTTGTTCGCGGCCTCGACGCCGTCTGCCGGCGCGTGGTGGTCGATCGTGATGACGGTGTTGTCCGGGTCGACCAGCTCCGGATCGTCGCCGGTCACGTCCTCGAAGACCTCGAAGGTCAGCGGTCCCGTCACGTCGTGGGTCATCATCACGTCGACCGCTGCTTCCACGTAGTCGCCGGCCCGGACGTCGCGCCCCGATTTCTCCGACAGCAGCTTTTCCGATATGGTTTTTCCAGTCATGCGTTGTCCTCCGCGACGGTCGCTAACACGCGGTCGACGGTCCCGCCCATCAAGACGTGGCTCGTCGCCCCCAGACCGAGTCGGTCGGCGACCTCGTGAGCGACCGACTCGATGCGCTCGAAGTCCGCGTTCGTTTCGACTCCCATTCTACTCAGCAGCTGGACGAGGTCCTCCGTGGGGGTGTTCCCGACGCCGGCGAGCCCGTCCGGCAGGACGACGCCGCCGCCGAGCCCGCAGTGGGAGGCGTCGAACCGGTGGACGCCGCACTGCATCGCGACGAGGGTGTTCGCGAGGCTCATCCCGTTCGTGTCGTGGAGGTGCAGCCCCGCGTCCAACTCCGGGTGTCTGTCGAAGACGGTCGTGTACATCTCCTCGATCTCGACCGGGTCGGCGAGCCCCATCGTCGTCGCCAGCGTCACCTCGTCGACGCCGGCGTCGACGACGCGATCGACGACCGACAGCGTGTCCTCCATGGGGATCTTCCCCTCGTACGGGCAGTAGAAGCTCGTCCCCATCCCGGCCTCGACCTCGATGTCCGTTCCGTCGGCCATCTCGACGATCTCTTCGACTCCCGCGAGGATCTCCTCGACCGTCATGTTCTGATTGTGTTCGCTGTACGTCTCGCTCACGGTCACCAAGGCGTTGACCTTGTCGACGCCGGCGTCGATCGCGCGCTCCATCCCGACCGCGTTCGGCACCAGCGCGCGGTACGTCACGTCGTCGTGTCGCTCGATGCGCTCGGCGACCTCGTCGGCGTCTCGCAGCGTCGGGACGGCCTTCGGGTGGGTGAAAGAGGTGATCTCGATCTCGTCGACCCCCGTCTCGGAGAGCGCATTGATAATATCGACCTTCTCGTCGGTCGGGACGAACTCGTCGAGCCGCTGGAAGCCGTCCCGCGGGAGCATCTCGACGAGGGTCACGTCCGCGGGGTACGCAATCATATCACACCCTCCGAGTCGAGCTCCGCGAGCGTCTCGTCGTCGTACGACAGGCGCTCGCCGTACACCGCCTCGTTGTGCGCGCCGAGCTGCGGGCCGAGGTGCGATATCTTCCCCGGCGTCTCCGAGAAGCGCGGCACGGTGTTCTGGACCGCGCCGGCGCCGAGCTGGTCGTCGGAGATCTCTACGACCGCGTCGCGGGCCTGGTAGTGTTCGTCAGCGAGAATGTCGGCGACGTTGTAGATCGGCGCGATCGTCGCCTCGCACTCCTCGAAGCGGTCGATGACCTCCTCGCGGGTATGATCGTCCATCCAGTCTTGGATGGCCGCGTCGAGCGCCTCGACGTTCTCCAGCCGCTTCTCGTTGTCCGCGAAGCGCGGGTCGTCTTTTAAATCCGGACGCTCGATCGCGTCGAACACCCGCATCGCGATCGGCTGTGCGCTCGCCGAGATGGCGACCGCCCGCCCGTCGCCCGTCTGGTACACGTTGCGCGGCGCAGACGATGTCGAGCGGTTCCCCGACCGCTCTTCGATCTCGTCCAGCTGCTGGTAGCGGAGCGGCTGTGGACCGATGAGCGAGAAGATCGGTTCGATGAGGCTCGTGTCGATGTACTGGCCGGTCCCGCCGTTCGCGTCGCGGCTGTACAGCGCGAACGCGACCGCCATCGTGGAGAACATCGCCGCGATCCCGTCCGCCAGTCCGGTCGGCGGCAACAGCGGCTCCCGATCGGGGTAGCCGTTGAGGTACGCGAACCCCGACATCGCTTCGGCGAGCGTGCCGAATCCGGGTCGGTCGCTGTACGGGCCCGTCTGTCCGAACCCGCTCAGCCGGAGCATCACGAGCCCGGGATTGAGATCGGAGAGGTGGTCGTATCCGAGCCCCCACCGCTCTAAGGTTCCGGGCCGGAAGTTCTCGATGAGCGCGTCGGCCTCGGCGACCAGGTCCTCGAAGACGACTTTCCCCTCCTCGGTGGAGATGTCGAGCGTCACCGACTGCTTGTTGCGGCCGAGGTACTTCCACCAGAGCCCGACGCCCTCTTTCTGTGGGCCGAAGTGGCGCAGGTGATCGCCGGTCTCCGGGTGTTCGACCTTGATCACGTCCGCGCCGAAGTCCGCCAGCAGGCGTCCGACCGTCCCGATCGAGATCATCGACCCGGCCTCGATTACGGTCACGCCGTCGAGCGGACCGGCGGGGGAGTCGTCGTCGGCCGGCGCGTCGTCAGTCGGTTCGTCGCGACTCATAACCGTCTCTCCGGTGTCTCGGCACCGCCGTGGGCGGTGCGTGCTGTTCGTTCCGTCGCCGTTCTGATGCTGTGTCCTGTCATGTTCGGATCTGCGTTGTGGTCGTCTCCGCGTGTCGGCATGCGGTCCTGCGTGCGGCCCCGCGTGCGGTCGCCGCGGTTAGATCGGGCGATCGATGTGGGTCCCATGCCCGCGCTCGCCGACGATCTCGCCGTCCTCGTAGGCGACTTGGCCGCGGACAACCGTGTGCGTCGGCCAGCCGGTCACCTCGCGCCCTTCGTAGGGGGAGTAGTCCGCACCGCTGCGGAGTAACTCCGGGGTCACCGTTTTGGTCTCGTCGAGGTCGACGACCGTGAGGTCCGCGTCGGTTCCGATCTGAACGGACCCCTTCTTCGGGTATATATCGAACGCTTTCGCGGTGTTCGTCGAGGTCACCTCGACCGCACGTTCGAGTGAGATGCGTCCCTCGTGGACCCCCTCCGAGAGGATCAGCGGGAGCATCGTCGCGGACGAGGGGAACCCGGGGAGGCTGTCGGGCACGTCCTCGCCGACCTTGTCGTCGCGCAGGTTCGCGCAGTGGTCCGTGCCGATACAGGAAATCGTGCCGTCGGCGACGCGCTTCCACAGCGTCTCTTGGTCTTCTTTCGACCGTACCGGCGGGTTGACGTTGTGGCGCTCGTCGCACTCCTCGGCGGTCAGCGTCAGGTAGTGGGTACACGTCTCCCCGGTGATCTCCCACCCGGCGTCGTGGAGCATCGCCAGTTCGTCCGCGGTCCGACCCGCCGAGACGTGGACCGCGTAGAAGCTGTCGTCGTAGTCGTGCTGCCGGGCTAACGAGCCGCTCGCGGTCATGCTCTGGGTCTCTGCGTAGTCCGGGAACTGGTCGACCAACACGTCGTAATCGCGGTACTCTTGGTCCTCGTCGACCACGGAGTTGAGGTAGGGGTTGTCGCCGAGCGCGCTCGTGATCTCCATGTTCTCGGAGTGATGGCCGAGCGTCGTGGGCGCGTCCTGCGCGGCGAGCGCCTGAATGAACGCGTCCGCCCAGTCGTCGTGCATCTCGGAGTCGGTACCGAACTTCTCGGGCGCGACATCTTTGTAGTTCTTATACCACTTGAACGACGTAATCCCCAGCTCCTCGACGATGTAGGGAATCTCCTCGATGTGCTCGAACGATAGCAGCCCCAACGAGAAGAAGTAGTCGTGGTAGTAGTTCGGCTCCGCTTCGGCGAAGTAGCCCTCCATGATCTCCTCGTAGGAACCGCCTCGCCGGAAGTAGTTCCCGATGGTCGTGACGCCGCCGACGAGGTCGGACCGCGACTCCGTCTCGGCGTCGGCCTCGAGCCCGCGATAGATACCGTGGTGGGTGTGCGGGTCGATCGCGCCGGGGAGGACGTACTTCCCCTCGGCGTCGATCATCCGATCGCCGGAGAGGGTCCCGGGGCTCGCGATGGCGGCGATCTCGTCGCCGTCGGCGGCCACGTCGGCCTCGAAGGCGCCGAGTTCGGGCGTGACGACGGTGCCGTTCGCGACGACGAGGTCGTGGTCGCCCGTCATTCGCCGATCCCCTCCACCCACGACTCAACCTCGTCGCGTTCGAGGACCTCGGCGTACTTCATCCACAGGTCCATCAAGGCGATCTTGTGGCTCGCCTCGATCCGGTCGAACAGGCATTCCTGCGGCAAGACGACGTTAAACCCGTTCTGCTGGGCATCGATCGCGGTCGCCCGAACGCACCCGCTGGTGGAGTTTCCGACGATGATCACGGAGTCGTGACCGCCCCGGACCAGCCGCGAGAGCAGGTCGGTCCCGTAGAAGGCGGAGGCGTACGACTTGTCGATCACCGTCTCGCCCTCCTCCGGGGCGACGGCGTCGACGATGTCGAGGTCCTCGTGGTCCGGGTCGTCGTAGCTCGACGGGACAACCCGGGTGTATGTGACCGGGACCTCGTGGTCTCGGGCAAAATCAAGGAAGGGTCCGATGTGGTCGATCGCCTCCCACGCGATCTCGCCCATCGCGGTGCGGTACTCCTCGACCGCGTCGAGAATCGGCTCGTCCGCGCCGACCACGAGTCGCTGCATGTCGATGACCAGGACCATCGGGTTCGTCCCCATCCCGCGGGACTCCCACGAGGACGCTCCCTCCTTGTCGTAACCGGCCGCCGAGATGACCTGCTTGTCACGCTCGGTGAGCAGGTCCTCCCAGATACGCTTTGTCATGTTAACGGGTGGCAGTACGACGAGCAGTCGCATAATTCTGTGGGTGAGGCGCGCGGGACCCTCGACTTCGCGGCGGCGCAGCGTCTCGCCGGATCGGCGAGACCCTGACTCACTGCGACGGCGCGAACGCTTCCAGCGTCCGCTCCACCCACTCCCTGTCGCTTCCGGCGGGGGCGCGGACGATCGGGAGGTCGACGCCGAGCTCCCGGAGGTGATCCAGTTGCACCCGTGCCTCCTCGGGAGTCCCAACGACCGCGAGGTGGTCGAGGAGCCCGTCGGCGACGTGTTCCGCGCCGGCGTCGGTCGACGGGGCCTCTCGGACCGCGTCGACGACGTCCTCAAAGCCCGCCTCCACGGCGGCGCGGTCGTAGTACCCCGGGATGTCGCGCAGGTAGTACGCCACGTGTGTGGCCGCGGCCTGACGAGCGCGCTCGGGGTCCTCGTCGACCGCGGTCAGCACGTACATCGCTATGTCGATCTCCGCCGGGTCCCTGTCGCCGCGGGCCGCACCGTCGGCGAGCCACCCCTGCGCCTCCTCGAACTGCGAGTCCGGGTAGAGGTTCGGCACCCAGCCGTCCGCGAACTGCCCGGTCAAACGGACGTTGCCCGGCCCCAGCGCGCCGTTATAAATCGGGATCGAGGCTCGCTCGGGCTCGAACGCCTCCCAGAACGAAGTCCGCGCCGGGGAGTAGAACTCCCCGTCGAACCCCTCCGGATCGCCCCGGAGGTATCGTCGGACCAGTCGGATGTACTCGGCCATCCGCGGCAGCGGTCGCTCAAACTCCGCGCCGTGGAATCCCTCGACGACGCCCGGGTGGGCGACGCCGAGTCCGAGGATCGCCCGCCCGCCGGAGTGCGCGTCGAGCGTCGCGGCCGCCTGCGCGATGGCTGCCGGCGTCCGCGAGAACACGTTGACGATCCCGGTCGCGAGCCCGATCCGCTCGGTGTGGACCGCCCACCGCTCCAGCTTGCCGAACGCCGACTTCCCCTGTCCCTCCGCGGCCCACGCGCTCTCGTACCCCAGCTGCTCCGCGCGGGCGACGAGGCCCGGCTCGTCGCGCAGCGCGAAGAGGACGCCGACGCGGTCGCCGCTGGCCTCGCCACCGTCTCCCTCGGTCGCGTCGCTCACGTTTCGACCACCCCCTCGACCGCGAGGTCGTTGTACACGTCCAGTCGCCGGATCGCGCCCTCGCGGACCTCGTAGACGTCGACGTACCGCACGCCCTCGAATCGCTCGCCGTCGTTGTCGACGCCGTGGAGGGTCCCCTGACTGACGACCCGGTCGCCGTCGACTGTCCACCGGCCGAACGTCTTGCCCGCGCGCTCGTAGCGCGGATCGAGGAACGCGAGGAACGACCCGGCGGCGTCGGACCCCTCGAACCGCGCTCCCGGGACCGTGATCACGGCGTCGTCGGCGAACAGCTCGCCGACGGTCTCCCGTTCGTCGGGGTCACCCATCCGCTCGAAGAACTCCTCGACAGTCTCGCGTGGCGTTCGGGCCATGATACCTGTACGCACCCGAAGAGATATAAATCGGACTGCCGAGATTATATGTACCGATCGGCGGTCGCAAACGAAAGGAGTCGCAAGCGGCGCGGACTCGGGGAGATCGGTGTTGGCACACGAACGGCGACCCCCCGCCGACCGGTAGCTTTACGCGATGTGATTCCTACCACCTTGGTATGAGTTCGCTCGATACGGAGCCACAGCGGCGGACGTTAGACGACGCGAGTGCGGAGGTCGTCTCCGCCGACGAGGTCGAGTTCGACGTGGAGACCGACGTGCTGATCGCGGGGGCCGGCGGATGCGGGCTCACGGCGACGCTCGCGGCCTGCGAGGACGAGGACCTGACCGTCACCCTTCTGGAGAAGAGCGCCGAAGTCGGCGGCAACGCCGCGCTGTCGACGGGGATGATCCCCGCGGCCGGTACCCGCTTCCAGCGCGAGGCGGGGATCGAGGAGGGGCCCGCGGACATGGCGCAGGACATCTTGGAGAAGAACGGTCACGAGGCCGACGAGGAACTGGTCCGGCACCTCTGTGAGAGCAGCGTCGATCTGGTCCACTGGCTCGTCGACGACTGGGACCTCTCCCTCCACCTCGTGGACGACTTCAAGTACCCCAAACACTCGGAATACCGGATGCACGCGCCGCCGGGACGAAACGGCGAGCACCTCGTCGCCGAGATGCGCGACCGGATCGAGGCGCGGGAGAACGCGGAGCTGCTGACGAACACGCCGGTGACGAAGCTGGTCGCCGAGGACGGGGCGGTCGAAGGCGTCGTCGCCGGGTCGGTCCGGGAGGAGGCGATCCGCGCGAAGAAGGTGATCCTCGCGACCGACGGCTTCGCGGGGAACCGGAAGATGGTCCGCACGTACTGCGAAGCCGACATCGCCGACGCGCTTTATTACGGCTCTGACGGCAACACCGGGGACGGGATCCGCTGGGGCGCGGAGCTCGGCGGCGCGCTCGCGTCGATGGACGCCTTTCAGGGGCACGCGACCGTCGTCAGCGGAACCGGCGCGCTGTCGACGTACGCAGTCGTGATGAACGGCGGGATCCTCGTCAACGCCGACGGCGACCGCTTCGGCAACGAGTCGAAGGGGTACTCGGAGTTCGCGATCGACGTGGTCCGCCAGCCGGACGGCGTCGCCTACGAGGTCTTCGACGAGCGCATCTTCGAGCGACTCCAAGGCGAGTTCGACGACTTCGACCGCGCGGTCGACCTCGGCTCGTACACCAGCGCGGACACCGTCGAGGAGCTCGCCGCGGAGCTCGGCTGCGACCCGGAGGCGACCCGAGACGCGGTCGAGTCGTACAACACCGCCATCGAGGCGGACGAGGCGGACGAAGTGGAGCGGGTCGACGGGCGCAACGTCCTCGCACCGCCGTTCTACGGGACCGAGGTAACCGGCTCGCTGTTCCACACGCAGGGCGGGCTCGTCGTCGACGAGCACGCGCGAGTGCTCCGCGAGGACGGGTCGACCGTCGACAACCTCTACGCGGGCGGCGGCACCGCGACGGGTATCAGCGGCCACGGGGCCGACGGCTACCTCTCGGGGAACGGCCTGACGACCGCGATGGGGTTCGGCCGGCTCGCGGGCCTGCACGCCGCGCAGTCGCTCGGTGAGTGAGATGGCGGCCGGCGAGGAGGGGGCGACCCCAGACCCGACGTTCGCCGGCGAGACCGCGCTGATCACCGGGACCGCCCGAGGGATCGGCCGCGCCTGCGCGGTTCGTTTCGCCGAGCGCGGCGCGACGGTTATCGGCGGCGACCGGCTCGATCAGTCGGAGACCGTCGCGGCCTGCGCGGATCTGTCGGGTGCGTTCGAGCCGGTCACGGCCGACGTGACCGACCCCGCGGCGATCGAAGCGCTGGTCGAACGCGCGGCCGACACCGGACGCGTCGACGCGGTCGTCAACGTGGCCGGAATCGTCGCGCGCGAGCCACTCGCGACCCACGACGGCGAGCCGTGGGAGCGCTCGGTGGCGGTCAACCTCACCGCGCCGTTCCGGATCGCCCGCGAGGCCGCGCCGCACCTCCGGAAGGCCGCCGGCGCGGTCGTCAACATTTCGTCGATATACGGGCAGATCGGGGCGACCGAGCGCGCCGGCTACGCGTCGACGAAGGCCGGGTTGGAGGGATTGACGCGCGCGCTCGCCGCCGAGCTGGGCGAGGACGGAGTCCGAGCCAACGCCGTCGCACCCGGGTTCATCGAGACGCCGATGACCGAACCGTACGCTGAGGACGACGCGGCGCGCGAGCGGTTCCGAGACCTCGCCGCTCTCGAACGGCTGGGAGACCCGATGGAGGTCGCGAGCGTGGTCACCTTCCTCGCGAGCGACGACGCTTCGTTCGTTACGGGCGAGACGGTCCTCGTCGACGGTGGTCGGGCCACAGTCGAGTGAGTCGGTCGGCGGGCGACCCTCCGTTTTTAAACACGATTTTTTGAGTAGCTTGCACGGGCGACCACCGTGTGTCTCGAAACAGAACACGCGTGTGTCACTCACAAGCAGGAAAACGTTTATTCGCACGTGCAGTCACCATCGGGTATGACTCGCCCGATCTTAGAGACCGAGGGGCTGACCAAACGGTTCGGCTCCCTCGTCGCAAACGACAGGCTCTCCGTGACTGTCGAGGAGGACACGATCCACGGGATCATGGGGCCGAACGGCTCCGGGAAGTCGACGTTTTTCAACGCCGTCACCGGCTTCTACCGCCCTGACGGGGGCACCGTCCGGTTCGACGGGGAGGACGTGACTGGTTGGAAGCCGGACGAGATCGCTCGGCGCGGGCTCGCGCGGACCTTCCAGATACCGTCGCCGTTCGAGGACCTCACAGTTAAGGAGAACATGCTCGCCGTGTTCACCGGGGGACTCCGCTCCGGGATACGGATCTCGGAGGAGAAACGCGCCCGCGCCGACGAGCTGCTCGAACTGCTCGAGATCGACCACGTCGCCGACCAGGAGGCCGGCGGGGTCTCGGGCGGGCAAGAGAAGCTGCTCGAACTCGGTCGAATCCTCATGCTCGAACCGGCCTGCGTGATGCTCGACGAGCCCACCGCGGGGGTCAACCCCTCGCTCCGGAACCGGCTGCTCGACCACTTGGAGACGCTCAACGACCGCGGGACGACGTTCGTGATCATCGAACACGATATGCGGGTCATCGCGGACGTGTGCGACCGCGTAACCGTGTTCAATCAGGGCCAAGTCCTCGTCGAGGGCGACTTCGAGTCGGTGACGAGCGACGAGCGCGTCCGCGACGCGTACCTCGGCGGCGCGGCCGAACACGACGCGTCGCTGGAGACGCTTATCGGGGGCGGAGAGGAGACGGACGACACCGTCTCCGAAGGGGGCGCAACGCCGGGCGACGACATGACGGAGCCGACGCCGACCGCCGGCGGGGGGGCGGTTCCGGCCGACGGCGCAGGCGCGACAGCCGGGACCGCGGCGAACACCACGTCCGCGCTCTCCGGGATCGGCGCGGAACCCGACGGCGAGCCGTGGCTCGTGGGAGAGGACCTCGTCAGCGGCTACGGGAATCACCGGGTCGTCGACGGGGTGTCGATGGAGAGCCGCGACGGCGTGACCTGCATCTTCGGGCCGAACGGGTCGGGGAAGTCGACCCTTTTAAAAACGCTCGCCGGCGTCGTCCCAGCGTGGGAGGGAGAGGTCACCCACCGCGGCGTCGACGTGACTCACAACAGGCCGGCCGAGAACGTCCACCGCGGCATCACGATGCTCCCGCAGAACGGCGGGATCTTCGGCGGCCTCACCGTCCGCGAGAACCTACTCCTCGGCGGGTACACCGTCGCTGACGGGTCGACCCGCGAAGAACGGTTCGACGAAGTCCTGTCCTCGTTCCCCGAGCTCGAAGGCAAGCTCGACGAGCGGGGCCGGTCGCTGTCCGGCGGTCAGCAGATGATGCTCAGCTACGGTCGCGCGATGATGACCGGCGCGGAGGTGTACCTCCTCGACGAGCCGTCGAGCGGGCTGGCTCCGTCCCTCATCGATCAGGTGTTCGAGATGACAAGGCGGCTCGTCGACAGCGGCGCGCAGGTGATTCTCATCGAGCAGAACGTCCGCGAAGCGCTGCGGATCGCCGACTACGTCTACATCTTGGCACAGGGCCAACTCCAGTTCGAGGGCACGCCGGACGACCTGTCCGACGAGGACGACCTCGTCGAGCTGTACCTCGGACTGGACTAACGCCCGCCTCGGTCGCGTTTTCTCCTCGCCACTCTCGGTTGTCTGTCATGACTTCTACAGGACATCACGAACTTCCGTAACAAACTATATGTGTACCGGTCACACACAAGATGTATATGGGAGACAATCCCGCGGACAGAGTCAGTAGACGGTCGTTTGTCAAGTACAGCGGCGCAGCCGGCGTCACCGGCGCGCTGGCCGGGTGTAGCAGTAACGGTGGAGGTGACGGCAGTGACGGCAGTGACGGCGGCGATGGCAGTGACGGCTCTGACGGCTCCGACGGCTCAGACGGGTCTGACGGCGGCAGCGGTGGCAGCGACGCCCCGGACGAAGTGATTATCGGCTCGAACCACCCGCTGAGCGGATCGCTCAGTAACACCGGCGAGCGCATGGATCAGGCGGTTCGCCTGGCCGCAATGCTAAAAAACGAGGCCGGCGGCATCGAGTCACTCGACGGCGCGGAGCTCAGCGTCGTCAGCGGGGACAACGAGGGCGCACAGGAGCTCGGGGGCGAGGTCGCACAGGAGCTCATCGACGAGGGCGCCAGCGTGCTGACCGGCTGCTACTCCTCACCGGTGACGAGCGCGGCGACCCGGACCGCGGAGAACGCGGGCGTGCCCTTCGTCATCTCGGTGTCCGTGGCCAACTCGATCCTCCAGGAGACGCAACTGAACTACGCGTACCGACCGCAGCCGCCGGCGAACCAGATGGCGGTCGACCACGCGCGCCTGCTCGCTGACGCGGTCCGGAACGCCGGCGAGGAGATCGAGACCGCGGGACTGTTCTACATCGACATCAGCTTCGGCCAGTCGGTTCGCGACGCGCTCCGGGAGGAACTCCCGGCCAACGACATCGAGATCGTCGCCGAGACCGCCTACGAATTCGGCGACACCGCCGACACGCAGGTCACGTCGCTGCGGGACGCCGACCCCGACGCGGTGATCGCGACGACCTACCGCTCGGGGACGATCGAGCTGGTCAACGCGATGAACAACCAGAACTACCAGCCGAAATACGTGACCGGCTGCTCGAACGCGGCGATGAACGACGTCAGTGCGCTCGAGGAGATGGGCGACACCGTCGAGGGCGGGTTCGCGACCAACTTCGCGCTCGACCCGACCTCGGACGGCGCCGCCGAGGTCCGGTCGCGCTTCGAGTCCGAGTTCGACTCCGGGTTCGACGCGAACGTCGCGATGACGTACGCGGCGACCCAGGTCATCATCGCGGCGATCGAGGAGGCGGGGTCGGCCGACCCCGACGACATCAACGACGCGTTAGGGGAGATCACCGTCGAGGATCACATCGCGGCGATGCCACCGATCACCTTCGCCGACAACGGCGAAAACGAGAACTCGCTCGCCCCACTGTTCCAGATTCAGGATCTCAGAGACCGCGTCGTCGCACCCGAGGAGTTCGCTGAGGCCGACGTGCAGTTCTGACCCACATGCTTTCTTGGCTTTTCCCTGATGCCTGCGGTCGAGAAGCGGCCGCCGTCGCGCTCGGTGGGCTGCCCGGTTCGTTCGGGAGAGCGGACGCGCTCGCCGGCGCGTTCGACGCGACCGTGGTGCCGGCCGTTCTCGGCCTCTCGCTTCCGTCTCCGACGATCTTCGCTCAGTACTTGGTGTTCGCCGTGTTGCTCGGAGGCATATACGGCCTCGTCGCGCTCGGACTAACGATGATCTTCGGCGTGATGGACGTGATCAACTTCGCGCACGGCGCGCTGATGGTGGTCGCGATGTACACGGTGCTCGTGTTTTCCGACGCCACGGGCCTTTCGCCGTTCTTCGCCATCCCGTTTGCCGTGCTGTTGCTGTTCGTCCTCGGCGTCCTCATCTACCAGTCGACGATCGCGCCGATCATCGACGCCTCACAGGAGAACCAGCTCATCGTCACCTTCGGGGTCCTGTTGATCCTCGTCAGCGGCGTCGAGATGGCCTTCGGCTCTGACCCTCGACAGCTCGGCCTTGATCTCGGCTCGCTCGAACTCTCCGGCGTATTCGTGCCGCAGGGACAGCTGTACGCGCTCGTTATCGCGCTCGTCGCGCTGACCGCGACGTGGCTGTTCCTCCAACGGACGATGCTCGGGCGAGCGATCCGCGGAACCGCGGACAACCGCGACGGCGCGCAGTACGTCGGGATCGACGTCCCGCGGATCGACGCGCTCACGTTCGGGATCGGCGCCGCGCTGGCGGGGCTCGCGGGCGGCGTCATCCCGCTGTTCCAGTCGTTCACGCCGGCGCTCGGCGACCAGTACCTGATAAACGCGTTCGTCGTGGTCGTGCTGGGCGGGCTCGGCTCCTTTCCCGGCGCGTTCGTCGGCGGACTCATCATCGGCTTCATCCAGGTGTTCGGCTCGGCGTACCTGGGCGGCTCCACTTACCAGATCGTGATCTTCTTAGCCTTCATCCTCGTGTTGCTCGTGAAACCGGAGGGACTGCTCGGAGGGAGTGCCGATGAGTAACCCGCTCTCCCGAGCCGTCGAGCGATACGGCGCGTTCCGCGACGAGTGGTACGCGCTCCCGATGCTCGTTGCGACGATCCTCGTCGTGCTCGCTGCGGCACCGTTCCTCAGACGGCTCGCGCTGTTCGGATTCGCACCGCTCGGCTGGCTCAGCCTGAACATGCTCATCATCACCCTCGTCTGGGCCACGACCGCCCAGGCGTGGAACATCATGTCGGGGTACACCGGGCAGTTCTCGTTCGGCCACGCCGCGTTCTTCGGACTCGGCGCGTACACGACGATCATCCTGACCGATACCCTCGGAATCTCTCCGTGGATCGGGATGTTGCTCGGCAGCGTCCTCGCCGGGATATACGGCCTGCTGATCGGCGCGTTGACCTTCCGCTACGATCTGGAGGGGCACTACTTCGCGCTGGCCACGCTGGCGTTCGCGGAGCTGTTGCGGTACGTGTTCACGAACGTCCCGCAGCTCGGCGGCGCGAGCGGGTTCTTCAGACCGCTCGCGCGCGAGTACGCTGACGGGCCGGGGTTGGCCGCGTTCCAGTTCACCGGCGATCTGCCGTACTACTACCTCATTCTCGGATTCCTAACGGTCGTCACCGTCGTCTCGCTCGCGATCAACCGGTCGCAGCTCGGCTACTACCTGTTCGCGATCCGAGAGCGGGAGCAGGCCGCGGCCGCGATCGGCGTCCCGACCTACCGGTACAAGCTGTTGGCCGTCGCCGTGAGCGCCTTCTTCACGGCGTGGCCCGGGGCGTTCTGGGCGATGTACTTCAACACGATCCGCCCGTCGACGGTGTTCGAACTGCTCGTCAACGTGGAGATTCTCCTCCCGGCGATCGTCGGCGGAGTCGGCACCGTTCTTGGTCCGATCGTTGGATCGTTCATCGTCATTCCGGTCAGCGAGTTCGTCCGTCAGTCCTTCTCCGTTCCCGGACTCAACAACGCCGTGTACGGCGTTATTCTCATCATGATCGTGTTGTACAGCCCGAAGGGCGTCGTCTCGTGGCCGTCTCGCTTCGTCGAACTGCTCCGTGCGCGCACCGACCTCTTGGACGACGATGGCGCCTGAGCCCGAACACGAGCTGGCGACGTTCGCCGCGGAACTGGAGACGGAAGCGATCCCCGACCGGGTCCGTAACCGGGCGGGGCTCACGATCGCCGACACGCTCGGCGCGATCATCGCGGGGTCGACCGACGACGCGGTCAGCGCCCTCGCGCGCCGGTGGACCGACGGCGTCTCTGGCGGGGCGACGGTGATCGGCGCCGACGGCGGCGAGACGGCTCCGCCGCTGGCGGCGCTGTGTAACGGCGCGGCGGGAACCGTCCTCGAACTCGACGAGGGGCATCGGTTCGCCGCCGGCCACCCGGCGATCCACGTGCTGCCCGCGCTGTTGGCCGACGCCGAGATCGGCTACGGCGACAGCGACGCGTTCGTGCGCTCGTTCGTCGCGGGCTACGAGGTGGCCGTCCGGACCGCTCGCGCGCTCGGGACGCTCCGCTCCGGGTATCACCCCCACGGCGTGTGGGGCCCGGTCGGCGGCGCGGCCGCGGTGGCGCGCTCGCGCGGACTCGACCCGGAGACGACGCGCTCGGCCATGGCCATCGCGGCGAACTACGCGCAACACACCCGGTTCGAGGCGGCGACCGAGGGCGCGACCGTCAGGAACGCTTACGCCGGCATGAGCAACCTCGCGGCGCTGGTCGCCGTCGATCAGGCCGAGGCCGGATTCGGCGGCTTGGAAAGAGGGGTCGCACGGCACCTTGAACACGCCGCCGCCGACGGGGTCGACGAGGCGGCCCTCTCGGCCGGGGTCGGCGAGCGCTGGGAGTTGGCACACGGCTACTTCAAGATCCACGCCGCGTGCCGGTACACGCACCCGACGCTTGACGCTATCGCGGCGCTCCCGGACGGGCTGGACCCGACGGCGGTGGAGTCGGTGCGCGTCGAGACGTACCCCGCGGCCGCGCGCCTGACGGAAACGCGACCGCGGAACCAGCTGCAGGCGAAGTTCTCGATCCCCTTCGCAGTCGCGACGACGCTCCTGCGCGACGAGACCGGACCGACGGCGTTCGCGGACGAGGCGATAACCCCGGAGGCGATCGCGCTCGCCGAGCGCGCCACGGTCGCCGTGGACGACAAGATCGCCGCCCGGGCGCCCGAGCAGCGCGGCGCGCGGGTGACCGTCGAGACCGCGGACGAGCGCGTCTCTCGGGAGGTTGTCGCGCCGCGAGGCGGCGAGCACGACCCGTTCGACGAGGCGCGGCTCGAATCGAAGTTCCGGGAGCTGGTCGCGCCCGTCATCGGTGCGGACCGGGCGGCCACGCTCTGGGAGAGCGCCAGGGCGCCGGAGCCGCCGCGCGTCCTCTGTACGCTCGCGCGGCGTTGACCGTCCAACACTTTCTCTCGTGTCGCTGACCGTCCAACACTCTCTCTTGCGTCGCTGACCGCGGCCCATACGCTTTTGCCCGCGTCGTGCGTCCTTCAAGTATGGCAACACGACACACACGAGAGTGGGAGCGAGCGGTCGCTGAATTCCTCGCGTCGCCCGTCGACGACGAGGCCCGCGAGCACGGGCGGGCGGTGGTCGCGGACGTGCTGGCAGCCGCCGTCGCCGGGTCGGCGGCACCGGGGGTCGCCGGCGTCGCGAGGGCGGGCGCGTTCGCCGACGGCGAGGCGACGATCCTCGGAACCGACCGGCAGGTCGCGCCGCCGCAGGCCGCCATGACCAACGCGGCGGCCGCCATCGCACAAGAGATCGAGGAGGGGCACAACACTGGCGGCCACGTCGGCGCCGGGATCGTCGCCGGCGGGCTCGCCGTCGCGGAGGCGAACGACGTCGACGGCGAGACGTTTGTCGACGCCTGCACCCGAGCCTACGAGGTCTGCGTTCGGCTGGAAAGAGCGATCTTCGCGATGAAAGCCCGGATGAACGACGCGATCCCGTGGCTCGTTCGAAACCCCCACTCGACGTGGACGACCGTGGGCCCGGCGGTGACGAGCGCTCTCTGTCTGGACGCGACTGCCGAGGAGCTCGCGGAGACGTTCCGGATCGCCGCGAACCTCGCGGTGGTCTCGATGCACGACCCGTACGCGGAGGGCGCTCCCGCGCGCAATTTCACCGCTGGCTTCTCGGCGCAGGCCGGGGTGACCGCAGCGCTGACCGCCCTCGCGGGATTGGAGGGGTCTCATGCGGCGATCGAAGCGGTGTACGACCCCTTCGAGGACCTGCTGCCGGACGGGTTCGCCGGCCAGTTCGAGACGTTGGGAGCAGAGTGGGCGATCGCGGAACACTACGTCAAGCCGTACCCCTCTTGCCGGTACACGCATCCGCCGCTCGACGCGCTCCGCGAGGCGGTCGACGGGCGGAGTGCGGAGGGGGGGGCCGCCGATCCGGGCGATATCGAGTCGATCGTCGTCCGGACGTTCGCCAACGCGACCGACATGTCCAACGCCGAACCCGAGACGATGACCGCCGGGAAGTTCTCCGCCCCGTACGTGCTGGCGACGTACCTCTGTCGCGGAAGCGTCGACCTCGACGGCTTCACGGACGAGGCGCTGGCTGACGAAACCGTCCGGTCGGTGGCCGCCCGGGTCGAACTCCGCGAGGACGACGGGTACGAGGCGGCGTTTCCCGAGTCATGGGGAGCGAGCGTCACCGTGGAACTGCGCGACGGGACGACCCTGACCGGCGCACGCGACTACCCCCGCGGCGACTACCGCGATCCCATGCCCGACGCCGAGTACCGCGAGCGGAACCGGGCACTGCTCGTGCACGGGCTCTCCGGTGGCTCGGACGACGACCGTGCCGAGGGGAAGAACGTCGCCGACGCCCGCATCGAGGAGGCCCTCGACGCGCTTGACGCGGCCGCGGAACGCCCGGTCCGGGAGACGGTCGCCGCCCTTCGACCGTAGTGTAGAACGACAGTTTTGTCAAGCCGAACACACACGACAGATTCTTATCTTACCCCTCTGTTTCAACGAGTATGACACGTGACGACACATCAAGCGCGGCGTCGGTCGGAGCGACAGAACGATCGTTCTGTATCCTCGAACAGCTCGGCGAGCGGAAGGGATGCGGCGTCTCGGAGCTGGCGGAGTCGCTGTCGACCTCGAAGAGCACGGTCCACAACCACCTCCAGACACTCCGGAATCTGGGGTACGTCGTCCAGGACGGGGACGAGTACCGGCTCGGGCTCCAGTTCCTCGGGCTCGGTGACCGCGCACGCCAGCACCACGACCTGTACCACGTCGCCAAGCCCGAGACGGACAGTCTGGTCGAGGCGGTCGGCGAGCGCGCACAGGTGATGGTGGAGGAAGATGGCCTCGGGATCTACGTGTATCAGTCTCTGGCGGACCAAGCGGTGCGGACGGACTCGCACATCGGGACGGTCGTCGACCTCCACGCGACCTCGGTGGGGAAAGCGTACCTCGCGCATCTCTCCGACGACCGGCTCGACGCCGTGCTCGACGGGGTGACGTTCGACGGGCAGACGCCGGACACGCTCACGGACGTTCAGGCGCTGCGGACCGAACTCGACGAGATCGCCGAACGCGGGTACGCGTTCAACGACGAGGAGCGGACCGCCGGGATGCGCGCGGTCGGCGCGCCGATCTTGTCGGCGGACGACGGGCACGTCCTCGGAGCGATCAGCGTCTCGGGGCCCACCACCCGGATGAACGGGACGTGGTATCACGAGGAGGTCCCCGAGATGGTCGCGCAGTCCGCCCGGATAATCGGTATCCGCGCGACGTACTCGTAGTCGTTCGGTTGTACAGAACGATCGTTCTGTTTTCGAGTTCGATCCTACGAGCGCGATCGAACGCATCCTATTGTGTCAAAGTCCCGCTGAACCCCAGGGAATAAAATTACAGATGTATGGATGTAATGATAGGGCGTGAGCAGACCGACAGTCAACGTCGATGAATGGGTTGTCTTGCCGATCAACCACGACGATATCTGGGATAATTCTGATATAGTATCACTTTTAAATATATACTTGTATTTTTATACTTAGGTAGAAGTGCTCGATCTGCGCTGTGTGGCTACGGACAGAAGCTCGATCGGGACTCGACGGGCGTCGGTCGTCTGAATCGCGTTGCGATCACCGACACGGCGACTCGCCCCATCGACGAGTATCGGCGTATTATCGGTTGTGAACGCTGATAAACCGCCGTCAAGAACTCACGTCTATCGCGACGTCGACGGTGTGAGAACTCCCACCGGATCGAGCGAGGAGCAGAACATCGCAAGGGCGCCTTCAATCGGCTTCCTCTCGATGAAAGCTCCGTTTCCGACGGAAATATAACCGTTTAATTCCGTTAGAGACAGCTCTCTGCCCTGATTCTTTTGATGTTACGCGGAGACTCCGAAGGCCATCGAGATCGATGACGATCGAGACGAGATATATAGTAAAATTTATCTGTCTCTTCAAATATCGGTTCATAGATATATATGATAGATATTAATTCGGTCGAACCATATTATTTTAAATATGTCTGGGCCGAAGCTCCACTCCAATCGATCCGGAATCCGAGGTCGGACACGCTCGCGATCGAGACGACAGATCCGCGTCGCGGTCATCACCGTCGATACGCCACACAGTAAGAGAGTGGAATCGTCACCGCGAGAACGACAAGCGTCGCCTGCATCTAGCTAGAAATGTCCGGGGACGACACCTGGTCGGCGATCGCGGGCCCGGCGCGGTCAGAAGGGATTCGCGTGTGAATCCGCGTTCACACGCCGCGGCTCTGCAGTTTCTCTTCTTCGGGCATGTCCTCGTTAGACTGGCCCTTCATTCCCTTGCCGGTGCCGCTCGCGATCCGGGCGAGTTCGTCGGGGTCGTCCCAGTTGTTGACGGCCTCAACGATGGCGATCCCCATCGACTCGGGGTCCTCCGCGCCGAAGATCCCGGAGCCGACGAAGATGCCGTCACAGCCGTGGTACATCATCAGCGCCGCGTCCGCGGGCGTCGCGATCCCGCCGGCGGCGAAGTTGACGACCGGGAGCCGCTCGGCCTCCGCGGTCTCGTGGACCAGATCGCGGGGGGCGCCGTGTTCGCGGGCCCACTTCTCGCGCTCCTCGTGGTTGAGTCCGGTGAGCGTACGGATCTGGTTTTTGATGGTGCGCTGGTGTTTGACCGCCTGGTTGACGTCGCCGGTGCCGGCCTCGCCCTTCGTGCGGATCATCGCCGCGCCCTCGCGGATGCGACGGAGCGCTTCCGGGAGGTCTCGGGCGCCACAGACGAACGGCGACGCGAAGTCGCGCTTATCCGTGTGGTACTCGTCGTCGGCGGGCGTGAGCACCTCCGACTCGTCGATCATGTCGACGCCGAGCGCCTCTAGGATCTCCGCTTCCTTGCGGTGGCCGATGCGCGATTTGCCCATGACGGGGATCGAGACCTCGTCGATGACTTCGGGGACCCGCTCCGGGTCGGGCATCCGGGCGACGCCGCCGCGCTTCCGGATATCCGCCGGAACGTGCTCAAGCACCATCACGGCGACCGCGCCGGCGTCCTCCGCGATGCGAGCCTGTTCACTGTTGACGACGTCCATGATGACCCCGCCTTTCTGCATCTGTGCGAAGCCGCGCTTGACTAGGTCGGTCCCCCGCTTCAGCTCCTCTAAATCCGTGGCCTCTGCCATAGTAGAACGGTGGGTCGCCGGCCACTTAACGGGTCGCTTTACCGGGGATTAGCGGGCCGGCGGTGGTCCGTTTCTGACCCGCTGACCCCCGCCGAGAGTCGGTCGACCGCAACCGCGAAGTCCCCCGGCGTCGATAGGCCGCACGTGATCACCGGAGCCATCCTCGCCGGAGGGCGCTCGACGCGCTTCGACGACCGTGACAAGGCCGTCGCCCCCCTCGCGAGCGTGCCGATGGTCCGCCGCGTCGCGGACCGCCTCGCGGGTGACGACGACCCGATTCCGCCGGGCGCGGCCCGCGCCGCCGGCGGCGACCCCGTCGTCGACGAGATCGTGATCAACTGCCGCCCCGACCAGCGGGCGGCGATCGATAGCGCGCTCGACGGCCTCCCGCTTCCCCTCCGCTGGGCGGTCGACGACGAGCCCGATCAGGGACCCGTCGCGGGGATCCGGAACAGCTGCCGGGCCGCATCCGCCGAGTACGTCGCCGTCGTCGCCTGCGACATGCCGTTCGTCGACCCGGGCTTTCTCGCCGGGCTCGCCGCTGACGCCACGGGCCACGAAGCGGCGATCCCCCGGCTCGACGACCGCTGGCTCCAAACGACGCAGGCGGTCTACCACGCGGAGGCGATGGCAGCGGCCTGCGAGCGCGCCCTCGCTCGCGGCGACCGGAAGGTGCTGGCACCCATCGACGACCTCGACCACATCGTCGTCGGCGACGCGGAGATCCGCGAGCGCACCACGGAACGAACGTTCATCAACGTCAACACGCAGGCGGAGCTTGCGGAGGCGGAGTCAGCGATCGGCGAAGCCCTCGACGACGCCGGCGTTCGGTGATCGGAAGAGTTCAAAAGGAGACCGCGGTCAGTCAGACAACAGCTCGTACGCCTTGTTCAGCTTCTTGAACGCGTCCTCGTCGCCGTCCTCTCCGTCCGGGTGGAGCCGCTTCGCTTGCTTCCGGTAGGTGGCCCGGATCGCCTCGCTGTCGGCGGTCGGGTCGAGCCCGAGCGTCTCGTAGGCCTCGCGCTGGGTCATCCCGCTCGCCGGCGGGGCGCGATCGCGGGGATCGCCGGCGCCCGTCGCCGCTCCGCGGCCGAATCCGCCGTCAGTCGCGCCGGCCGACCGGTACGCCGACCGGCGATGCTCGGCGGCTCTCGCTCGCTGCCGGGCTCGCGCGCGTTCGCCGGGGCCCGCTCGTGCGGCCTCGCGTTGGACGCGATCGTGGAGCCGACCGCTGGCGTGGTACCAGAGAAAGTACGCGAGGATCCCGAAGGGGACGGCGACCGCTAACAGGACGGGGGAGACGACGACTCCGGCGACTAACAACAGCGCCGTCAGTCCGATGAACGTCGCTGCCATGCCGACGATGATCGGGCGGTTCGTCACACGTATATTCGGGGCTCCAGCGTTGTAAGCGCTCGGTCGGGAGCCGAGCGCTCGCGTCGATATCGGGCGGACAGGGTCGGCCCGTTGGCCGGACTCGGGCGATTTCACCGCCCGTCTCCGCACCGTTTATGCCCGCGGGAGACCGGCTTCGTGGTATGCCGACTGCGGACCGCGAGACGGTGACCGGGCTCCCGCCGGAGATCGCCGCTGCCCGCGAGGAGCTGACGCCGATGCTCTCGCAGTACGCCGACCTGTGTGCCGCCCACGAGGACGCGCTCGTGTTGTTCCAGGTCGGCGACTTTTACGAGGCGTTCTGCGAGGCGGCGGCGGCAGTCGCTCGAATCTGTGAGGTGACGCTGACGGAGCGCTCGGACTCGACCGGCGACTACCCGATGGCCGGAATCCCCATCGACAACGCCGCGCCCTACCTCGAATCGCTGCTCGACGCGGGCTACCGCGTCGCGCTCGGCGACCAGGTCGAGGACGCCGAGCAGGCGTCCGGGCTCGTCGACCGCGCCGTCACCGAGGTGATCACCCCCGGAACCGTCGTCGAGGACGAGCTGCTGGAGGCGGGGACGACGAACTACGTGGCCGCGGTGGCGGCCGGGAGCGAAGAGGGTGGGACCGCCTCCGAGCCGGTGACCGTCGGCCTCGCCGCCGTCGACGTCTCGACCGGCGAGTGTCTCGTCACGTCGGGCGACCGCGATGCGGTCGCGGAGGAGCTCGACCGGATCGCGCCTGCCGAGCTGATCGCGGGACCGGACGTTCCGGATTTCGAGCCCTCGGACGCCGAGCGCGGCTGGACGACCCACGCGTACGACTCCGGCGTTTTCGAGCGGCGAGCCGCTGTCGAGCGGCTGGAGCCGTATCTCCCGGCTCCCGATCGCCGGTTCGACGGCGACGGCGAACTCCGGGCCGCCGGGGCGGTGCTCGCATACGCCGAGTACACGCAGGGCGACGACGGCCCGCTCTCGTACGTCACCCGGATCCGGCGGTACGACCCGCGCGACCGGCTCCGGCTCGATGCGGCCGCCCAACGCAGCCTGGAACTGTTCGAGAACCGCGGGTTGGGCGCGAGCGACACCCTGTTCGGCGCGCTCGACGAAACGAGCTGCGCGCTCGGTCGCCGGTGTTTGGAGCGCTGGCTTGGGCGCCCCCTCGTCGACGCCGACGCGATCCGGGACCGCCACGACGCGGTCGGCGAGCTGGCCGATCGAACCCTCGTCCGCGAGGGGATCGCCGAGTCCCTCGCGGCCGCCTACGACCTCGAACGCCTCGTCGGACGGATCTCCCGCGGGCGAGCCGACGCCCGCGACCTGCGCTCCCTGCACGCGACGCTCGCGGTCGTGCCGGAGCTGAAGGCGACGGTGGCGGGGGCGGGCGGTGAGGGGGTCGATACTACCGACGCCGACCTCCCCCGCACCGACCACCTCCGCGACCTCCGCGACGGGCTCGACGAACTGACCGAGGTCCGCGAGCTGATCGACGACGCGATCGCCGCGAACCCCCCGCCGGAGATCACCGACGGCGGCGTGCTCCGCGAGGGATTCGACGACGACCTCGACGCCCTCCGCGCCACCGAGCGCGAGGGGCGGGAGTGGGTCGCGGACCTGGAGGCGAGCGAGCGCGAGCGCACCGGAATCGACTCGCTGTCGGTCGGGCACAACCAGGTCCACGGCTACTACATCGAAGTGACCGACGCCAACCTCGACCGCGTCCCCGACGACTACCGTCGCCGACAGACGTTGAAAAACAGCGAGCGCTACTACACGCCGGCGCTGAAGGAGCGCGAAGAGGAGATCGTCGGCGCCACGGAGCGCGCGGACGCCCTCGAATACGAGCTGTTCGTCGACGTCCGCGATCGGGTCGCGAGCGAGACGGAGCGAATTCAGGAACTGGCGGACGCGATCGCCGAACTAGATGCGCTCTGCTCGCTGGCGACCGTGGCCGTCGAGTACGACTACGTCCGCCCGGAGATCGTCACCGATTCTGCTACCGACCCCACCCCCGGTATCGAGATCGAAGGCGGCCGCCACCCGGTCGTCGAGCGCGCCGAGGAGTCGTTCGTCCCGAACGACGCCGACCTCCCACGCGGGTCGATCGCGGTCATCACGGGGCCGAACATGAGCGGGAAGTCGACGTACATGCGGTCGGTCGCGCTCGCGGTCGTGCTTGCACAGACCGGTTCGTTCGTCCCCGCGCAGGCGGCCTCGCTCCCCGTCTTCGACCGGCTGTTCACCCGCGTCGGCGCCTCCGACGACATCGCGGGCGGCCAGTCGACGTTCATGCGCGAAATGAGCGAGCTGACCGAGATCCTCCACGACGCCGGCCCGGACTCGCTCGTCCTCCTCGACGAGGTCGGTCGCGGCACCGCCACGACCGACGGGCGCGCCATCGCCCGCGCGGCCGCCGAGTTCGTCCACGACGAGCTCGGCGCGACCGCCCTCTTCGCCACGCACTACCACGACCTGACCGACCTCGCCGAAGAGCGCGAACGCGTCTTCAATCTCCACTTCACGGCGACCCGCGAGGACGGCGACGTGACGTTCCTTCACCGGGTCGTTCCCGGGTCCTCCTCGTCGTCGTACGGCGTCGAGGTCGCCGAACTCGCCGGGGTTCCGACGCCCGTCGTCGAGCGCTCCCGCGACCTCGTGGCCGCGGAGACGGGCGGTACGGAGGCGGAAGCGGAGAGAACGGAGCGAGAACCGGAGACGGCGAACACCGCGGGTGCAAGCGCCGCGAGCGATAGCGACGCCGCGACCGACGGCGATGCCCAGACCGACCAATCGGAGGGTTCAGCGACCGATCTGACCGCCGACCTCCGCGGTCTCGACCTCGCCCGAATGACGCCGATCGAGGCGCTGAACGCCCTCCACGACCTCCAATCCCACGTTGACGATGACGAGTGAGGAGCGCGGTAGCGGCGGGGGAGCGAGCGGTCGGGACCGCGTCCGCCGGCTCGATCCCGCCACCGTCGACCGGATCGCCGCCGGCGAGGTGGTGACCCGCCCCGCCCGGGTCGTCGGCGAGCTGATCGACAACGCGCTGGACGCCGGCGCCTCGCGGGTCGACGTCGCGGTCGACGGCGACGGCACCGACCGGATACGGGTGGCCGACGACGGTCGCGGAATGAGCCGCGAGGACGCCCGGATCGCGGTCGAGCGCCACGCGACGAGCAAACTCGCGCCCGACGGCGACCCGGTCGGCGTCGACTCGCTCGGCTTCCGCGGCGAGGCGCTGGCCGCGATCGCCGAGGCCGCGCGGGTCGAACTCGTCACCAGCGACGGCGACGCAATCGGGACGCGGGTGGTCGTCGACGCGACGGCGAGCGACATCGACTCGGACGATCCTACAGTCACCGACGCCGGGCGCGCCCGCGGTACCACCGTCGTCGTCGAGGACCTGTTCGCGACCCGGCCCGCGCGCCGAGAATCGCTCGCCGGGTCGGCGGCCGAGTTCGCGCGGATATCCTCGTTAGTCACCGACTACGCGCTCGCGAACCCCCACGTCGCGTTCACGCTCGATCACGACGGGTCGCGGACGCTGTCGACGCCGGGAGCCGGGATCACGGAGGCGCTGCTCGGCGCGTACGACCACGAGACTGCGAGCCGGTCGACGGCGATCGCGGCGAGCGTCGAGATCGCGACGACCGGGGGAGCATCTGTTCCCGTCGACGTGTCCGGCGCCCTCGCGTACCCCTCGGTCACGCGTTCCTCGCGTGACCACGTCCGAGTCTCGGTGAACGGGCGCCCGGTTCGGAACAACCGGATCGCGGCTGCGGTCCGAACGGGATACGGCCGGCTGCTCCCGGACGGGCGCGAGCCGGTGGCGGCCGTCGATGTGTCGCTACCGCCCGCCCGCGTGGACCCGAACGTCCACCCGGCAAAGCGGGAGGTCGGGCTCCGCGACGCCGACGCCGTCGCCGACGCGGTCGAGTCGGTCGTCGCCGACGCGCTCACGGGCGCTGACCTCCGGCGGAAGGCCGAGGTCGACACGGGGATCGAAGGGGAGCTAGAGCCGGTCGGTGGCGATGCGGGCGAGCGTCCGGCGCCGTTCGCGGACGCGGAGCCGATCGGGACGTTCCGCGACCTCTACCTCCTCGTCGAGGCCGGCGACGAGCTGCTCGTGATCGACGGCCACGCCGCTCACGAACGCGTGAACTACGAGCGGCTCACCCGGGCGTTCGACGGGGAGGCGGTGCCGACCGCCCCGCTCGACCCGCCAGCGACCGTGTCGCTGGCGGCCGACGAGGCGGCCGCCGCCGAGGCACACGTCGACGCCCTCGCCACGCTCGGCTTCGAGACGGTGCCGTTCGGCGGGGGGACCGTCAGGCTCCGGACCGTCCCGGCACCGTTCGGGCGGACGGCCGATGCGGACGCCTTTCGTGACGCGCTCGCGACGCTGTCCGGCGGCGAGTCGTCGCGGGACGCCCGCGAAACGCTGCTCGCGGATCTAGCGTGTCACCCGTCGCTGAAGCGCGGCGATGTCGGGACGCTGGACGCGGGGGAACTGCGAACGCTGCTCGACCGGCTCGGCGAGTGCGACCGCCCGTACGCGTGTCCGCACGGGCGACCGACCGTCCTCTCGGTCGACGAGGCGACGTTCGCGGCGGGATTCGGCCGGGAGCGGTGAGCGTCACCTCTCGGACGGCTCGGCTCCCGTCTTTTCTTGCCAGTTCTCGTGTCGTCGAGACAATAGTAGCTGCTTTCTAATGCGAGAGTCGCCGGCGCATAACAATGCCGCTCAGGACGTACTCTCAGGTAACCATGTCGAACGAAGCGAACCTGCCGGACGACAGCTCGAGAGACGGACACTCGCGACGGTCGGTCCTCCAGAGAAGCGTCGGCGGCGGGTTCGCGTTGGCCGGGCTCAGAGCCCTTTCGACGACGTCCGATAGCGAAGCCGTTTCGATGATAAGCGACAGCGACCACGGCGACCCGCGGACGTTCACGGGGTCGATCATCGACGAGCCCGGGACGTACATCTTCGATGACGACCGCTCCACGGTGGGCGACGGAATCGAAATCACCGCGAGCGACGTGACGATCGACGGGCGAGGACACCAGCTCGTTGGCGACGGACAGCGAGCGGGGATCCACGTCCGAGACGGGAACCGTGACGTCTCCGTCTGGAATCTCACCGTGCGGAACTTCCGTCGGGGCGTCGACGTTCGCCGGGGCAGCTCTCTGGCCCTTTCTTCCGTGACAGTCGAAGGGAACGCCGCCGACGGCGTGCGGAGCGACAGCAAGGCGGAGGTCGCGTGTAAGGGCTCGACGGTCCGTCGAAACGGTGGTAGCGGGATCGACATCCACGACGGCCGCGTCTCGATACGCGACTGTGTGATTCGAGAAAACACCAAGCGTGCGCTTCGATCGGGCGCTCGCGCGACGGCGGTCATCGAGGATTCGGTCGTCGCGGAAAACGGTGGCGCCGTCTCGATCCCGGCGACTGCCGGCTCGAGAGTCGAGCGGACGCTGATCGAGGCGAACGGGGGCCCCGGAATCGAGACGGCCGCCGTCAACCGTTCGCTGTTCGAAGCGACCGCCGAACAGAGGCTCTGGACGTCGCTCGTCGACCGTTCCCCGATTAAGGCGAACGGCGGCCCAGAGACCGAGAGGGCCCCCGTCGACGGTCAGTCCCTCGATGAGCCCGCGCTCGTGCGGCACTGCAACGTTCGGGACAACGCCGGCCCGGGCGTCGAACATACCAACGGCTTCCTCGAGGTGCGTCGGTGTACCCTTACCGGAAACAAAGCAGGGTACAGAGTGCAGACGAGAGACGAGTTCGAGGCGGTGCTCCGAAACAACGTCATCGAGGACAACGAGGAAGGCGGTGCGATTGTGGACCCGACGTCGTTCCCGAAACCGATCAGCGCGACGTGTAACTGGTGGGGAGATGAGACGGGACCCCGCCACCGGGACAATCCGCTCGAGGACCCGAGCGGGCAGTCGGTCACCGACCGGGTCCAGTTCCTCCCGTGGAGCACCGACCGGGCCAACGTGTCCGCGGACCGCGAGGGTACAGACGGCCCCTGTATCGGCGGTTTAGACGACGACGAGAGCGCCGTTGGCTACCTCGCGAAGAAGTCGCACCGGCAGATCACGGGCAGCGAGCCGTACGACGCGAACTGTTGGGACGGAACGTTCTACATCACTGATTCATCGGACGTCGACCGCAACGGATTCGACGGCCCCGGCACGATCCGCGTCGGAGAAGACGAGCGGCTGGCCGACGGGTACATTATTCGCGCCGAGGCGGACGAGGTCCCCGTCACGCTCCCGACGTGGGGCGGCGAGCGCGGCGACTGCGAGTCCGTGCTGTTCGTCGAACTGAACCGACGCCTCTCCGTCGATCGCGCGTATCGAATCGCCGACGTTCACGACCCGTTGCCGTATCAAGAGAACGTCGACACGGGCGGGTTCGCGAGGACTCTCGACGGCGTGATCCGGGTAACGTTCGAACCGGTTGACTCGGACGGGTCGGCCGACGGCTCACAACTGCTCAGGTAGGGCGGTCGCTCGTCACCCCGTCGCCGTTGTTCGAGCGCCGGTCGTCGCTGTCGAAGCGCTCGACGCGTTCGACCGTCTCGTCGCTAGTGGCGGTCTCCGGGGGGTACGACAGGGTCCGCTGCGGGTACGGGATGGAGATCCCGGCGTCGGCGAAGCGGTCCTGTATCAGCTCGACGGCGGTTGCCTTTGAGCGCCACCGCGCCTGCGGGGTGGGCGGGTCGATCCAGAACCGAAGGTCAAGCAGGATCGCGGAGTCGCCGAAGCCGGACGGGATCGCGTACGGCTTCGGGTTGTTGGCGATGGTGTCGATCTCGGTTAACACCTCCTCGGCGATCTCGCTGGCGTCGTCGGGATCGTCGTCGTAGCCGATTCCGACCTCCATGTGGATCCGGAGCCGCCCCTCGCGGCTCCGGTTCGTGATCGCCTGATTGGTGACCAGGTCGTTCGGCACCACGACGTACTCCCCGTCGAAGTTCCGCATGTGGGTGTTCATGATCGTGATCTCGGTGACGAACCCCTCCTGGTCGCCGAGCTCCACCCAGTCGCCGATCTCGAACGGTCGCGCGAACATCAACACGAACCCAGCGATCAGCGACCCGAGGGTCTGGCGGGCCGCCATCCCGAGCACGATCCCTAAAAAGCCCGCTCCGACGAGGAGGCCACCGAGGTTCACGCCCCAGATCCCGAGGACGGTTATCCCCGCGATCACCAGCAAGCCGACCTGCATGATCCGGCTGAGCAGCTGTTCCTGATGAGCGGTGATACGGTCGCTGTCCGCCGACAGATCTTCGACATACTCCTCTAACACGTCGCTCGCGACGTAAGCCGTGCCGAGGAGCAGCACGGAGAGGAACGCCCGCCCACCGATCGTGAGCGCGTTCTCCGCGACGGGAAGCACAGCGATAACGATCGCGAACTGCCCCCACAGCGCTAAGACCGCGACGGCGGCGAGCGCGAACAGTGCAAGCTGCAGGAGTCCGACGAACAATCGGAGGCCGAACGAGACCGGGACGGCCTCTCGCATCGTCTCGATCGAGCTCTCGCCGCGCCCGTCGAGGAACCGTTCCAGCCAGCGTGTCGCGACGCCCTCCGTGGTCCGGACGGCCCGAGGGAGGAGCAGCCAGCCGATGGCGAGCGTCACAAGCAAAATCCCGGCGGTCACGGCGACGCGACCCTCCGTGGTCGCGACGCTCCCCAACAACATATCGAGTCGCGTTCCCAGTTGCGCAGTCACTGCCCAACGATTTCCCCTATTGGTTAAAAATGGTCTCCTGTGGCTATCGTTCGTGAGAACGGGGGCGCAACGCCCGGTGCCATCGAACGTCGGTCAGCGACCGCGTCGGAGCTCCTCGATCAGCTGTTCGATGAGTGCGGACTGCCTGTCGAGCCGCTCGGACTGCTGTTCGACGGTGTGACGCAGCTCGGCGACCTCCGTCGCGAGGTCCTCACCCTCGATTCCGGCGCTCTCGAACGGCGAGCCGTCGAACGCGTCCGTTTCGGCCGGATCGGGCGCGCCCGTCGTGTCACCCGCGTCGACCGGCTCAGTCGTCGCGCTCGCCGCAACCTCTTCTGCTGTCGCCTCCCCCGCAGCCTCGCTCGCAAAGTCGCTCTCGGACCCCGTTGTCCGATCCGCGTCGACGGTCGTGTCGGTCTCCGAGTTCGCGATCGGTTCGGTCTCCGAGTCGGTGATCAGGTCGTCGGCCAGCGGATCGTCAGCGAGCGGGTCCGTGTCCGCCGAACCGTCCGCGAGCGAGTCGGTCGGTGGCTCCCCGTCCGGAGCGTCCGCGGCATCCCGCGCGACGGGCGACGTCGACTCCTCGCCGCGCGTCGGCTCGCCCTCAGCCGCCGCTTCGGTGGCGGGCGTCTCGCTCCTCGATACCGGCTCCCCGTCCGGCATCGACTCGGCTCGCGCCTCCGCCTCCGCCTCCGCGTCTGCGACCGGCGAGGCCGAGAGGGGGTCGGGGCCTTCGCCGAAGTCGGTCGTGCTCCTCGCCTCGTCTCCCGCGTTGTCTCCCGCCTCGTCGCCCTCGTCGGCGGCGGTGACGCGGAACTCCTCGAGGCTGTCGACGTCGTGGTACGCGCAGACGGCGTCCACGAGCGCCTCTCGGACAGCCCGGGCGGACTCGTTGGGGGCTTTAAACCGCTCGGAGCGCCCGCCGTGGGTCAACACGACCGCGGTCGCGACGGTTCCCTCCTCGAAGTCGAGGTCGGTGAGGTCGGCGTAGGCGAACTCCTCCAACTCGTCGTCCCAGACCGCGGAGCCGACGTGTTTCACCAGGCGGTTGCTGGTGACCACGAGCGTGAGTTCGGAGAAGCGGAAGGTTTGGATGACGGACTCGCCGGGGTCGGTGACGCCCGTCGCGGAGAGGACGCCCGCGAGGACCGGGTGGAGCACGTCGTCGACGCGCTTGGCCGGGACCGAGATCGTCTCATCGCCGTCGAGACCGTAGCCGAGAGTGAGTTTCGCCTTGCGGCGACCCGTCGAAACCGCGATGCGCTCGACGTCGTGGGAGTACTCCGCGACCGACTCGTCCGACAGGAGCCCGTCGCCGCGATAGACGAGCGTCCGCGTCGGCGTGACCACGAGCCGATCGTCTCCCCCGAGGGAAACCTCGGCGACGACCGCCTCATCGCCGACGGTCCCCGCGAGCAGTTCGGGAAGGCTCATATCGCGGATATCCGCCCCGTCAGGGATAAATCCGCGGGGTCCGCGTCGATGACCCGCGGGGCCCGCGCCGGCAACTGCGTCGACGGGGGCGGAACCGATCGCCCCGTCGGCTCTGTCACGGGTTCGCACCCTTCCGACGGATGGGAAGGTTAAAGGGTTTCATCGCGGTACGAAACAATGAGGCCGGGTGGCTTAGCTGGACATAGCGCCGCACTCATAGGGTTCGGAGATTCGGTGCGGTGACGCCTTGGAAGCGTCCGCGTCCTTCCCGTGGCTCCGCCGAGCCTCGGACCTGGGACATGCGGAGATCGTGGGTTCGGAGCCCACCCCGGCCATACACCGTATTGTTGACATGGTCAGTTATAAACCCCACTAGCGGGTGTACTGGCCGACGTTGACACGAGGCGTATTCTGTCGAGGATGCGAAATACAGACGGGCCACAAACGCGTCACCAACTGACCCATCGCATGGCTCGTCCGGAGGCATCTATCTACCGGGCGCTTCGCCAACTCCACGATGCGGGGCTGGTCTCGTGTTCGCCGCGATATACTGATCCTCTGCAGTTAGAATGGAATTTTGACGGGTGATTCGGGGTTTCACGAACGTGTTCGCCTGAGAGACCATCCCTCCTCACGACCGTAATCGATCCGAGAGATGGTTACTGAAATTGATCTTCGAGATTCCTCGCCTCGCGAGTTTCAAGAGCGGATTTACGACGCGCTCGACGAGACCGAGACAGATGACGAAGTTCTCGTTATCGCCGGTCGAGATATCGACGCTTATCTGATCCAGTATCAGATCGAACGGGACTGTGCCCTCGACTGGGACCACGAGGATCCTGACGCGGAACCCCGCGAGGTTCGGGTGTCCAAACAGGAACTGCTCGGTGACGATGAGTTAGGGACGTTCGACGTGCGTGACCTGATACCGCAGCGGCGACACGAGGTGTTGCTCGATACGTTCAATCGCCTCGGACCCGGCGAGGGGTTCGTGCTAGTCAACGACCACGACCCGAAGCCGCTCTACTACGAACTTCGATCGATGCATGGGGACGTCATCGAGTGGGAGTACGCGAGTCGCGAGTCAGGTGAGTGGCGCGTCAAGATCGTGAAAACCGACGCCTCGATAGCCGACAACGAGGGGGTAATCACGCGATACGACGTCCGGGAGATCCCAAAGCCGGATCGCCACGAGACGATCCACCACCGGTACGGCATGATACCCGACGGGGAGACGATGGAGCTCATCGCTCCGCACGAACCGCGGCCGCTCCGTCGTGAGTTTCGGGAGCAATACGGTGACGCGTTCGACTGGGAGGTAGTCGAAAAAGAGCCCGGTCGCTGTCGGGTACAGATCACAAAGGCTGAACGAAGCGAATCCACATCTGACGGTGAGGATCCCGCGTCCGCGACGGCTGACGATGACGGGGTGTCCGCGGAAGCGTCCGACGAGATACCAGAGAGCACGGCGGAGCTCGACGTCCGTGACCTTCCACCCGCTCAGCGCCACGAGAAAATCTTCGAGGCGTACGCGGACCTCGACGACGGAGAGGGATTTACTCTGGTGAACGACCACGATCCAAAGCCGCTGTACCACCAGTTCGACGCCGAGGCCGGACCGGAGTTTCACTGGGAGTACCGCAAGCGTGACCCCGGCGAGTTCAGGGTGCTGATCGGAAAGGCCGAAGCGCACGGCGGTGACCCAACTGTCTCAGCGGATCCGAACGCACCGTTCTGACGAGGGAGTTTCGGAGACAGACGGATCCGGAGAGTGGGACTCCGAATCGCAGTACCGACCACACCGTGGCCGTGCCCCCCAGTGGACTAGGACCTTTCAGAACGGAGCGTCCGTCGATCCACGACTCGGTCCCTCGTTCTCCATCGACCGTTCCATCGGGTTCGACCCGATTTCGGTACCACCCTTCGGGTCTGCGGTCACGTCTCCCGTTTCGAGATACGTCTCCTCGAGTCGACGAGCCGTTTGTTGATCGCCTCGCTCTGGTGGTGAGACAGACCTATCCGGCTAACAGGAGGTGGACGTGAGCGAGCCGCCCCAGTCCCGGAACGGCGTCCAGGTATAAGCCGATCCCAAGTCCGATTCCCGCGACGAGAAAGAGGAGGCCGACGACGAAGTGTCGTACTGGGACCGTCATCGGGGCCTGTTGGTCCGCCTCGATGTTCCCCTTCCGCCGGTTGTGGACCATTCTTCACTCGGAGAGGGGTGAGTACCACGTCGACCTACGTGAGTACAACGGCGGGCTCGATCTGACAGCATACTATCCCTGGCCCCGAACACGTTCGCGGATAGTGACTCCCGGGACGCCGAACGATTACGACTGATGACCGACTGTCGGCTCTGTGATCTCCCGACTCCGAATCCACCCGTCAGGACGGCCGACGTCGAGGGCGAGTTCTGCTGTCGCGGCTGCTTGGAGGTGGCTCGTCGCCTCGACGACGTGGGCAACCTGGAGATGGACGAAATCGGGGACGCACCGATCGACAGTGACGGAGCGACGATCGAGACGGCGCTACCGTCTGACGCGGCCGAAGCCTATCTGGCCGTCGACGGGATGCACTGTACGACTTGCGAGGCGTTCCTCGGGTTACGGGGCGACGACCGGACGGGTATCCAGACCGTGGAAGCGAACTACGGCACCGAGACCGCCCGCGTCGTTTACGACCCGGAGGAGATCGAACGGGAAGCGCTTCCGGGGGCACTCTCCGGGTACGGCTATACGCTCCGGTTTCGAGATGAGACGTCGATAGACGACGATTCGGCTGCCGATAATACACGTACGGCCCTCCGGAAAGATAATACAGTTGAGCGACTCGCCGTCGGCGGCTTCCTCACGATGCTGATCATGCCGTGGTACGTTCTCTCACTGTACCCGAGTTATCTCGGCATCGAGACGAACGTCCTCGCGGTCGATACGACCACGTCCGTGGGGTGGTACCTTCCGCTGGCGTTCATCGCGCTCCTGACTACCGTCCTGTTGGGGTACACGGGCGCACCGCTCCTCAAAGGCGCGTACGTGAGCGTTCGAGCGCGCCGGCCGAACATGGACCTCCTCGTCGCGGTCGCCGCGTTGTCCGCGTACGCGTACAGTACGCTGGCGCTCGCGACCGGCGGCACGCACTTGTACTATGACGTCACGGTCGCAGTCGTGATGGTCGTCTCACTCGGCCGGTACTACGAGCGACGAGTCCGATCCCAAGCGACCGACCTCCTCGAGACTGTCACGGCCGCCCGCGTCGAGTCGGCCACTCGGCTCACCGAAACCGGATCGGAAACGGTCCCGATCGCGGAACTCGAACCGGGCGACCGAGTCCGAGTCACACCCGGCGAACGCGTGCCGATCGACGGCACCGTGATCGAGGGGACTGCCGACGTCGACGAATCCGTGATCACCGGGGAGTCGCTCCCGGTGAGAAAGCAACCTGGGGAGGCCGTGATCGGCGGCGCGACTCTCCTCGGCGATGTCGGGGAAGCCGAGGGGAGAGAGATCGACGAGCGAAATTCGGCCGGCGCGGTCGTGATCCGGGTCGGTTCGGACGCCGAAAGCACTGCGGACCGCCTCGCCGCCGCCCTCTGGGAGGTCCAAACCGCCACGCCGGGGATCCAGCGATTCGTCGACGTGCTCGCGACGATATTCGTGCCGGTCGTGTTGACGCTCGGAGTGCTCGTCGCCGGCTGGCGGCTCGCGACGGGGGAACCGGTCGCCGCAGCGATGCTCTCAGGGTTGACCGTGCTCGTCGTCTCGTGTCCGTGCGCGATGGGACTCGCGACCCCGCTCGCCGTCTCGGGCGGGCTGCGTGACGCGCTCGATCGCGGCGTGGTCGTCACGGACGCCTCGGTGTTCGAGGTCGCCCAAGAAGCGGAGACGGTCGTGTTTGATAAAACCGGTACCCTGACTGCCGGAAAAATGTATGTTAGCGCGACGTACGGCGACGACCGAACGCTCCGGCGTGCCGCCGCAATCGAGCGCCGCGCCGATCACCCGGTCGCAGATGCGATTCGGGAGGCGTCGGCCAGCGACCAGTCGGCGGCCGGTGACACCGTTGAGGCGACGACGGTCGAATCGTTCACCCACCACCCCGGGTCGGGGGTCTCGGGAACGCTCGTCGATAACGACCTCGACGTGTCGGGTTCTCGAACAGACATGGCATGCATCGTCGTCGGGACCGCCGACCTCGTCGAACGAGAGTGCGGTCCGGTCCCCGAGGAACTGCGGGAACACATCGAAGCCGTCACGGAACGGGGTGCGCTGCCGGTCGTGGTGGGATGGAACGGCGCGGCCCGCGGGGTGATCGCCGTCGAGGATCGCGAACGGGAAGGCTGGGACGAGGCGATTGCGGCGTTCGCCGATCGAGAGGTCGTGATTCTCACCGGTGACGAAGGGCCTCGAGCCGACCGGTTCCGAGATCATCCCGCGGTGGATGAGGTCTTCGCCGGTGTGCCGCCGGACGGAAAGCTCGAAGCGGTCCGCGGGTTTGCGGCCGCCGGACCCACCGTGATGGTCGGCGACGGTACCAACGACGCCCCGGCACTCGCGGCGGCCGACCTCGGGATCGCGATGGGCGACGGGACGGCTCGCGCTATCGAGGCCGCGGACGTCGTGATCGCCGACGAGGACCTCCGGGCGGTCGCGACCGTGTTCGACCTCGCGACGGGCACACGGCGACGCATCCGTGAGAACGTGGCGTGGGCGCTGTGTTACAACGCGGTGGCGATCCCGCTCGCGGTCGCGGGGGCGCTTAACCCCTTCTTCGCCGCACTGGCGATGGCCGCCAGCAGTGGAATCGTCGTGACGAACTCGACGCGATCGGTGCTGCGAGATTGATATCCTCCTCTGCGTGAACGCGGAGAAACTGCTGATAAAACGTGGCTTCCCGTCCAGAGCGACGAACCACTTTGACGGGCTTGTCAGACGGTCCGGATGAACCGACGGAGGGTCTCTCCGTCCGCGTCTCGCAGTTCGATCACGAACTGCGCCCCCGACGGTCCGTCGGAGAGCGACTCACGGGGCGCTGACACCGCGTACGGCGGCTCGTCGCTCCGATCGATCTCCTCGCCTCCGGCGAGGAGGACGACGTGATCCACGCCCTCGGCGGTCTCGAGCTCGCAGGTAACGGGGTCGCCGTCGGTCTCACAGACGAGGTCCGCGGTCACGTCGCCGCCGTCGGTTCCGAATCCGGACGAGAAGTCGAGCAGCATCACGCCGGGCCCGACCGTCCCCACGACCGCGACGATCACGAGGAACGTCGTGAAGTTGATCTTCGACCCGTGCCGGACGATCCGCCGCACGGTGGGATTTTCGGCTGTGCGCCGCAGCCGGATCACGGCCGGCACGACGAGCAGGTGGGTGAGCGGTCCCCAGGCAATGAGGACAAAGCCGTAGGCGATCGCGTACCGGAGTGCGGTCGCGTCGGTCCAGTAGGCCGTCAAGACGTTTCCGCCCATCCACAGGAAAAGTCCGAGGAAGACGAGCGCCCCGCTCTTTAACCAGCGCCAGACGGGCGTGTTCGCATAGTATACGCTCAGGAGATCGCGCCAGGCTTGGCGTACGATACCGCCGAGTCGCGTTCGAGGATTCGTTCGGGAGGTGTCAGTCATTCGTTGGGTGTCGCACGGTCGTTCGGTGGGTAATTCGGACGGTCGGCGGCTACGCGCCGATCGCCCACAGCTGGGTCAGCAGGTACCAGTTCAACACGTAGACGGCGACGAAGACACCGAGGAAGATCAGACAGAGCGTGAACGTCCCGCGGAGCTCCACCGCGTGGATCGGTTCGCCACCGTCGGCGTGGAGCCCGCCCTCGGGGAGCATGCCACCGTCGTCCCCGTCAGTGAGTCGATCGCCGAACAGCAGCGAGCCGACCGAGACGCCGACGAACAGGACCCCGGAGAGGATCGCCAACAGCGCGAAGATTCCGAAGATCATGAATATCGGAATCGCGGCCGAGAAGTTGAACTCCGAGCCGGGGATGTTCCGGACGATTTCGGCGGTCCGGCGCGGCACGCCGTAGAGGATCCCCGCGTACATTAACATCAGCGTGGCGACGCTCATCGCGGCGCCGTAGGCGTACGGGATCGCACTCGCCAGCGTGTCCGAGATAAAGTCCCGACGGAACATCGTTTTGATCACGAAGAGGACGAGACCGAAGAACGCGAGCGTCGTCCCGAGCGCCACGGTGGCGTGGAAGTGACCGACCGTCGCGAGGGTGTTGTGCCAGGTCATGTTCACTTGAATCTGGCCCATCACGACGCCGGTGATCCCGCCGAGGAAGCCGAAGAGGATGATGCTGAAGATCGTCGAGGCGAAGACCGGGTTCCGCCACGGCGCGGAGGTGAGCCAGCCGAAGAGCCCGCCGCCTTGACCCCGACGGCGGCGGCCGGCCTCGATCCCGGCCGGAATCGCGAACGCGTGGATCATGCTCGCGAAGGCCGCGCCGTAGAAGGCGTAGGAGGTATTCCAGATGCGCCAGCCCGCGGAGAGGCCGGGGTCGACGAGTATGTGGTGGGCCGCCCCGAGGTTGATGAAGAAGAGGTAGAGAATGAACGCGGTCCTGGATATTTTCTCGGAGATCACGACGGCACCCCCCACGACGTGCGTCAAGAAGTACCACACCGTGATCATCGCGAGCAGGTTGATTTGCTGGGTGCCGTGACCGACGATCCAGTAGAGCTGTCGGTAGATCCCCGGGTCCACGGAGGCGATGAGATCGACACGCCACGCGAGCGCGTACGCGAACGCGGCGATCCCGCCGAGGATCGCCTCTACGGCGATGATCCCGGTGATAAACGCGCCGAAGGCGACGAGCGGGAGCGTCCTGCTCCTGTCGCGCGTCTCCGTCCAGATCGTCGCGAAGAACGGCAGCGCCGCGATCGTGGCCCCGAGCAGGAAGAGGATCGCCGTGCCGTAGAACCACGGCGTGACGGGAAGCGGGACGTACGCCGTTAAAAGCGGCGCCTCGTTGGGCGCCTCGGTTAGCCAGATCGACGCGTTCACGCCGATCGCGCCAGCCACCATCGTAATCCACCCGACGGCCGCGAGCCGGCGGAGCGGGAGCTTCCGGCCGAGGACCATCGGGCCCCCGACGTAGAGGACGGCGATCTCCATGAACACCATCCAGAAGATGAGTAGGTTCCACGCGTGGATGCTCAGGTGCGTGTAGTAGCTGCTCGCGTCGAGCAGGCCGATGAACTCCCAGCGGGTCATCGCGACAGAGAAAGCGAAGCTTCCGCCGACGGCGAGCGCGATCACCGCGGTCAGCCCGAACAGCTTCACGTAATTTTCAACGGATCGATGAATGTCGAGTCCGGTCACCGAACACGTTCGGAAGCCGTCCGTGTCGTAGTCGTTCTGGAACAGGGAGGCGATTGCCGACATACTACCCCTCCACCACCGTAAAGCGACCGTGCATCGTCCGGTGACCCTGTCCGCAGAACTCGTTGCAGACGACGTGGTACGTGCCCGGTTCGTCGAAGGTCATCGGGATCACCCACTCCGAGCCCGGGAACACTTGGAGGTTGATCTGTTTGTTCAGGTTCTCCTCGGGTCTGACTGAGAAGCCGTGCTGGACATCGTAGGCGCCGAGGTGGATGTCGTACTCACGTCCCGCTTCGAGGACGACCGGCAGACCGTCCCAGTTGAATCGCATCGCGCCGACGTACACGTCGCTGTCGGGCGGAATCAGTCCGTTGTCGGTCTCCTCGGCGGCCTCCTTGTACTCGCCGACGCGGTCCTGATACTGATCGGGATCGACGTCGTAAGTCGTCCCGATCGGGTTCTGATCGCCGAACTGCGTGAACCCTGCCATCCACGTGAAGATACCGAGCGACCAGGCGCCTGCAAGTCCCAGCCAGATACTTTCACGGCGATTCACCGGGGAGTTCCACCAATCGTCGTCGGGGTCTTCAAGCGGATTACTCATATGAGAATCACCTCACGGGTAACGAGAGGAGGTCGAGTAGCCCCCAGCCGACGTAGACAATGAGAAAGAACACCATTGCGGCCGCAGCTAGCAGCCAAATACGGTTGTAGAGGCGTTGCATCGCCGGAATATCGCCACTTTCGTGTGTTGATTTATTGCTCATCGGCCACTCACACCAGGTGATACACAAATAACCCTGATGAGCGTTGACACGCACATGTTCGTCTCCGGTTTCACGATGGGACGGAACCGGCGGCAACCGAGGCCCCAGCGCTCGGGGTCATAATGCGAGCGTTTCAACGAGGATTGCTACAAGAATAGCTCCGAGATATGCGTTCGAGGCGTGGAAACTTCGGTAGGCTGCAGCCCGTTCATCTTCGGATTCTCGCTGATCGACGTTATACTGTCTGATCACGCTTCGAACGAACACCGCTCCGAGCACCGTGGTGGTGAGCGCATAGAGGATACCGAAATCGGTGACGGCCCCTAACAACACCGCGGCGATCAGGGTGACCCCGAGCCAGGCGAGAATTCGCTGGCGTGCGGTCCGTACACCGGCGACGACCGGTAACATGGGATACTCGGCCCGAGCGTAGTCCTCGCGGTGGGCGATGGCGAGATTGTAGAAGTGTGCCGGGGTCCAACAGCAGACGACGAGTGCGAGGAGAATTGCGGAGAGACTAACGGTCCCAGTCACCGCGGCGTACCCGATCAGCGCGGGCAGCGCCCCGGAGCCGCCACCGATCACGGTGTTCCACTTGGTCGTCGGCTTCAACAGAACCGTGTAGACGTACGCGTAATAGACGATCGCTGCCGCCGTGAGCGCTGCGGTAAGCGCGTTAACAAATACTACCATCACTGCCATCGAGGCGATGACAAGCGCGACGCCGAAGCCGGTCGCGCGTCGAACGCCGGCCCGATCGGTCGCGATCGGTCGGTCAGCGGTCCGTCGCATCTTGCGGTCGCGGTCACGCTCGTACACGTGATTGAACGTGCCCGACGCCCCGATCGCGAGGACGCCGCCCCCGAGGGTCGCAGCGACCGTCACGCCGTCGAGTTCGGCGCCGGCTGCGACCGCTAGTCCCATTCCCGCCAGCGCGAGCAGGCACAACAGCCACATCAATCGGGGCTTCGTCAACTCGAGGTACGCCCGAACGCGGTCGCGGAGTCGAATCGACTCGGTTTCGGACACCGAAGAAGGAGTGCCCTCTTCCGACACGATCGGCGACACGCGGTCGCCTGTTCCGTTTGGAAATCCGTCCTCAACCGGTTCCTCCGCGGTCGTTTCTACTCTGATCACGAGCGTCACGAGCAGGATGGAGAACACTGCGATCCCGCCCAACAGGTGGAGCCCGCCGTCGAACGGCACTACGTCGATTCGGCCTGCGAGTCCGATACCGGCCTGTGCCAAATAGATGATTAACCCCGCGATTGTTCCGACACGAACACCACGTGAGGCCACCGTTCGATGGGCGAGAAGCGCCGTGGCAACAAGCAGGACGCCGACGACCATCGCGGACGCCTGGTGAACCGCGGCGACCACTGAGCCGGCGTCCGCGGCGGCGGTCGCCCCGAGTGCGACGAGCAGGTACGTCCCCACGACTGACCAGGTCAGCAGCGTTGTGAGGCGTGGTCGATCCATACATCCGGTCCGCGTTCGGACCCTGCGTCCTTTCCCCCGAACATATTCGGAGGCACCCTCATACCCGGTGCGCGTCGGACGTACGATAATGGCTATCAACCACTCACAGACAGACGTCTGCGGCTGCGTGCGGCCCACCGCCTGCGTCGGTCGGAGCGGGGGTCTGTATCTCGTCACTATCAGGCGGATCGGTACCGACTGCGACGATCGGGTTCGGACGGGGCAGGTGAGCGATCGCCTTGACGTCGCGTCGTCGAGCGTAACGGAGATGTTCGATCGACTTGCCGCGACTGGACTCCTCCGATACGAGAAACGAGCCGGAGTTGTCCTCACTGACCGGGGGAGAGCAATCGCGTTGGAACTGGAAGCGCGCCAGTGTGCGGTCCGAACGTTTTTTGATCGTCAAATCGGGTTCGACATGCCCCTCGAAGTGGGCTATCGAATTGGATACGTTCTTCCTGACGAGGCGATCGAACGCCTGCGAGTGCTTGTAGATGGGATATCGAACAGGTGTTCTGCGACGGTACCAACTGAACTCGATCAGTGCCCGTTCGCAGGGACGGAGTGTTGACCTCGCCGACAGTGATATCCCCGAATACGTTCGGGGGAATACGCACCCTACCACCGACACTTAAGCAAATATGGCCACTGAGCAAAACGAAACCGATCGACGCCTAGACGTCCGAGATATCGATGGCGAACCGTTTGGAGACATCATGGCCGAGCTCGAAGCGCTCCCCGACGACGAGACGCTACTGTTGATCAATAGCTTCGAGCCGGAGCCGTTGTATCAGGTCCTCGAAGAGCGCGGATTCCAGTACGAGACGACGTCTGACGGGTCCGACGTGTGGTATATCGAGATCCGACACGAGTGATGTAACTCTTCGAGACCTGTGGATCCTCACCGTGCCGGTTTCCGAACCGGTACCCAAACCGAGACGATGACACCCGAATCTGAGTTCCATTATGACTCCCGAACAGTCCAACACGGAACGGCAGTCGACCTGTCGTGCCGACGCTACCGACACTGAGGTTGACGCCGACTGCATCCGGCGACGACTTCAAAGTCAGTCGGCACGAATCGAACAGCGTGAGGTTAAGGAGGCTCTCTCAAAACTCGAGGCCTGTGGTGACCTGACCGACGAGCAGCGGCGCACCGTCCGGCTGCTCGGACGTATTCTCACTTGGCGGCTAACGATAGCTCCCGAAATGGCGCTAAAACAGAGTTCTCCGGGTGACCGAGCAACTGCCCGTACCGTCGCACGACTGTTCAATATCTCTCTAGAGAATCAATCTGACAGCGATTGTAAGCAGTCGTGATGCGTTCATCTTCGTGTCATACTTCGGTCAACACGAACTCTACACGAAAGGGGACCTCGGAGAAACGGGTCACCACGCATTCGATCACGGCGCGATGCTCGACGGGGACCCAACGTACGTCGTGTTCAACGGGGCTGACCATGGTTTCACGACGGACCGACTCGGCCCAATCGGCGCCGAGGTCAGCGAGACTGTCCGCGTGTTCTTCGTCAACGGCGGGCCGAACCTGTCTAGCCCGCGGCACCCGATCGGCAACGTCTGGTCGCGGCTGTACCGCGACGGCGACCTCATCTCGCCGCTCGGTCGATACGTCGAGACAACGGCCGTTACCCCAGGGACGGCGACCGTTGGAGAGATGGAGTTGATGGTGCCGAGACCGATCAAAATCGTCGATCGTGCGCTCTCGCGTGCGGGGCGTCGCGGTGCGCTCGCGGTCGTGGATGTCAAGAGAGAAATAAGTCTGGATGTCTATGACCCGGACAGCGGCGAGTGAGGACCGATCTCTCACCGCATTCGGACTCCGGAGTACATTTCTGACGTCTCAGACCGGTACGGACCGCAGACTGAGGCTATCCGTCGGCCGAAGATGTCGAGAGAGCATTTATTTCGAGAACTCCTTTTGTCGGCGAACATGTTCGAAGTAATCCTCACTAGGTGGGGTTTGTCCGGCTCCCTATCCGGACAACTCCGCTAGCGTGTATGTAATGGATGATACGGTTGGACAATTGCGAGGCGACGTCGCACGGCGGCAGTTTCTCGCGGCCGTGGGTATCACCGCTACCGCGACGCTTGCGGGCTGTTCCGAGAAGAGTATCGGCGCCCCGGTAGCTGCCGACGAGACGGGGAAAACCGACGGTGTCTCCGAATCGACCCATACGTCTCCTGAACTCGAGCGGTGGGTCGACGAGGTACCTCGACCGGGCGTCATCGAACCGAGCGGCACGAAGGACGGCCAGCCCCACTACGAGGTGGAGATGGCCGAGATCGAACAAAAGCTCCACCGTGACCTCCCACCGACGACCCTGTGGGGCTACGGCAGCCAGTTCCCCGGGCCGACGATCGAAGCTGAGCAGGGCGAACCAATCTACGTTCGATGGCAGAACCACCTGCCGGACGAACATTTGTTCCCTGAGGATCCGACGATCCACGGCGACATCATCCCGTACGACGAGCCGGGTGCCCGCGTCGTCCCCCACCTCCACGGTGGCAACGTCGAACACGAGAGCGACGGGAAACCGCAAGCGTGGTTCACTCGCAACTTCGAACAGACCGGCCCCGACTTCGACAAGAAGGACTACTACTACGCGAACGATCAACCGCCTGCAACCCTCTGGTATCACGACCACTCGCTTGGTATCACGCGGCTAAATGTCTACGCCGGCCTTGCGGGATTCTATCTACTCCGGAGTGATCACGAGCGAGAACTTGACCTCCCGACTGGTGACAACGAGATCCCGCTCGTGTTGCAGGATCGGAGTTTCAACGAGGACGGATCGTTGTATTACCCAACGGACGTCCCGGGTACACAGGAAGGCGGAAGCGACTCACGTCCCGATCCGAGTATCGTCCCGCAGTTTTACGGTGACACGTCGACGGTCAACGGGAAGGCGTGGCCTCGATTGTCCGTCGAGCCCGAACAGTACCGGTTCCGCATGCTCAACGGGGCCAACAGCCGATACTACAATCTCAAACTGCTCGAGTACGACGAAGAATCGGGCAACACGGGCGATGCGGGTCCGCCGTTCGTCCAGATCGGGAACGACGGCGGGCTTCTCTCAGAGCCCGTCGAGACCGCCGGCCGCCTCGAACTCGGCTCGAGTCAACGGGCGGACGTCGTCGTCGACTTTGGCGAGTACGCAGGCGAGACCCTGCTCCTGCATAACGACGCTCCGGCGGAGTATCACGGTACGAGCGGGATCGAGGCGGACGACACCGAGCCCCTTTCGGAGGTCATGCTTGTCGACGTAGCACCAGCAGAGAGCGAGGCGCAGCCCACACAACTCCCAGACAAATTGACGCGAGTACCCGACATTCCTGTCGAGTCGGTTGACACCGAACGCTACCTCACGCTCGCCCGGCAGACGGACGAGTACGATCGCCCGCTGTACGCGCTCGGGACTCGCGATGAGAAGACCGGATTCGACCTCACGGACCCGGTCACCGAGACCCCGACGCTCGGGGACACCGAGGTCTGGAGTCTCGCCAACTTCACGGGGATGTCCCACCCGATGCATCTCCATCTCGTCCATTTCCAGGTGTTAGGGCGACAGTCGGCCGCCGACTATGACCCGTCCGAAGACGGGATCGACCTGGACGCGCTCGACGACCCAGAGTCGTACGAACTCGGGTGGAACGATATGGTCAGCGTCGACCCGGGTGACGTGGTTCACGTGATCGCACACTTCGGGGAGTACAAGGGGCTATTCACCGATCAGACGGGTGACTATATGTGGCATTGTCACATGATCGAACACGAGGACCACGACATGATGCGACCGTTCGAGGTCCTGCCGGCCGATGACGAGGACGAGAGTGACTGATTCGTCGATCGACCCGATCTGCCGGGAACATGTTCGACTCAACCCTCTTGTGCTTCCTCGCTGCATACTGAGGTGCATGATTTTAGGCCAACCTAAAATGTATCAAACAGTCGAGTTATCAGCTGTCGTCGCGCGATCCGCTGTCCGGCGGATCGGCTGTGGCACCCGGCGAGCGGGTGACGCAATATGACTGCCATCGATTTCGACGCGGAACGGACCTACGACGATGAGAAGTTCTCGACGTCCCGGGTGTTCCGGAGCGAACGGATGAAGGTCGTCTGCGGCTACTTCGAACCGGGACAGTTTATCCCGGTCCACGCCCCGTCCAGCGACGTACTGATCGATATTCGGTCTGGCACTGGGCTCGTCCGCGACGGTGACGAGGAACACCGTGTCACATCGGGGGACGTCGTGACCGTCGAAGCCGATACCGATCGGGGCATCAAAGCCGACGACGGGTCGCGGCTCGAAGCGCTGCTCGTTACCGCACCGCCCCCAACTGATGCCGAACACGAACCGGTCCGCCGCGGACTTCGAACCGGCGAGTTCGATCCCACTAATAAATGATGCCGATACACACCCTCGACGAACTGGACGGATAGCCCCACGCCAACGTCTTCGCCGACGTAGAACCAAAGACGATCAGACTTACCCTCGATACGGGTGGCGAAGTCGCACCCCACTCACACCCCGACCGCGAGATCGTATTGTATCTCATTGAGGGAGCGATCGAGTTAGAACTTGGCGACGAGATACACGAGCTGTTCGCAGGTGACGTGGCCCGCTTCGACGGCGATCAAGAGATCGCTCCCTATGCCGTCGAGGAAAGTACCGCCCCTGATCGTCTTGTCGTCTGGGTCCGACGAGTAGTCGGAGGCCAGCGAACGGTACGGCCTCTGCACATGGCAGATTGGTTCTGTTGAGTACGCATTCGTGCGTACATCTTTACGCGGGACTGTGGTAGTGTGGCCTATGCAGGAGTTCACACTTCGAGCTGACGACACTGGAACAATCGAACTCGTCTGTGAGCGAGACGACGAAGAAGCTCCTGCCCCACGTGTGCGCTCGTTCGCTGGACGTGACGAGTTCGGCCTGCTCGTCGATGATTTGACGCCAGGCGAACAGATACTGTTGTTCGTTAACGATACTACCTCTGAGGAGTTACGTTGAGAGTTACTTCCAGCTCCAGCGCTCATTGGGGTGTACTAGCCTTCTCCACATCGCTGAAGATACGTTCTGTGTTGACCGCTATCGGATCAAAACATCAATTTACGAGTTTTTTAATAGAACCAGCATGTTTGGATGGAGATAATTCGATTCGGTCCGAGCTCACCGAGAAGATTAGGTTGATCGTGCCCTGAACACACTCTCGATGAGGTATGCGTAGCCGAACGCACCGAGGAGCGTGAGCCAACGGCCGAGAGCGACCACTCCGGGCGAAAGAGATGTTGTCACGGGATCAAAGATAGCGCTCGCAGCGATACTGAGGACCTCGATCCCAAGTCCGAAAGCAAGCGCGGCAATCACCACGCTTGCGGATCTGTTCGACGACCCGGGAAACACGCCCAGTCGCGGCGGATAAAACTGAAACGAGGTGCCGACGATCATCAAACCGAGAAAGCCGAGTAGATTGACCCGGAGATGAGTCTCGATCAGCGCCGGAGACGCGCCGTCGACAGTAAAGAGACTGCCGAAAAGGACGCCGATGACGCCGAACGTCGTGCTTGGGAGGAGAGCGTACAACCCGACTCGACGCTTGTCGGACCGGATCCACATTCTGAAGACAACGAGTGCGAAGCCGACCATCGCGATCACCATCAATGCGGCACCGAGTGAGAGCAATCGCTCGTCAACGAATCCACCGGCGATGATCCCGGGGGCAGTTGCGGCCGCGGGCAGGACGAGTGCGGCCGACGATCGAGTCGGATGTGCGCCGAGAAACCGTGGAAGCAGTCGAAACCCGAGCGTGACCACGAGCAACGTCGCGGCACCGGCGGCTAAGAGATGCGTTGCGGCGGCCTGCACGCCGATCAGAGGTGGGAGCGCGCTCGTCTGCCCGGCGACAGTCTCGTAGGTCCCGACGAGGAGATACAGGAGAACGATCGGCACGAACCGATTCGCAAATTCGTCGACCGGTCGCCGGTCGGCATTGTGATCCCCGGTTCCAGTCGTCCCGTGTCGGAGTGGACCGGAAATCGTCAGTACGATCGATCCGACGAACACGACGACGCCGATCGTCCAGAGTACACCGCCGAGAACGCCGAAGTCGACACGAAAGTGACGAGTGAGAAGCGGGTCGAGCGCGAGACACGTCGCCCCCGTAACAACGAACGGAAATTGGACCATCGGGGCGTGTTCGAAGACCAGATCAGCGTCGAAATACGCCGGCACGAGGGCGTAGGCTTTACCGAACACGACGTGGAACACGAACCCGAACACGGCCAACACCACCGTTGTGCGTCGTGGGAGGCCGGCGACCGTGGCCACCTGCCAACAACAAAGTGCAAGTACCCCGATGAGGACGTATCGACGCGACCAGCGTGAGATCTCAGCGGTCATGTTTCACTTCTACTATTCTCAATATACTTGATCTGCTCTGCCTGTTGGCTGTTACTGATCGTCAACCGATTTTGTCCGCACGTAGTATGGCCCTTCCCAATTTTGGACCCACTCTGGAGCCGCAGGGTGAGATCGTAACTGATTCGCTTCGTACGATTTATCCGGGAACACAGTTCCCTCCCCGTCAGTTCCGTCTTCCCAGTCCACTACGAACGTCACTGGATCCCGGCTTTCAGCGGGGATCAGCTGTTTGTCTGCTCCATCATCTAAGTGGTACGGTGCGTCGACCCATTCTTGTGGATTAAACGTAATCGCTATTTCTGATTTTTTGTTTGTCATATCTGCCGACATTCTTGTGCGTGTTCTAATATTTTCGTAGAAGTGTAAAAAAGAGTAGGGCGAATCTCACGCCGGTAGATACGAAGCGGCACGATAATCGAAATTCGCGTGAGCGTATTCGCTCGCTTGCAATCTAACAAATCTGTTCATACTGTAATCGGAACACGAAGACGAATCCATTTCCCCTGTGACAGCGAATAGGTGGTATGGCACAGGCTCGACTCAACGTTGATCTCCCGGATGGACCGTGGGTTGGTGAGGTCTCTCGGGCGTTCCCGGAGGCGCGGATTCAGGTACTTAGTGCGACCCCCGGAGACGGTGCGGGGTTCGCGCTCGTAAAGATAACTGCTGACGACATCGATGGAATTCTGGACGCGATAGAGGCTCACGACACGATCGAGGAGATCTCGGTAATGGCATTGAGTGACGGGGTCGTCACTGCCCAGGTTGAGGCGCGCGCACCGTTGTTGATGGCGGCCGCGCGGCAAGCTGGCATCCCGATCGAGATGCCCGTTGAGATAGAGAACGGAGTGGCTCGGATCGATGTCACTGGCCCCCACGAGCGCGTTGCCGACTTCGGGAATATGCTCCAAGCCGTCGGTGCGGAGTTCGACGTCGAGTACGTTCAGCAACGAGTGAACCCGGGTGAATCGCTCACTGAACGGCAGCGAGAAGTGTTGTTCGAAGCGGTCGAACGCGGCTACTACGATGTGCCACGTACCTGTACGCTAACGGAGGTCGCTGAACACGTCGGGATCGCGAAATCCACGTGCAGTGAGACCCTCCAACGCGTCGAACGAACGATCGTCCGGGAATTCGTCGACGATCTCCCTCGAAATCCGATCGAGTTCGACCCCAGCGCGGGGACTGACACGTAAGCCGTCGGTACCACCAATTTGTGGCGAGCTGGGGTCGATTGGGACTGCTCCTGTGACATCTGATCGGACCCTCCAAGAGGCGAGACATCACGAACATGTTCGCACTGATACGGAGGCGTGTACGTCTCATACATACCTCCATGTCTACACGAGACCAGCAATCTAACGACGAACGTACCACCGCTACCTCCGGAACCAACGAGTCAGTACCTTCGTTTCTCAATGAGAACCACGACGCGTCGTGGTCCGCGAACCTCGAACAGGAACGGTACGCTGACGACCGTGAGACCTTGATCGAGCACGCACTCGCTGCCATCAATCAGACGGAAGCAGAGTACCACGTCAACCTTGTCACGCATCCGAACCACGGAACTCCCGAGGAGTACCTCGAAGCGCCGATCCGCGATCAGTACCCGGACGCGGAGACCAGCGTTGTCGATCAGTGCGGTTGTGGCGGCTATGTGTACCGCATCCAGCAGTAACGACGTTTAGTCTCTCTCATCCAACTCGGTTGTGTTGGTTGTGTTGGCTGTGTTGAAATCCTTTGAGAGCGACAGGAAACGCTTACTGAATACAGCAGATGACCATCGTATCCTCGCACCGTACGACCACGCACTTGACATCCTCCTCCGCGTGAACGCGATCGTGGATCTGTGAGCTCCGCCAGAATATTCTGTTATGTGCCGTCTGCCACACCTACCGCCTAGTCAAACAGTGAATGTCCAAGTTTCACAGCGATTCAACACAGTCCCCGAAATAATTTCTGAGAACATGTTCGGCGTTAAACGACGTAATCCTCAGTCGGTGGGGACCTGATTGTGGGTATATCTCACGTGGGGTCGAACGTGCAGATAGAGAAGTGACTGAATATGACAGACACCACTGTTCCAACAACCACACGCCGCCGTGTACTTCAAGCACTAGGCGTCGGTGGAACCGCCGCACTCGCGGGCTGTAACGCCCCCACCGCAGAGAGTCAAGCCACAACACCAACTCCCCCATCCATGAACCCCGCAAAAGAAACGGACGTCGATCGCATCGCCGCAAACCCAACCGATATCCCCGACCCCATCAACCGATCCCAACCAAAAACAGTCAGCGAACACATGACGACGAAGGAACTCGTTGCCGAAGTCGAACCGGGGGTGACGCACACGTACATGACGTTTGACGGGCAGATTCCGGGACCGATGGTTCGAGTTCGCCAAGGTGACACTGTCGAATTCACTATCACTAACGACGAGTCGAACTCGATGCCGCACAACATTGACCTGCACGCTGTTCGGGGGCCTGGAGGGGGCGCTGAAGCCTCGATGGTAGCGCCAGGTGAAACAGCCACGTTCAACTTCAAAGCAACGTACCCCGGGCTGTTCATCTACCACTGTGCAGTCCCACAGCTGGACTATCACATCTCTGCCGGTATGTTCGGCGGGATCTTAGTGGAACCCAAAGAAGGGTTGCCGAGCGTCGATCACGAGTTCTATCTCGGACAGCACGAGCTGTACACCAAGGGTGATGCCGGCGAAGAAGGGCATCACGACTTCGATTTCGACGCGATGAAAAGCGAAGAGCCGACGTACACGCTCATCAACGGTGAAAAGTACGCAATCGGACCGGACGGATACAACGACATGCAAATTGGGACCGACGAAACCGTGCGTGTGTTCTACGCTGTTGGCGGTCCGAACCTTACCAGCAGCTTCCATCCCATCGGGTCCGTGTGGGATGAAGTCTGGCCGCAAGGCTCTATCGCGTCTGACCCACATCGGAGCGTACAAACAACACCCGTCCAACCTGGGAGTACAACCATCGCGACCTTGCATTCCCCGGTTCCCGGACCAATCAAGCTGGTTGACCACTCGCTCTCACGAGTGGCACGTAAAGGCCTGATGGCAGTGATCGATGTACAGGGCGACGAAGACCCCGCAATCTTCGATCCGAACCCTGATCAATCAGACGCTTGACATCCTCCCCTGCGCGACTCTCTTTGTTCACACGTGTATTGTCGCTATGCGCTCGCCTCCACTCCGATTGATCGAAGCAGTACACTGAACGAATTTTGTCGGAATTCGTGGCCGATATTCACGCTGTATTTGGCATAACCGCTGGACTGTCTCTCCAGTAGAGTATTTCAAAAGAGCCGTTGGATTTTAATTGCCACGACACGTCGACTGGTTATCCAATTAACATAGGATGCCTCAGGAAGGATACCGCTGAGCCGACTCAAACCCTGTTCACTCTGAGCGCCTTAGCGAGGCGTTAATCTACGTAAACTGCACCCTTCATGCCAACAGCCTCATGCGGCGTACAAACGTACGTATGGATGCCGGATTCCTCGAAGGTATGCTCGAAGGTATGACCCTCTTCGCCGATAGTGTCGCTCTCGAAGTTCCCGTCGGATCCGGACACATTGTGCTGGCCGCCCTCGCCCGTCCACTCCCAGGTAACTGTCGTCCCGGGCGATACGGCGACCGCTGCCGGACCGAACGCGAGTCCCTCACCGGCGCCGACGCCGACCATCACCGAGTCGGAGCCGGTCATGTCGACCGTCTGCTCGTAGTTGTTGGCATCGTCGAGGAAGCCTCCGTAGTCCGGTTCTTCAGAGAGGAACTCCTGGCCTCCGCTGTCGCCATCACCGCCGTCGCTCCCGTCACCGCCGTCGCTCCCGTCACCGCCGTCGCCGCCGCCGCTACAGCCGGCGAGCGCGGTGGTCGCACCGAGCGCCGCAGTCGTTCGAACGAACGTTCGCCGGTCAAGTGTGCGTCGATTCATACACTTCAAGTAGGGGATTGGAGGGAATATCTTCGGCGGGAATTCTTAAACGGTGGGAGAGTACCCCGAATTATTCGGTGGGGGTTATAAGCGATGAGGACGGTCTCCTCCAATAGATCCGCGAGCAGTTCGAGTGTCTGCCGAAGCGGCTCCGGCGGACCGAGATCGTCGACGTCGAGCGTTTCGGTCGGTCAGTCGGTGCTGCCGTCTCTCCGAGGATCGACACTTTCCGCGCCATTGCCGGGGATCAGCGCCCCTCACGCCCGTTACCTGTCCCGAACGAGTTCGATACCTGCTTCAAGAACTCCTCGCCGCGCGGGCGTTCCTCGTTGACATCGGGAGGATCGCGCTCCCCCGCGTCGTAGGGGTCGGGGACTTCCCAAGTCGGGGCGGCTGCATACTTCGGACCGTCGCTATCTGCGGTGCAGTCGTCGCTGATAACCCGACAGCGACTGATACTCGGTACGGCGGTGCGCAGCCGCTCGATCAGACCATCTTGAGTCGATGGACGGGATCCCGGAAGGGACGGACCAGCAATGGAGAAACGCGGACTGAGGTCGCAGAGCCCGCTACAGCGATGAGACGAGGTCGACCGTCACTGCGTCCGGCTCAACGACACGTCCGCCCTCGGTCTCGACGAACGATTCAGCGGCCGCACTGTCGGCGAAGGGGAGTACGTCCGGTCCCATCGCACCGATCACGCCGGTTTCGACGGCGTAAACGGCATCATCCCAGTCGACGAACGACTCGGCGGAGACGTGCGAAGAGATGACCCGGCCGTCGCCCGCCTCCGTTATCTCGTACTCCACCGCGGCGTAATCGGTGACGTACGTCGCGACCGGTTCGTGGCCGCGATCGACCGCTGCGGCGCGGTCGGTCACCAGTTCGGACAGGCTGTCGTACCAGGCGGGGCCGTCGCGGCCCGGCGGATGGTCACCGGCATAGAACACCTGCCCGTTCGGGCCGCCGTGATCCGCGATCATCATTCCGCATGCGTCACAGGCTTTTCCCTCGTCGAGCGCGACCGGCGCCGGAGGTTCCGTCGGTGCCGACGCCTCGTCGCCGAGGCAGCCGGCGAGTCCGCCGATACCGATGGTTACTGCGGTTGTGACACATTTGAGGACGGACCTGCGCGATGGTCGATCGCCCTCGGATCTCGGGCGGTCGGGCGCATCGGTGGAAGACTGCCCGTTATCTGTTCGGATGTTCGCTTCGTGATGGTGATGACCGTGATTACACATGGGTGGTGGAGTACGGGTGGATGGCGGTCGTGGTGCTGTAGCCGATCGGCATTAGGTCGAACCGCGGGCCCGGTTAGAGCCGACGACGGCGGACGAGTCGTGCTGCGGCAGCGACCGGGATGAGACACCACGCGGCCAGCGCGGCCGCAAGGGACGCCGTCGAGAGGCTGCTGCCGGCGAGGACGGCGGTGAACCCGCCGCCGGCGGTGGTTCCGAGCCCGCTCAACACGAGTACGCGGAACGTACTCACCGGATTCGAGAACACGAACGCCGAGAGGACGGCGTCAGGCAGCTCGAACGCGGCGACAACGCCCAACGCGATCAGGTCGTGGATCAGGACGAACCAGACCCACACGAGCAGCGCTGCACCGAGCGCATGCGTCTTCTCGCGAGCGATGGTCGACAACAGCACCGCAATCGCCAGGAATGCGGCGCCAGCGGCGACGGCGCCAACGAGGAATCCGAGGAAGGATGTCCACTCGCCGATACCGAACTCGCGGACGAGCAGCGCGCCGCTGAATCCGAATCCGAGCACCGTCGCACCCGCGAGTACCGTTAGCCGACCGAGGTACGTCCCGGCGACGACCTCGCTACGGCGGACGGGCAGCGAGAACACGACTGCGAGCCAGCCCTCGTCCTCGCGGCCGACAATGGCGTCGTAGCCCAGCGCGAGCGCCGAGAGCGGGATGAGGTACGCGGCGAGGCTCGTCAGCGACGCCACGACGCGCTCTGCGCCCTCCGGCCCGACCGCGGAACCGCTGAACGTCAGTATCATCGCGCCGAAGACGACGAACAGGCCGGTCAGCGCGAGCGCCCAGCGGCTGCGAACCGCGAGCCGGTACTCGGTCACGGCGACGACGAAGACGTGACGGAGCGTGGCCCGAACACCCTCGGCGGTCGTGGTCTCGGTCGCCCTTGAGGCCGCCGTCGACTCGGAGGTCTCGCCGTCGCCGTCCGGACCTGCGTCTCCGGCGTCGAACACCGCCACGTCCGGATGTCCGCCGTCGGGCCGCGTCTCGGTTGGCTCTGTCTCGGTCATGACGTCACCTCGCCACCGTCGACCGGCGACTCCCTCGCCGGGTCGTCGGCGACCGCCGCTCGGAACACCGCCCGGAGGCCGCCATGGCCGCGACCCTCCTCGGTCCGATCCCCGGTGTTGCGCTCCGCTTCGTCAGCCGGTCCCGCGACATCGGCCACGAGCTCCTGGATGGGACCGGCCGCGCGCACGCGGCCCTCGTGGAGTACGGCCGCGCGGTCACAGAGTCGCTCGACCTCAGAGAGAACGTGCGAGCAGAAGACGACCGTCGCGTCGGTCTCGGCGGTGATCTCCTCGACGATGGCGTGGAACTCGTCGACTCCGCGGGGGTCGAGCCCCGCCGTCGGCTCGTCCAGGATCAGGACGTCGGGGTCCGGTAGAAGTATCGTCGCTAGACCAAGCCGGCGTTGCATCCCGTTCGAGTAGCCCGAGACGCGGCGGTCAGCTTCGTCTGCGGTTAGCCCGACTCGCTCGACGGCGTGGGCGATCCGTCCGTCTCTCGGAAGTCCGCGGATCGCCGAGTGGACGGCGAGGACTTCCCGGCCGGTGAGTCCGTCGGGAAACCCGATGTGTTCGGGGAGATAGCCGACCCGTTCACGAATTTGTCGTCCGTCCTCAGTCACGTCGGATCCGCCGACAGCGACGGTTCCCGTGTCCGGCCGGTCGTGGCCCACGAGCAATCGGAACAGGGTCGATTTTCCGGCCCCGTTCGTGCCCAAAATCCCGAACGTCGACCCGCTCGGGATCGAGAGCGAAAGCCCGTCGAGGGCAGTCACGTCTCCGTACGTCTTCCGAACGTCGCTCGCATCGATTCTCATGCTGTGGCCTCCGTGTTGGTCTCTCGGCCTGAATCCGGCTCCGTCGTCTCGTCCGGTTCGTAGGCGCTCCAATCGTGGTTCGGTTCGGTGAGCGGGCGGTGGTCTACGACGCCGGGCGCCTCGATGACGGGGAAGGAGCTCTCGGCGAGCCGTACCGCCTCGAACGCCGGACTGTTGGCGAACACCGCCGCCTGCGGCCGCTCAGCGACGATGTTCTCGACGAGTCCGACGGGCCGGTGTCGAATCTCGCTTATGCCGTCGCCGTCGCGGTCGACGACGCGGGCGCCCGACCAGTAGTTGCCGCGGTCGGTGTCGTTCCACTTGACGAGCGTGCTCCGCGGCGTCTGAACTGCACGGTCGTTGCGAACGAAGCTGTTGCCCGCGACGACTTCGCTTTCGCTGCCGGCGGAGCTGTGAACCCCGGCTGTGTTGCGGTACAACAGGTTGTCGACGATTCGGTTGTCCTGTGCGTTGTAGATGTACAGGCCGTCGCGGTTCGCCACGAGGTGATTCCCGGCGATCGTCGACTCCTCGATGTCCTTTGCGAGGATGCCATGGCCGCTCGTGTCGTCGCTCCGTAGGGCGGTGTTGTTCCGGACCGTTAGCCCTTCGCTCACCATGAGGGCGTACCCGACGCCGTTATCGGCGGCGACGTTGTTGACGAGGCGGTTGTCATCCGAGTACATGTAGTGGACGCCGTACCGGGTGTGCCGGATTGTGTTGTTCTCGGCGAGGACGTCGGTACTCCACGAGAAGTAGATCCCGTCGCGGACATCGGTGATCTCGGTGTCGCGAATGACGGTTCCGGTCGTCTCGAACAGGTGAATCCCGTTGCCGCGGTCAGTGACCGGGTAGACGTCCTCCCGGCCGTCGATACGCACGTCCTCGATCACTGCCTCGTCGGCCCCATCGATCCAGACCCCGTATGCGGTGTCGGTGACCCGAAGTGTTTCGAGTCGGGTTCCCTCGCCGGCGACGAATACGCCGGCGTCTTCATTATTGAGATCGCTGCCGGAGCCCCGTATCCAGAGTCCGGACACAGTCACGTTTTCGCTGCTGATAGTGAGTACACGACCCTCTCCGCCCCCGTCGATAACGGCGCCGTCTTCACCGGCGACAACAGCGACGTCGGCCGTCGAGACGTTCACCCGCTCAGAGAACCGACCGTTGAGGACAACCGTCTCACCGGGGTCAGCGGCATCGACCGCTGCCTGGACGGTGTCGTAGCGCTCGCTTCCCACAGTAGCGATTCCGACCGATTCAGGCGCTGTGACGTTGCTCGCGGCAAAATTTGTTTCGACGGAAACAGTCGCATTCGTTTCGGTCGCTGGTGTCGAGCCGGCGCCAACGAGTGGGACCACCGCCGCGGCGGCCACGACGAGACAGACAGCGAGTAGGAACCCGACTTCGGATCGGCTACTGGACATGGTCAGTCCCTTCCTCGTCGGTCCTCTCTCGACCTCCGCGGGTCGGTTGTTGGTCGGTGTCATTTGCCGTCCCTCCGCGGACAGTTCCGACCGCGCTGCGGGCCAGCACGGGGAGCTCCGTTACGGTCGCGTCGGTGTCTCGGGCGGCGTACGCGATAGCCAGTAGACCAATAGCGACGACCGTCATATATCCGCCCGGCCCGAACCACGCGAACCCACTAATGTTCGCGACCTCGTATCCCCCGAGTAGCGGGGGAGTGAATCCCTCAATCCCCCTGAGCGGCGCGTCCGGATCAAGCGCGTGACCGGCTTGGTGCAGGCGGTACTGAATAACCCCGAACATCGCGACGAAGACGGCGATTGTGCCAGCGAACTGCGCGGTCAGCCCGAGCTTGAGCTTTCGGACCGTTGGTGCGAGCGCGACGAACACTCCCGTGAACGCGAGCGCGACGAACACGACGGGGCCGAGGAGCCACTCCGGAACCTTGATCGCGTTCTCGTGGACGGCGTAGTTCGGGTCCATATACACCGGGTCCGGGAAGTAGAACCCGGCGTACTTGTTGAGCCCTTGGATCTCGATATAATCGCCGCCCAGACGCGGATAGGCGTACAGATCGATCAACAGCGGCTCACCGGGATACTGCGGTGCGGTGAGCGTGATCCGCCACACCGGAACCAACAGCGCGCCGATCAGCAGCGCCGCTGCGATCAGGGGGAGCGCCCGTCGGATCTCGGTGAACCGCCCAAGCGACGATACCATGAGCTTATTCCTCCGGTTTGACGATGAGCCGCGAGCGCATCTCAAGATGCAGTGCGCTACAGAAGTGCGCACAGTAGATCCAGTAGACCCCCGGATCGTCGGCGGTGAAGGTCACCTTACTCGTCTCCTGCGGTGCGACCCGCATGTGGACGTCGTGTTCGGGGATCGCCACCGAGTGGAGCAGGTCGCTCGTCGTCTCGATGTTCGTCACCTGCATCTCGACGGTGTCGCCCTCCTTGACCGCCATCTCCTGGAATCCGTAGTGGTTTCGCGTCGAGTACATCTTGATCTCGACCCGGTCGTCGCCGACGCGTTCCATGCTCTCCTCGCCCTCGGCGGTGTACTCGAGGTCGATGTCGTCCGGGTCGTACGTCTTCGCCGGGTCGAGCTTCGAACGGTGGCAGATCGAGGCGTCGTGTGGCTCCGCCGTCGCCGGCGAGTCCTTGACGTGTTGCATTCCCGCCTCGTCGTCACCGATGTAGATGAGCTGGTCGTTCTCCGGGTGTTGCGGGCCGACCGGGAGGAACCGGTCCTTGGACAGCTTGTTCAGCGAGATGAGCCAGTCGCCGGCCGGGTCCTCGGTGTACGACTCCGCGGCGATCAGGTGGCCGGGGTTGTAGTGGACGTCGATCTTCTCAATGACTGGACTCTCCGACTTGGGTTCGGCCTCGACGGCCGCCTCGATGTCCCATTTGACGACCTGCGAGTCGATGAACAGCGTGGTGTACGCATGTCCACGACCGTCGTAGGCGGTGTGAAGCGGGCCGAGTCCGAGCTGCGGCTGTCCGACGATGGCGTCGGTCGGATCGTCGACCTCGTCGATCGCGTCGATGTCGATGACCGACGCGGTCGGATCGAGTTTCCCGCTGGCGATCGCGTACTTGTTGTCCGGCGTGACGCTGACGCCGTGCGGACTCTTCGGCGTCGGGATGTAGGTGACGACCGGGTCCTCGCCCTGATTCAGCGGGCTGTCCTTCCGGCCGTCGACGACCGGCACCTCGTTTATGGTCTCGTAGTTGCCGGCCTCGACCGCCTCCTTGATACGAGGGAGGTCGAATGCCTTGACGTTGTCACGGTCGGACCGCGTCATGCCTGACTCGGTGACGGCTCCTTCGCTGTTATAGCCGGTCGTGAAGAAGTACCGGCCCTCCTTGCTCCCGTCGCCGTTGTCCATGTTGCCGTCGACGCGGACTTCCCACTCGACGTTCATCGACTCCGGATCGATCGCCGCGAGGACTGACTCGTAGGCGTCGGGGTCCTCGAGGTCGCGACCGTCGTTGGGCAACGGAACCCGGAACTCGCCGACGCCGAAGATCAGGTCGGTGTCGGGCAACTGCGCGCAGGCGCCGTGTGTCCCCTGCTGGTTCGGGATGTCGACGATGGCGTCCGTCTCGAAGTACGTCAGGTCGATCCGGGCCATCCGGCCGTTCGCCTTGTCGTTGACGTAGGCGAACCGACCGTCGTAGTCACCATCCGTTTGACTGATCCGCGGGTGGTGGGTGTCTCCCCACGTGTAGCCGCCGGCGTTCTCCAACATCTCGCGGCTCCCGTCGTCGTGGCCGTAGCCGGTTGCGCTGTCCCGCTGAAACACGGGGATGCGGATCAGTTCGCGCATGGACGGGAGACCGTACACGCGAACGTCACCCGCCTGTCCGCCGCTGATGAACGCGTAGTACTCGTCTTTCTCCCCCGGTGGGACTGAGTGGTCGGGCGCGGCCGACACCGTCCCGCCGTCGCCGTCGTCGCTAAGCAAACTACTACAACCGGCCAACCCGCTCAGTCCACCGACGGCCGCGCCGGCCTTCATGAAGTCACGGCGTGCCAGCCCGGGCAGCAGTGATTCGTGGGGCTCCTCGGATGCCCCTTCGGTCGATTCATCGTTCGCTGCCTCTTCAGTCGAGCGGCGTTCTTGTTGTGACATTGTGACCTCCGCCGTAGCGCGATCGTCTGCTACGGTCGGGCGTCGTGACCCGACGGATATAGGTTATCGAGGCGATTCCTACCCGATTAGAACCGCGCGAACACGTTCGGGGCCCGCATAGACGCCGGTATTGCAGATAGATCTTGACCGGTTGTCGGTTAGCCCTCTGCTGCGAGAAACGAGTGAACGATCGCCGCCTCTATGGCTCGCGCGTCGTCGGACGGCTCACGCCGATCGTACTTGCCGACACGGCGACGATCGTGCTCGCCGCCGATCGAAACGAGCAGCCCGGGACGTCGCTTCGGGCCAAGAATGAGAATCCGCCGACGGTTCGTCGGAATGAGCCGTTCACCGGACGACGACGGCGCCTTTCATCCCGACGGCCTTGTGTGGCGTACAGACGTACTCGTGAGTACCCGTCTCCTCGAATGTGTACTCGAAGGTATGTCCCTCCTCGTCGATCGTTTCGCTCTGGAACGCACCACTCTCTGCCGAGACGTTGTGGCCGCCGCCCTCGCCGGTCCATTCCCAGACGACGGTCGTCCCAGCGCTTACCGCGATCGCCGGCGGGTCAAACGAGAGGCCGGACCCCGCGCCGACGTTGACGGTCACACTATCGCTTCCGGTCGCGTCGACCGTTCCCTCGTAGTTGTCGACGTCGTCGAACCAGCCGCCGTAGTCCGGTTCTTCGGCGAGGAACTCTGATCCGCCGTCGTCCGATCCGCTGTCGTCTCCCCCGTCGTCGGTCGTCTCATCACCGGAAGTCGTTCCGTCACCGCCGTCTCCGCCGGAACAGCCCGCGAGGAACGTCGCCACCGCTGCTGCTCCCGTCGCTTGTACGAACCGTCGCCGATCGAATCGCGTATCGAGATTCATGTACTCACCCGCCGATAGTCGCTGGGTTGAATTAAACCACCACAGATGGACTCATTCGGCGGGAACATAGCGAACACGTTCGGGACCCTCGTTCACACGTGTGCTGTCGCTATGCGCTCGCTTCCACTCCGATTGACCGAAGCAGTACACTGAATGAATTTTGTCGGGATTCGTGGCAGATATTCACTCCGTATTTGGCTTGACATCCTCCTCCGCCTGAAGGCGGAGGAATCCCGAGCGTTGGGAGTTTCAGGTTTGCAACCATGCTTCTGCCACTTTGCGGGAATCCGTTTAACCCAGTCGTCGTGGTCAGCGGTTGTCTGGCGGTGCCAAACCGCCGGTACTCCTATCCTCGGCCTCGTTGACTCCCATCTGTTGTTTTTGCCAGCAGGGAGTCGCTGACACGTCGGCGGACTCAGAGGTATCGTGGGCTTGCTCGACCAACGGGCACGAGACGAACCCTTCAAGGATTCGTGTTCACCGTGTTGGCGTTCCGGATATTGTCTCATTAGTGGCGGGTAGACCGCCTCCGAAGGTCGTTCGGAATCGCTCCGTTCCGACCTGACCTTACCTGTATATACGAGGTAATCGTAATTAAAAGTGCGGATTGGAAACTCTGAACTGTCGTCGGACGTAGGCTGTTGAACGCACTGTCGGATTCATCCTGCGCCTAAAGGCGCAGGTATTCTCCTTGATTTTCTACAATTAATTTCCACGACACGTCTACGTTTCTCCTTAAGAATCCCTATGAGCACCAACGAACGCACGACGGAGGACGGTTAAAAGCACGTACGTCTCGTACTTCTGGGTCTGGCAATGCTCACAGGGCTGCATGTCCGCAACGATCTCCTCGATCGCATCATCGTACTCGTCGGTGAGCGTAGCGAGCGCGTCTGTAATCTGAGGCTGAACGGCGTCGATCATCTCTTCGACTGCGGTATCCGCTGAATCCGGGAGCGAGTACGAGAGGACGATCGTGTTCGCGTGGTAGTACTTCGTCGTCCCACCGCGACCCTCCTCGAAGCGCACGACGTCGACGAGGCCGGCGTCCCGCAGCTCGTTGATGTGGTGCCGAACCGTGTTCTCGGTCCGGTCGATGCCCCGATCGACGAGGCTCTCGTGGACCTCGGCCGCAGTCAGGGCTTCTCCGGACAGAATATCGAGGATCATCGCTCGCATCGGTTCGTCGATGGCGTCCGAAATTTGCGTGTCTCGCACCGCGATATCGTCGAGGCGGTGGTCAGTGTCTGGATTACTCATACGAGGACTGACTGTGAGCACGCGGAAAAATAGCGGGGTGCGAGCGGAGTTGGTGTCTCTCGAAGAGCAGGGTCCCGACCTGCGAGAGCGAAAGCCCTAGACGACCCGTTTGATTGTTCCAACAACCTATTTCCGTACCCAAACATATCATCTAAAAAATACTTATTGGGGTATGGCCACTATCTCAAATCGCAATGAACGACACAACGCAGTTCCGCGTCTTGGACTTCGACTGTCCGAGTTGTGCAAGCACCGTCGAACGCGCTCTCTCGAACGTCGACGGCGTCGAAGACGTCGAGGTGCACTACTCGACCGGTCGCGTCGAGATCGGGTACGACGACGGCGTCGCCGACCCGGCTATGTTCGAACAGACCATCGAAAACCAGGGCTACACCCCCCAGCCCGCCTAAGGAGATCTATCATGGATACCCAATCGATCAAACGGTACTATCGCCACCATCGGAAGGCCATCGTCGTCGCGATGAGTGGTCTCCTCTACGCTGGCGGCTGGAGTATCGGGTATGTCCCCGGCTTTGACGCCGCGAGCACCGCGATCTTGATCCTCGCGGCGATCATCGGCGGCTACGACATCGCCAAGACCGCCTACTACGAGGTCAAAAGCCGAACACTCGGCATCAAGACGCTGGTGACGCTGGCCGCTGTCGGCGCGATCGCTATTGGATCGTACTGGGAAGCCGCCGCGGTGGTCTTCCTGTTCGCGCTGGGATCGTACCTCGAAGGGCGGACGATGCGCAAGACGCGCAACGCGCTCGAAGAGCTCCTCGAAATGACGCCGGATACGGCCACCGTGCGCCGTGACGGCGAGCAAAAAGCGGTGCCCGCTCGCGAGGTCGAAGCGGGCGAGATCGTCATCGTCAAACCCGGCGAGAAGATCCCCGTCGACGGCGACGTCGTGGAGGGGGAAAGCGCCGTCAATCAAGCACCGGTCACCGGCGAAAGCGCACCCGTCCACAAGGCTGACGGCGACGAAGTCTACGCTGGGACGGTCAACCAAGAAGGAGCGCTGGAAGTCACGACTACCGGTGCCGGTACGGACACGACGCTCCAACGGATCATTCAACGCGTCGAGGAGGCGCAAGAAGCCCAGTCGCCCACCGAGAGTCTGATCGACCGCTTCGCCAAATACTACACTCCGGCCGTCATCGCGCTCGCAATCGGCGCATACGCGGTCACGCAGAACGCGATCCTCTCGCTGACGCTGCTGGTCATCGGCTGTCCCGGTGCGCTGGTCATCGGGCCGCCGGTGAGCATTGTCTCGGCCATCGGTAACGCCGCGCGAAACGGCGTTCTCATGAAGGGCGGTGAGCACCTCGAGCAGGCGGGTAAGATCGACTTGGTCGCCTTCGACAAGACCGGCACGCTCACGAAAGGCGAGACGGCAGTCGCCGACGTCGAAGGGTTCGACACCGATGACGACGAGGTGCTGAACCTGGCGGCCATCGCCGAACTGAAGAGCGAGCACCACCTTGGCGACGCCATCCTCAACGCGGCCCGGAACCGCCGAGATCCCGTGACCGATGGCGGGGTAACGACCACCGAATCGGACACTCCGTCGACGACGGGGACCGGGTCGCTTCCCGAACCGGACGATTTCGAGGTTATCGCCGGGAAGGGCGTTGTCGCCCGCCACGACGGCCGCGAGATCGTCGTCGGGAACCGTGCGTTGCTCGACGAGCGTGGAATCGATCTCCCGGACGATGTCGCCGAGTACGTCCGCGGCCGCGAGGAGCGCGGCGAGACCGCCATCCACGTCGTTCGAGACGGCGTCGTCGTCGGCGCTATCGCGCTCCATGATGGACTGCGCGAGGCCGCGCCTGGCGTTATCCAGGAGTTACGGGATGCCGGGATCGAGACGGTGATGCTGACCGGCGACAACGAACGCGTCGCAGCCGCAGTCGCCGAAGAGATCGGGATCGACGACTACCGCGCCGAGTTGCTGCCCGAGGACAAGCAGGATGTCGTCACGGAGTATCAGGCCGACGGGCAGGTCGTCGCGATGGTCGGCGACGGCATCAACGACGCGCCGGCACTGGCGACTGCCGACGTCGGGGTTGCCATGGGCGCGGCCGGGACGGACACGGCCATCGAGACGGCCGACATCGCGCTGATGGCCGACGACCTCGAACGCATCCCCTACGCGGTGAAACTCAGCAAGGCCACGCGCTGGAACGTCCTCGAGAACGTCGGGCTGGCCCTCGTGGTGGTGACGCTGCTGCTCGCGGGCGTGCTGACGAGCTACGTCACCCTCGCGCTCGGGATGCTCGTCCACGAGGCCAGCGTCCTCGCCGTGATCGGCAACGGCATGCGCCTGCTGCGGTACTGAACGGCATCGAATCGCGAACGACCGATCGCAACCGACTCACAATGTCAGAAAACACGACTCCGACCGACACGAACCGCACCGAGGAGAATTGGGCCGTCGAATACGACGTCGAACCGATCCGCGTCCGCGATCCCGTCGCGGAAGCACTCGGTGTCCTCGAACCGGGCGCTCCGTTCGTCATCACCTACATGGACGCGGTGAAAGAAGCGGGACACTCCTGTCCGACCGCCTCGGGGGCCTACCGGATCGCCCAGCTCGGACTCGACGCGCTGTACCCCGACAGCGATCCCGTCCGAAGCGAGATCGAAGTGCAGGCGGCAGGTCCGCGGGACGACGCCGCATACGGCGTGATGAGCCGCATGATCTCGTACATCACTGGTGCGACCGAAGACGACGGCTTCGGCGGGCTCGCCGGCGGCTACGGCGGCCGCCGTGACCTCTTGCGCTTCGAGTCGTTCGACCCGGACACGGCGGAGCCGACGTTCCGCTTCCGCCGAACCGACACGGACCAGACTGTCGAAGTAACGTACCACGTCGGCGAGGTTCCAGACGGCGGACCCGCGATCGGGAACCTCCAGGGTATTCTCGACGGGTCGGCGAGCGACCAGCAGCGGAAGGCCTTCTCCGACGCCTGGCACCGCCGCGTGCGGGTCGTCCTCAGCGACGACTCACTGTTCACCGTGGAAACAGTCTAGCCCGTCAAAAACCTCGTTACGACGGGCTTTGACAGCCGGTCACGATTTTTGCCGTAGGGCTGTTACACGTTCATATGTTCCTCGGCGAACCAGTGGATGATGTGACCCTCAGCTCGGTGGAGCACGTCGCTGCACGTCGCGTTCGCGATGTCGAGCGACTCAGCCACGTCACCTAACGTCGATTCCCGTGGTGTACGGTAGTAGCCTGCTCCGACAGCGGCCAGCAGCACTTCTTGCTGTCGGTCTGTCAGTAACTGGTCCGCTTGGCTTGCGTCGATCTCTCGCACATACTCGATGGCAAAGCCGATGCCCAAATCGTCGAGGTGATCGCCGAGACTCGAGAGCCGACTCGTGGATGTCGTCACCTCCCACGTTGCCTCCCCATTCTGAATATCGAAGGGCATCTTGAGCGGGACACCGGCTCGCAAGACCGGCAGAAGCGGGAGTGGATTCATTGTCTCTATCTGGAGGAGCGCCTCGTCGTCGTGTTTCCAGAGCAGTTCGAGATCCTCGATGTCGTCACGAGACTGCATGTCGGTGATAATCGGTAGCGGGTCGGTCGCAATGAGTCGGACGAGTCCAATACCGGTTCTTTCACCTGGGATACTCGTGACGACCTGAAACACGACCTCCGGATAATTGGTTGAGAGGTCACCAATCCAGGTATGATCTGGAAGATCTATTACGAGTTTCGCGTGTGGCATCGCCGGTAGGTTCCCCTAACAGACCGCTTATAATACCAGCGGTTACAAACATGTTAGGGTGTCACCCAATAATTTGAGAGCTTCGAGTGTGACGTGAATAGTTCCCAGGAGGTGACTCCGTTTGAGATACTGAACGGTGTTTTAATAGTAGATCCAGTTTGACGATGTCGGCATCGCTGGTGGCTTGAGAGAGTGTCTGAACGATCTCCTCGCCTTCTATTTCAACCAGTGGATCGATCTTGACGAGCGGCATCCGATCTGACGTAGGACGTCGAACTCAGTAGATTCGGATGCGAACATATTAGATTACAGCATATATATTCGTATAAATGGATAATGGTCTGGTCCTTCTTCATTAACTAACGTGCCTAACACTCCATTCAAGCGGCGAGATGATGGCGATACGCGGGACACACGGAGTCGCATCCGCAGACGTGTTATTCTCGTACTGTTCCTCACGGCAGTCCTCTTGTTGACTCCCGTTAGCGGTATCGGTCTCGTGGACGCACAAGAACCGACGAGCGACGATCGGTTCGTTCGCGGCGAACCGGACCTCGACGTGCATGTGCCGTCGAACACGGTCGTTCCGGGCCAGACCCAAGCGATCGAGCTGTTCGTTACGAACGACGGGGAGATCCAGGTCGGGTCAGTCAACAACCGCAATTCCGTTACCAAAGCACGGAACGTCCGAGTGACCGTCGAGGCCGACGATGACTCGCCGATCACGGCCGAGACCGGAACGCAAGCGGTGGGCTCAGTTACGAACGACCAACCGAAGGCTACCTCGTTCCGGCTGACGGTTCCCGAAGACGCCGATCCCGGTGAATACGATCTGGACGTGGAACTCGACTACTCGTACACGAGACAGATATCCGATCGGTCAGGCATAACGGATGAACGGTCCGCGTCGGAAACTCGAACGGTCACGATCGAGATCGACGACGACCCCCAGTTCATCGTCCGGAACACGTCGACGTCCGCGCAGATCGGTGACTCGGGTGCATTGTCGCTGGTAATGGAGAACGTCGGAACGCAGACGGCGTATGATGCGAGCGTTAGGACGACATCGACCAACGGAAACGTCGTCTTTGGCGAGTCCGCGGTCGATGAGACGCACGCCGGGTCGTGGGAGCCAGGAGAGGTAAAAACGGTCACACACGATCTTTCCGTCAGGGACGACACCAGCGTTCGTCCGTACACGTTCGACACTGCCGTCTCGTTCGACGACCGCGACGGGATCGAGAACGTGGACGACGGGATCAGTAGCAGCGTGTTACCGCTTCCCGCACAGGAGTTCGAGATCGAGCTGACCGAGTCGACGCTGCGGGTCGACGAGGAGGGGTGGATTCGTGGCGAAGTGACGAACACCGGACCGACCACCGCCGAAAGCGTCGAGGTCCGCGCTCAGCTGGCGGATCCGAACCTGTATCCGATCGAGGACTCGTACGCTGTCGGGACGCTTGAACCGGGGGAAACGGCGGCGTTCGAACTGCGCCTCGATGTCGGCGGCGAGGCCGAGGCGGTTCGAAAACTCATCGACGTAGACGTTCAGTATCGGACCACGGACCGCAACAAGCGGGTGGACGACGACGGTGACGTGATCGTCGATGTACAGGACCGCCGCAGCGAGTTCCGCCTCGCCTCACAGCAACACCAGATCACCCCCGGAGAGACAGAAACCATCACCATCGAGGTGACCAATAATCTCGACGAGACGGTCACCGATATCGAACCGAAACTGTTCAGCGACGACCCGCTGTCCGCCCCCGATGATATCGCGTTCGTTCCCGAGTTGAAACCTGGCGAAACGACGACGATTCGCTTCGAAGTGGGCGTCGGCCAAGACACGGTACCGAAGACGTACGCGGCGACCGTCGACATGCGGTACGACGATGCCGACGGCGAAAGCCAGATCTCCGACACGCATCGGGTGACGATCACGGTCGGTGAGCCCGACGAGACGACGAACCCGCTTCTCATCGGGGTCGCCGTCGTACTCTTCGTCGTTCTCACGGCGGGGCTGTACGCTTGGAGACTCCGATAATGCCGGTTCGAAACGATGAATGACGAGCACGTCCTCGTCTCGGCACTGAGCGACTGGATCGTTACCCATCCGGTACAGGTCGTCGTCCTGTTTCTACTGCTCACTGCCGGGTTTGCAACCGGAATGAACGATATCCGGATGGCGGGCGGAACCGACCAGTTCTCCGAAGATATCGATGCGTACCAAGTCAACGAGTATGTCGACGAAACGTTTGGCTCCACCTTCGAGGACGACCCGGATACGACGCTCCTGCTTCAGGACGATCGAGATGTTCTTTCGAAGGAGAGCCTGTTGCGGATGCTCTCCGTCCAACGCGAGATGGAGGATCGCACCTCACAGCGCGTGATAGAGACGGCGAGTCCGGCGGCATTCGTGGCGACCGAACTCGATCCGTCGGCTATGACGACCGACGCGCAGATCCGAACGATACGGATGGCAACTGACACCGAAGTGCGGCGGGCGATACGGGTCCAAAGCGAGAATCCGGAGTTCACGCGGCTGGTTGGAGATGACTTCAGTCCGCAATCCGCATCCGCCACGGCGGCGATCGGCGTCGTCAGCCACGACGCGAAAGACAGTTCTGAAACCTTCGAACAGATCCAACTCGAAACACAGCGTATCACGAACGCAGCCGACGGGGACATCCGCGTGTTCGGTTCGGGAATCTCCGAACACGAGAACATGCAGGTCTTACAGGATTCGCTCTCGGCGTCGATTCCTGCGGTGATCATCCTGCTGGTTCTCTTCTTGGCGATCTCCTATCGTGACCCGTTCGACCTGTTTTTAGCCGTTGTCGGGCTTGCGATGTCGTTGATCTGGACGTTCGGCTTCCTCGGCCACGCTGGAATCCCGTTTACCCAGTTACAGGTGGCCTTACCGCCACTTCTGCTGGCTATCGGTGTCGATTTCGGGATCCACGTCATCAATCGCTACCGCGAGGAGATCGACGACTCTGCGGTTACGGATCCTGTCGATAACGCGACGGTGGCAAAAACGGTTCGCCGGGCGATCGCCCCGCTCATGGTGGCGTTCTTCATGGTAACGACGACATCGGTGATTGGATTCTCCGCAAACATGGCGAGCGGGCTGTCGCCCATCGCTGACTTCGGGCTCGTCGCCGCGGTCGGGATCGTCGCCGTAATGTTGATCTTCGCCGTGTTTTTGCCGGCCGCAAAGCTCCTGATCGAGCAGTTCCGGCACCGAACGCCGTTACCGGCGTTCACCTCGAAACCGCTTGGTGACGAAGATTCGATACTGGGGAGGCTCATTCCGTACCATCTCAACATCACGAACCGCATGCCCGTGTTGTTCCTGCTTGTGTTGGTGGTGACCGCCGGGGCAGCGGGCTACTACGGGCAGGACGTCGGATCGTCGTTCGAGGACGAGGATATGCTCCCTCCCGAGGAGCTTCCGGACTACTTAAACGCGTTACCGGCAGGACTGCAGCCCGGAACGTACACCGTCACGGAGAGCCTCGGTTTCCTCGAAGACGAGTTCGAGACGACGGAGGGTGAGACCGTAACGATATATCTACAGGGATCGTTCGCGGAGGACCACGCGTTGGAGTCGATCCATCGGGCGGGGAACGATCCTCCATCGTCGGTCGTCACCGACGACTCTCGACACGCCGAGACGACGAGCATTTTGACCGTGATCGACGCCTATGCCGACGAGTCCGCGTCGTTCAACGCGCTCGTCGAACGGAGCGATCGGACGGGTAACGGCGTTCCGGACGCCAACGTGGAGCGCATTTACGATGAGTTGCTCTCCTCGCCGTACGAAGCGGAGGCGCTCCGATACATCACTGCGGACTACCGAGAGATACGGATCGTCTACTCTGTCGAGACCGATTCGACCGATGCGGCGATCACCGCGGATGCGGAGTCGATGGCGGACGGGTCCTACCGATACGAAGCTATCGAGAGCGGAGACATCATTGTGTTCCAGCGGGTCTCCGAGGAGGTCCGCAACTCGGCGATCACGGCGTTGATGATCGCTCTCTCGCTCGGCGTGATCTTCCTGACGGGACTGTACTACGCGCTAGAACGGCGGCCGATATTGGGCGTAGTGACGCTCTCGCCGATCGTCGTCACACTCCTGTTTCTGGTTGCAACCATGCGGTACCTCGGTATCCCGTTCAATACGCTCACGGCGACAATTCTGTCGGTCACGGTCGGAATCGGCATCGATTACGCGATCCACGTCGTCCATCGGTTCACCGATGAGTTCGATGCCAGGGACGACGGGCTCGCTGCGGTCCAGATTACGCTTCAAGGAACTGGCGGTGCCTTATTCGGAACCACAGTCACGACTGCGAGTGCCGGTATCGCGTTGTATTATCTCTCGATTACACCGATCCTGATCCAGTTTGGAGCGTTGATCGCCATTAGCGTCACCTACGCGTTCATCGCTTCCACCGTCGTGCTTCCGGTGGTCCTCATTATGTGGGCCCGGTGGGAGTCCGGTCGTGAACGGGCAAGATTGCGACCGCATTTGGGGTGAACCGTCAGGAGAAGCGGGCTCACTCGAGATAGTGGTGGCCTCCCTACTCGCTCGCGGTGCTCGCTCGTGGAGGAAGGGGCATTCTCGCCTTAATGTTGGTAACAGTCTCGCACCGGAACGGTCGTGATCGGGCGTCCCTCTGAGAAACCTCACCTGGGTGAGATTACTGAACGACAGCAGATCAGGTTGCTACGCGCCAAGCTTTTTGAAACCTACTGTCGTATCGGCAACCATCCGTGGCTGATACGTTTCTGGTCAAATTGGAGACATCCGCCTGCGATCGCTGTCCAGTAGGGGCACTCTCGGAGAGAATGCCCCTCCGAGAAGTGCGGGTCGATCCTATCGACGAGCGCGTTGACTTCGTCGTCGACCAGCCCTCGGCAGACCAACCGAGCAATCTGGAGTTGCTGGAGTTTGCAGGAGAAGCTCACGGCCGGTACGACCTCAAGGATGAAGATCACAACTGTGATGCTTCTGACGGCGACATGGATCTGCTCGACTCAGAACGCGATGCATGTAACTCCTGCGCCTGTAACGGGTTTATATCGGCGTTTTCTAGCTTCCCTGTGTCGCCACACAAGGCTCGGATCGATGACGGTGAGCTGATCGCTACGTTTATTCTGACTGGATATGACGAGCTTCAGTCGATCGTCAACGCGCTCGGTACAGCCAAGATTCGCCAGATCCTCGTTCAACGGGATACAAGCGGCGACCAGTCGAACATAGTCCCGATTGATCTCTCCGAAGTGACGGAACGACAGGCAACAGTAGCTACCGTCGCGATCAAAAAAGGGTATTTCGAGCCGAACGGTGCCACAGCCGACGAGATCGCCGCCGACCTCGATCTAGCGAAGTCGACCGTCTCCGAACACCTCCGGCTCGTGACGGCGACCGTACTGTCTCAGCTTTTCGGCAAGGACACTTAAACTCCCGAATAGTTCGGGAGTAGCTACTTGCTCGCTTCTGGACCACCGTATGATATGTTACGCTACTGTGTTCTGTGATTAATACCGGACGATCGGACCACGGAAAACGGGAGCACGTGGACGAACGCCTCAGTAGACGGAACGGATCTGCAAGACCGAGTCCATACCGCCGGACCGGCTCATCGACACACTACACGATACAACATAATGGACCGACGAACGATTGCTATTCTCCTCATCGTGCTCGCCGTGCTGCTGCCGACGTGGTACGTCGGACTGCACGGCGAGCCACCGTCGGAGGAGGTCAGGATCGACCAGAGCGTAAGCGAGATGCAACCGCTGGAGGGGTTCGCGGACACGCCGAACAAGCTCTCGCCGAGTCAGGTCGGCGTGATCGTCTGGGTCGCGCTGCTCGGGCTTCTGGGAGCCATGGCGTTTTTCCACCGCTTCATGAACCAAGCCGCACGGCCCGACCCGAGCGGCGGCGGCCCGGGCGATGCGGGCGGTGCGACCGACGCGGCCGCCACCGACGGCGGGGGGCTTGACGCCCCGCCGCCGGAGGGAGTGAACCGAGCGACGTTCCCCTGGTTCGAGACGGAGGACCGGTGGGTCGTCGAGTACCACGACGCGAGCGACGCCATCGAGGGGCTCGTCGCAATGGGTGGGCTCACCGCCCTCGCCATCGTGTTTTCGGCGCTGCTCACCGCCGAGTACCTCACGCTCGCGCGGACTCAGTACTTCGGCATCTACGCCTTCGGGCTGTTCATGTCGCTGCTGGGGTCGACGGTGTCGTACTACGCGTGGTTCATGCCCCACATCGAAGTCGCTGAACGGAGGGACCACTGATGGGAGACGACGTACCTGATCCACGACCGACGCGAGAGGAAACCGACGATCACCCCGGTGACGGCGAGCTGTGCGACGCCTGCCCGGAGAACGACGACGGGCTCGCCGTCGACCCGAGCATCTACCGGCCGTTCTGGAAAGACGCGCGCGCCGAGCTCAAACGGCGTGACTACGCGAAGATCCTCGCGACAGTCGGGGGGATCACGGCGGTTGGGAGCCTCGCCGCGCCCGTTGCAGGGCTCACGCGGGTGTTCGACACCAAGTATCAAGGACCGGTGTACGAAGACGGGATCCCCCTCGTCGACGACGCCGGCGAGCGGATCGCGGAGGACCGCATCGCTCCCGGCGAACAGCTCACCGTCTTTCCCGAGCCGCGTCCGGGGGTCGAGGACGCCCCGACGCTGCTCGTGCGCTTCGAGGAGTCGGCGTACAGCGAGGCGGTGCGCGACGAGTTCACCGTCGGCGGGTACGCCGCGTTCTCGAAGGTGTGTACTCACGCGGGCTGCATGGTCGCCGACCGCGACGGCGACATCCTCGTCTGTCCGTGTCACTCCGGGCGGTTCGACCCGGTGACGGGCGCACAGGTTGTCGGGGGACCACCGTCGCGGTCGCTGCCGCAGCTCCCGATCACGCTCTCGAGCGACGGCTACCTCGTCGCGACGGGCGACTTTCAGGGGCCGATCGGCCCCGGGGGTGACTGATGTCTCGGATCGACGCCGCGACCGACCGTGCCGAGTCCGCGTACGACTGGGTCGACTCGCGGCTGGATCTGGACGACGGGAGCGACTTCCTCGGCAAGGCGTTCCCCGCGGAGGACTCCTTCCTCCTCGGCGAAGTCGCGCTGTTCTGTTTCGGCATCCTTGTCGCCACCGGAACGTTCCTCGCGTTCTTCTACGAGCCGAGCACGGCCGCCGTCGAGTACGCCGGCAGCGTCGCACAGTACCAGGGCCAAGAGGTGCCGGCGGCGTTCAAAAGCGTCCTCAACATCACCTACGACGTGCCGTTCGGGATGTTTCTGCGGCGCATGCACCACTGGGCGGCACACCTGTTCGTCGCGTCGATCGCCTTACACATGCTCCGCGTGTTCTTCACCGGGGCGTACCGCAACCCCCGTGAGCTGAACTGGCTCGTTGGGACCGGCCTCGCCGGGCTGGCGATGTTCGCCGCGTACACCGGCTACTCGCTCCCGTACGACGAGTTCGCGAGCACGGCAGTCGGTATCGGTTACAACGTCGCCGCTTCTATCCCCCTCGTGGGCGATCCCCTCGCGAGCATCGTGTTCGGCGGGCAGTTCCCGACGAGCGCGACGATCCCGCGGCTGTTCTTCCTCCACGTCTTCCTCATCCCGGCCGCGATCGCGGGGCTCATCGCCGTACATATGGCCATCCTCATCCGGCAGAAACACACCGAGGCGCAGCGCGACGAGGACGTCGTCGCCGCGGAACCAGGTGGTGCTGCGAAGACGAGTGATGGCACTCCGCCCGCAGGCAGAGGCCCCGAGGCGGCCGACGGCGGCGCACGCCTGATCGACCGCGACGACGACAGCGTCGTGATTGGGCTCCCCGCGTTCCCGAATCAGGCCGCGGTGAGTGCGGTCGTGTTCTTCCTCACGATGGCCGTGCTCTCGCTGCTTGCTGGACTGCTCCCCGTGCACAACATCGCCGAGTACGGGCCGAACGACCCGGCGTCGACACCCTCGCTCGTCATGCCGGACTGGTTCCTGATGTGGGGGTACGGATTTTTGAAGCTCACTCCCTCGTGGCTGAGTTTCGACGTGCTCGGCGTTCACATCAGCTCGGAGTTCGTGGGCGGCCTGTTCCTCCCGAGCCTGGTGTTCATCGCCGTGGTGGTCTGGCCGTTCATCGACCGCGCGGAGGAGCCAGAGCACTTCTCCCAGAACTACCTCGACCGCCCGTTCCCGACCGCGGTCGGTATCGTCGGCATCACGCTCGTCATGGTCGCCTCTATCGCCGGCATGGACGTGATTGTCGCCGAGATTCTCGGCACCTCGACCGCCGTGCTCCGACCCTACCTGATTGCGGCGCTCGTGCTTGTCCCGGCCGCGGCCGGCACGCTCACCTACGCGATCCTCGGCGGCTTCGAGGACGATTCGGAGGGCGGCGGCGAGGAACCGACGATATCGGGAGCCGACGGAACCACGTCGACCACGGAGGGATCGGGCGATGACTGAGTCGAGCGCGTTCCAGTTGGCTGAGTTGTCGCCCCGTCGGTACCGCTGGGCGGATCGAGTGACAAAACTGGCAGGCGTGGGGCTGATCGCCGTCGGACTCAACGCTGGCGGCGGGACGCCCGCGGGCATCGCATTCGCGCTGCTCGGCGTCACGCTCGGCCTCGCGACAGTTCTCATCGAAAACAATGACTGACACGACAGACACACCGACCGAATCGAGACGAGACGCCTCCGGCGCCGCGCGCCGCGACTTCCTGAAGGGGGTCGGGGTGGCAGCCGCCGTCGGCGCCACCGGGCTTGGCTCCGCGCAGGACCTCACGGAGATGACGACGCTGGAGGTCGTCGACGACCCGATCGGCAACTACCCGTACCGCGACTGGGAGGACCTCTACCGCGAAGAGTGGGACTGGGACGACAAGGCCCGCTCGACCCACAGCGTCAACTGCACGGGCAGCTGCTCGTGGCAAGTCTATACGCGGAACGGGCAGGTGTGGCGCGAGGAGCAAGCCGGCGACTACCCGCGATTCGACGAGTCGCTTCCCGACCCGAACCCCCGCGGCTGTCAGAAAGGGGCGTGTTTCACCGACTACGTGAACGCGGACCAGCGCGTCACGCACCCCCTCCGCCGGACCGGCGAGCGCGGCGAGGGAAAGTGGGAGCGGATCTCCTGGGACGAGGCGCTCACCGAGATCGCCGAAGAGGTCATCGACACCGTGGAGGACGAGGAGTACGACGCGATCAGCGGCTTCACCCCGATCCCGGCGATGAGCCCCGTGTCGTTCGCTGGGGGGAGTCGTCTGGTCAACCTTTTGGGCGGTGTCAGCCATTCCTTTTATGACTGGTACTCCGACCTCCCGCCGGGACAGCCGATCACGTGGGGGACCCAGACCGACAACGCCGAGAGCGCGGACTGGTACAACGCCGACTACATCATTGCGTGGGGCTCGAACATCAACGTCACACGCATCCCCGATGCCAAGTACTTCCTCGAAGCCGGCTACGACGGTGCCAAGCGCGTCGGGATCTTCACCGACTACAGCCAGACGGCGATCCACTGCGACGAGTGGATCGGTCCGGAACCCGGGAGCGACACCGCGCTCGCGCTCGGGATGGCGCGCACCATCGTCGACGAGGAGCTGTACGACGACGAGCATTTAAAAGAGCAGACGGACATGCCGCTGCTCGTCCGCGAGGACACCGGGAAGTTCCTCCGCGCGAGCGAGGTATCCGGGCTGAGCGTCGACGCCGACCGACCGGAGAAGGTGTTCGTCATGCAGGACGCCGACGGCACTCTCCGGACGGCGCCCGGATCGCTGGGCGAGCGCGACGGGCAGCACGACCACTCTGTGAGCATCGAGCTCGACTTCGACCCCGAACTCGCCGCCGAGCGAACGGTCACCACGACCGACGGCGACGTCGAGACGCGCTCGGTGTGGCTGAACCTCCGCGACGAGCTGTCGGAGTACACCCCCGAGCGGGTCAACGAGATCACCGGCGTCGGCGAGCAGACCCACCAGAAGATCGCTCGCGAGTTCGCCGCGGTCGACCGCGCGAAGATCATCCACGGCAAGGGGGTCAACGACTGGTACCACAACGACCTGGGCAACCGCGCGATCCAGCTGCTCGTCACGCTCACGGGGAACCTCGGTCGACAGGGGACCGGCCTCGACCACTACGTCGGTCAGGAGAAGATCTGGACGTTCAACGGGTGGAAGAACCTCTCGTTCCCGACCGGAAGCGTCCGAGGCGTCCCGACGACGCTGTGGACGTACTACCACGCCGGGATCATGGAGAACACCGACCCGGACACGGCAGCGAAAATTCAGGAGTCGATAGACAAGGGATGGATGCCGCTGTACCCGAGCGAGCGCGACGACGGCAGCCGCCCCGACCCCCGGGTCATGTTCGTCTGGCGCGGGAACTACTTCAATCAGGCCAAGGGGAACATCGCGCTCGAAGAGGAGCTGTGGCCGAAGCTCGATCTGGTCGTCGACATCAACTTCCGGATGGACTCGACGGCGCTCAACAGCGACATCGTCCTCCCGACGGCGAGCCACTACGAGAAACACGACCTGTCGGTGACGGATATGCACACCTACGTGCACCCGTTCACGCCGGCGGTGGAGCCCCTCGGCGAGTCGAAGACGGACTGGCAGATCTTCCGCGAGCTCGCCGCGAAGATCCAGGAGCTCGCCGAGGAGCGTGGCACGGAGCCGATCGACGACCGGAAGTTCGACCGACAGATCGACCTCCAGTCGGTCCACGACGACTACACCCGTGACTGGCTCGACGACGATCCCGGTGCGCTTGCGGATGACAAGGCGGCCGCGGAGTTCATCCTCGACCACTCCGAGGAATCAAACCCCGAGGGGACCGACGAGCAGCTCACGTTCGACGACATCGACGAACAGCCGCGTCGCCTCCTCGAAGCCGGCGACCACTGGACCTCGGACATCGAGGAGGGCGAGGCGTACACGCCGTGGAAGGACTACGTGCAGGACAAGAACCCGTGGCCGACGTTCACGGGGCGCCAGCAGTACTACATCGACCACGACTGGTTCTTGGAGCTCGACGAGCAGCTCCCGACACACAAGGAAGCGCCGGTGTTACAGGAGAAATCGGAGTACCCGCTCGGATACAACACGCCCCACAGCCGCTGGTCGATCCACTCGACGTGGCGTGACAACTCCAAGATGCTCCGGCTGCAGCGGGGTGAGCCGACCGTGTTCTTGAACCCCGACGATGCCGAGGAACGTGGTATCGAGGACGGCGACACCGTGCGGGTGTACAACGACCTCGACTCGGTCGAGGTGCAGGCGAAGATCTACCCGAGCGGGGAGCCCGGTACGGTCCGGCATTTCTTCGGCTGGGAGCGGTTCCAGTATCCCGACCGCAACAACTTCAACTCGCTCGTGCCGATGTACATGAAGCCGACGCAGCTTGTCCAGTACCCCGAGGACACGGGCGAGCACCTCCACTTCTTCCCGAACTACTGGGGGCCGACCGGCGTGAACAGCGACGTTCGGATCGAAGTCGAGAAGGTCGAAGACGGCGCGGCGTCGCTCGCTGCCGGCTTGCTCGAGGAGTCGGCGACTGGGTCAGCGCCGTCCGACTCTGGATCGAAGTCGCGCAGTGCGTTGGATCGCGTCTCGGACCTTCTCGGAGGTGACGACTGATGAGTACAGACGACACTGTCCGCCAAACCGACGACGGTGATGTCCCGCTCGCGGAGGGCGTCGATCACCAGGTAGCGATGGTGATGGACCTGAACAAGTGCATCGGCTGCCAGACGTGTACGATCGCGTGTAAGACCAACTGGACCGAGTCCGGGGGCCGCGAGTACATGTACTGGAACAACGTCGAGACCAAGCCCGGCTCCGGCTACCCCCGCGACTGGGAGGAGATGGGCGGCGGCTGGGACGAGGAGGGGAAGTCACGAACGCCCGGCGAGCTCCCGGAGAAGGAGAACTACGGTCGCGCCTGGGACTTCAACCACGAGGCGATCATGTACGAGGGGAGCGACGAGCCGCTCCGCCCCATGGAGAACGCCGACTGGGGGCCGAACTGGGACGAGGACGAGGGCGCCGGCGAGTACCCGAACTCGTACTACTTCTACCTCCCCCGGATCTGCAACCACTGCACGCACCCCTCCTGCGTGGAGGCGTGCCCGCGCTCCGCGATCTACAAGCGCGAGGAGGACGGGATCGTCCTCGTCGACCAGGACCGTTGTCGCGGCTACCGGTACTGCGTCGAGGGGTGTCCCTACAAGAAGGTGTTCTACAACGCCCAAACGAAGACCAGCGAGAAGTGCATCTTCTGTTACCCGCGGATCGAGGGCGAAGGTCCGGAGGGCGAGGTTCGACCCCCGTCCTGTGCCGAGGACTGTCCGCCACAGCTCCGGCACGTCGGCTTCCTCGACGACGAGGAGGGCCCCATCCACAAGCTCGTCAACGAGTACGAGGTCGCCTTACGGCTCCACCCCGAGTACCGGACGGAGCCGAACGTCTACTACATCCCGCCGTACGCGCCGCCGCAGACTTCGGAAAGCGGCGAGACAGTAAACGCGGAGCGCATCCCGCGCAACTACTTAGAAGAGCTGTTCGGCCCGCAAGTCGAGTCCGCGCTCAACACGATCACCCGCGAGCGGGAGAAGGCCGAGCGCGGCGAGGAGAGCGAACTCATGGAGATCCTCTCGACGGTGAACAACGACGACCAGTACCGGCTGGAGGTGTTCGACGATGACGGCTGACGATTCGATGGCCGGCAGCGGACTCGGGTCGCGGGAACTCGCCGTGGCGGCCGCGATCGCGCTCGCCGTCGTGGTCGCGACCGCGGCGTTCCCGATGATGGTCGACGCCCGCGCGGCCTACGAGATCCCGGTCGAACAGCAGACGGGTGCCAGCGAACTCGCAGATCCGTCCGGCGACGCGTGGGAATCGGTTGAGACTGTGAGCGTCCCGCTGAGCAGCTCCGGCGCGGCGGTTCCGGGCGGCTCAGATACTGCAATCGACTCAGCCAGCGTCGCGGCCGCGCGGACCGACGATCGGCTCTACCTCCGGCTGTCGTGGAGCGACGGGACGGCGAACACGTCGACTGACTCGCTCCGCGCGTTCGCCGACGCCGCCGCGGTCCAGTTCCCCGTTTCGTCCGAGGAACGGCCGCCGATCGCGATGGGGTCGAGCGACAATCAGGTGAACGTCTGGTATTGGAACGGAGCCGACGGGACGGAGTCGCTGCTCGCCGGCGGCGCCGGCAGTACGACGCAACTATCGGAGTCGACGGTGGAGACGACTGCGACACACACCGGTGACCGGTGGAGCGTCGTGTTCAGTCGACCGCTCGCGTCCGACCGCGCGAACGTGACCGACATCGACGCCGACGAGGACGTGAACGCCGCGTTCGCGGTCTGGGAAGGATCGAACGACGAGCGCTCCGGCCAGAAAGCGGCCAGCGAGTGGTACTACCTCTCGCTCGGCCCGGACGAGGGCGGGGCGCCGTACGAAACGGTACTGTGGGCGCTCGCCGGCATCGCCGTCGTGTTCACCACGCTCGTGACCGTCGAGGGCATCCGCCGAACGAGGGGTGAATGACCGTGTCGGGATCGACACCCGAACGCGACGGAGCGCAGCCTGACACAGAACTTCAGAGCGACGGAGTTGACGACCAGACCGCCGCCCGCGGGAGCGTCTACGCGCTCGCGGCGGCGGCCTTCGCAGAGCCGAGCGGAGGTATCTACGAGCAGTTCGCGGACGGTTCGCTCGACGAGGTGATGGCGGCGCACGTCGACCGGAGTAACCTTGGTGTTGAGCCGCCGGACCTGACAGTCGAGGACGACCGCGAGACACTCTCGGCCCGGTATAATGACCTGTTCGTCGTCGGTTACTCCGAGGTGATCGACGGGACGGACGGGACGATCGAGAACCAGGGGCCACCGGTCTCGCTGTACGAGTCGACGTACCGCTCGGACGTGTCGTGGAACGACGTGAACCTCGACCTCGCCCGAGCGTACGAGCACTTCGGGTGCGAGATCGGCGGCGAGGGGCGCCGACATCACGACCACGTCCGGCTGGAGCTCGAGTTCGCAGGGTATCTCTGTCGGTTGGCCGCCGCCGACTCCGATGCGGGCGGAGGTACTGACCCCGTCGAGCCGTCAAACCTCGACCGCGCGCGGCTCGACTTCCACGACCGTCACCTCTCCGTCCTCGCGTCGGGGCTCCGGAGTACCCTCGATGAGGAACCCGGGACGAGCGTCTACGGGCGACTCGCGCGCTTCTTTGACACATTCGTCACCGCCGATGTCGACGATCTGGCCGTCCGGCTCGACGCGGGAGTCGGAGGCGAACGTGAACACGCGGTCGTTGACGATCCAGACGGAGACGGGGCTGACGGGGGTGATCGCTCGTGAGTTCGCCGACGAAACGCGCGACTGCGCGAGCGACCTCACCGCGGTCCCTCGGTCGCTTCGGCGGTCGCGTCGGCTCGGTTGGCCTGCTCGCCGCTGTCGCCGTCGGGGTCGCGGCCGCGGTACGCGTGCTGTACAACGCGCCGCTCGAACCGATCGCGTTTCCGCCCCGACTGGTCCCGACAGTCGGGACGGTCGCGGCGCTCGCGACCGGAATCGCGCTCGCGGCTGTCGCGCTTTCGACGGGGCGTCCGGTCGTCCGCGTCGGGTTCCTGTTTGTCGGCGTGTTCGGCGTGCTTGCGACGCTCTCCGGCGCGGCGACGGTCGCTGCAGCCGTCGCGATCCCGGTCGGCGCGGGGATCGCGTTCGCCCGCGCACTGGGGGTGCCGGCGTCCTACTTCCAGCTCCGGCGCGGCGTCATCGCGCTGGCGTTCGCGCTCGCCGTCGGGCTCTCGCTCGCCGCGACGGCCGGGCTCGTCGGGTCGTCCTTCCGAGCGGCCGGTTCCGTCGCGTTCCTCGCGGGAGTGACCCTCCTCGGCGTTCGTGCCGAGGGCGACGCGGTCGCGCTCGGCGCCGGCGCGCTCGCGTTCGCGGGGGTCGTCGCCGCGAGCGCCGCCGCGCCGTACGTCACCGGGAGCGCGCTGCTCGTCGGGTTCGCCGTCGTCGGGAGCCCGCACTTCCTCGTCGCGACCGCGGCGTTCGGCGGGGTCGCCGCCGCCGTCTCCGGGCTCCGCGACGGCGACGCGTGGCTCGCGGTCGGCGCGACCCTGCTGCTGCTCGCGGGCGTCCCCGCGACGCCGGGGGCCGCGACCGCCGTCTGTCTCGGCGCCGCGCTCGCGATCCTCGACCCAGAGGAGTTCTTTGGGCCGCCGGACGCGCCGGACACGCCGGACGCGCCGGACACGTCCGATAAAACGAGGGTGAGCGCCCAATGAGAGACCCCGACGAGGCGACTGACGGACCCACCGATCCCCGTGTTCACCCCGAAGAGAGCCCGGGATTCGGCGAGGAGCCTGACGGGCTCGAAGACATCGAGGTGAGCCGCGACGTGACGATCGGCGACGCGAGCCCACGGGAGCTACAGGCGACCGACACCGCGCCGCTCCGAGGGACTGACGCCACAGAGAAGATTGAGAACCTCGTCGCCGGTGACCCCGTCGAGCGCCGGCGGGCCGCGCTGGCCCTCGGCGAGGATCGACCCACCGCGGCCGCCGTCGGCGCGCTGATCGAACACGGCCTGGCGGACGACGACGCCGACGTGCGTCAGTTCGCGGTCGAGGCGCTCGGCGAACTCGGCGGCGAGCGGGCTGGTGAGGCCGCGGTATCGGCGTGCGACGACCCAGATCCGTGGGTTCGCGCCGAAGCGGTCGTCGCGCTCGACCGGCTCGACCGGAGCGAGTACGCGGCGACGATCGAGGCGGCGCTGGACGACGACCACCACGCGGTCGTCAGGAACGCGATGGTCTCGCTGTTCAAGCTGCGCGGCGAGGCGCTGTGCCCCGTCCTGCTGGAGCTGTCGCATGCGGACAGCGAACGGCTGCGGGAGTGGGCCGTCCACCTGCTGGCCGGCGTCGACGACGAGCGAGCCACCGCTCGCCTCGACGCAGTCGCAAACGACGAGACGCAGCCGAAAGTCGTCCGGAGCACCGCCGTCCGCGCGCTCGACGCCGACCCGGGGAAGTTCCGGCGGCAGTTCAGCGGCGGCACCGAAAACGACAGCGCCGACCTGCCCGGCGAAAGCATGCTCAACCGCCGACCGGACCTGTGAACTGCTCGGCTCCGGAACCGACAACGACACCGACTCAGACACCATGACAGACCCCACCGCAGAAATCGACGACGTCAACGACGCGGACGAACCGAACGCTCAGGAATCGCCCGCCGACGCAGTGGAGGCGGCGCTCCGGAAGGTCCGGGACCCGGACGCCGGCGTGAGCGTGTTCGAGGCCGGCGTCGTTGAGGACGTGACAGTCACGGACGAGACCGCAACGATCACCGCGGACCTGCGGGAGTTCCCGCGGGACGCCGCCGAGCGGGTGTCGGCCGCTATGGTGCGTGCGGCTTCCGACGCGCCAGGTGTCTCGAACGCGCGCGTCGAGCAGGTCGACCCGAGCCCGGACCTCGACGGTCGGTCGTCGGGGATCGAAGCCGCGGACCGGGTGATTGCGGTCGCGAGTACGAAGGGAGGTGTCGGGAAGACAACGATCGCGACGACGCTGGCGTGCGCGCTTGCGGCGGGTGAGGCCGATAGTGACAATACCCCCTCAGTCGGGCTGTTCGACGCCGACATCTACGGCCCGAACGTCCCCGAAGTGGTCGGCGCGAGCGGCCCCGTCTACAGCGACGATGAGGGGAACCCGGTCCCGGTCGATGCCGGTGGGCTGGAGGTGATGAGCATGGCGATGCTCTCAGACGACGGGCCGCTCGCGTGGCGGGGTGCGATGGCCCACGACGCGCTCTCGGACCTGTTCGAGACGACCGCGTGGAGCGACCCAGAGACGGTCGTTGTCGACATGCCCCCGGGAACGGGTGACGTGGCGCTGACGACTCTTCAGGAGGTGCCGGTTGACGGCGTTGTTCTCGTCACAACGCCGTTCCATGCCGCTGTCTCCGACACTGGGCGCGCGCTGGAGCTGTTCGAGGAGAACGACGTGCCCGTGCTCGGCGTCGTCTCGAATATGGGTGAGTTTGTCTGCGAGGAGTGCGGCACTCCCCACGACCTGTTTGGCGGCGACAACCCCATCGAGGCGCTTGACCTGCCGATGCTTGCGGAGCTCCCGTTCGATCCGGAGCTGCAGTCGACGCCGGAGCCGGGGGCCGACGCCCTCCCCGAGTACGCGGCGGAGTTAGCGACCGCTGTCGACGAGCGCTACGAAGAGATCTGGTCGGTCGATCCGCCCGCCGACGCAGTCGACCTCCGCGGACTCGATCCGGAGACCCGTAAGGAGCGCGTCGAAGCTCAGTTCCGCGCACTCGACTCGGGCGATGAGTGTTTCATCGTGAGCGACCGCGACCCCGCACCGGTCCGGGGATTCCTGCTCGATCTGGTCGACGCCGACGAGCTCCTCAGCTTCCGCGTCAAGCGACAGAACCCGGAGACGTGGTTCGCACGAGCGATGCGACCGTGAACGCTCGGTACCGGCGTCGACCAATTTGAAGCGACCGCCGATCGGACACCACGTGACGGCAACCGGATCGCCGTCTGCGGCACCAACGACGTCGTTGACGACCTCGTGGTAGTTGAGGATCTGAATCGGGTAGGCGCGTGCAGGCGACGCTTCGTCGGCCGGCTCGACGACCAACACGTCATCGTCTGGGTCGCCAAAATAGTCGTCGCCGAACGTCGGATGGTCGATGCTCGGGATGGCCTCTTTCGGGAGGACGGAAATGACATTCATCGCCGACTCGCTCGGGTCGTTCACTGGTCGTCGGGGTCCGTGAGGTGTTCTCTTCCCCAGTCACGCATAGCGATGATCACCGGCTCTAAAGACCGCCCACGATCAGTTAGCGAGTACTTCACGCGGAACGGTTTTTCGCTGACGATAGTTCGGTCGACGAACCCGTGTTCCTCGAGGTCCTCGAGGACATCGGACTGAACCTTTCCTGAGATCCCGTCGACCTCCTCTTTGAGCGCGTTGAATCCCAGCGGGCCGTTCTCCAAGAGTCGGTGAATAACGACCGGATGCCATTTCTTGCCGATCAGCGTCGCAGTCGTCGTGATGGGTCACCACTCGCTACCCGCACACCATACCGCTAGCGGTTCCGGTTCTGTACTCATATCGGATTCACGGCTGCCACGGAAATGAGCGACGACGGCCTGCTGGAGTCGTTGTCAGTTGTCGGCCTCTTGAGCCTCTGTTGTATCGGGTTCGGCGGGATCGCCGGCGGGGCGGTCCTCGCGGGCGGCGGCGCTTCCGCCACCGTTGTCACCACGGGCGCGTCGAGCGCCCGCGGCGCGCTGATCTCCGGGGGCGTCACGTTCGCGACGGTGTTCGTCGCGGCCGTCGCGATCCGATGGCGACTGAACCGGTAAGCGTGAGCGACGTCGACGCTCAGACGATTCCCGCGCCGCCGAGGATCAGTCGGATACCGATAACCGTCAACAGCCCGAGGACGACTCCTCGACGGAGGCGCTCGCTTACGCGTCCCCGGAGGCGCTTCCCGACGGCAACGCCGGCGACCGCGGGGACCGCGGCAGCGACCGACGCGAGGGCGAATCCCACGTCCGGGTAGAGCCCGAGCGCGCCCGCGGCGACGACGCGGAGGCCGTTGATCCCGACGAATACGAGCGCGACGACACCGATGAACAGTCCGTGTGAGAGGTCGAAGCTCCGGACGAACGCGACCAGCTGCACGCCGACGTTCGTCGCCCCGAAGAGGACGCCGGAGACGCCGCCGACGATCGCCATGACGAGCGGCGTATCGGCGAGGTTCCGGTCGCTCACACTCGGCAGCGACGGGAGGGGGACGGCGCGTTGGTTCGTCGCCACGAAGCCGAGCGAGACGAGCCCGAGCAGCACGCGGAGCGGGGCTCCCGGGAGCCGATCGAGCAGCGCCATCCCCGCGATGGTCCCGACGAGGGCGGCGACGAGCAGGGGCGCGAAACGGGCGCCGCAGGTCCGGAGTTCATCGCGGGTGAGGTCGCCGACGAGCGCGACGTTCACGGCGAACATCGGAAGGATCATAAACGCGACGGCGGTGGCCGGGTCGAGCGTCGTCGCGAGGACCATCGTTCCGACGACAGCGAAGCCGAACCCCGCGACCCCGTTGACGGCGCCCGCGACCGCGACGATGAGGGTGATCGTCGCCACCAGTCCGACGGAGAGCGCGAGGGTCATACGCCCGTGAGGGGGCGGGCATTTATAAACGACCGCTGTCTGTGCGGCGCAAGGGCACGCTCGGCCGAGGCTCATACCGCCCGCCCGCCGTAGTTAACCCATGCTCCAGACCGGACAAACGGCGCCGACGTTCGATCTTCCCGGCGCGGACGGCGGGCGGATCGACACGCACGGACTGGCCGAGTACGCCGACAACGGGTGGGCCGTCGTGGTGGTGTTCTACCCCTTCGACTTCCACCCGGTGTGTACGACGCAGATGTGCACCCTGCGGGACAGCGAGGCGCTGTCGCTGCGTGAGAACACCGTCGTGCTCGGCGTGTCCACGGACGGCGTCTACAGCCACCGCGCGTTCGCCCAGAAGCACCGGATCGACTTCCCGCTCCTCTCGGACAGCGACGGGCGCGTCGCCGAGGCGTACGGCGTGCGCGCCGACGAGATCGACGACCACCGCGGGGTCGCGCGCTCAGCCGTCTTCGTGGTCGACCCCGACCGCACCCTCCAGTACGCGTGGCGGAGCGAGGAGACCACCGACGAGCCGGACCTCGCGGCCGTTGAGCGCGCAGCGGGGTGTCACGGCGACGAATGCGCGCTGCCGGACGGGAAGTCCCATTTATAAGCCTCCTCATGGCGTCGCCGTTGCGTATGCCGTGACCAGTTCCGACGGGTTATAAGCCCGTCAAGCACGTTTTATTGGTTATGGCGACGTCAAATTCCCTCTCCACGATGCGATTGTACGGAAGTATCATCGCGCTCGTCTCCGGCGGGTATTCGATATACCTGGCGACAACGGGAACCGGGATGGCCACGTCGGCGTGGCTGATGCTCGCGTTGGGAGTCGTCGTGCTCGTCCACGGTGCCGTCCTCCTCACGCCGCTTGCCGCTCGGCTCGGAAGCGCGAGCGGTCTGCTCATGCTCGGGTACGCGGCGGTGATGCTCCTGAATCAGGTGTGGATGGTATCGATGGGGAGCTCCGGAATGGGCGGCGGAATGAGCGGGATGAACGACGTGAACACCGTCGCGGGCGGCATGGGTTGGGACGCGGGGATGGTCGCCATCGCGCTGCTGATGCTCGCCAGCGGTGCCATCATGACTGCGCGCCGGGACATGATGTCGACAACGGGCGCGATGGCGGCGGATTGAGTTCGATGGCGACGGATTGAGCCCGGTGGCGACCGATCGACGACCTCCCCGCGCTCGAGCACGTAGTTTCTCTTTCACCGTCTTTGACATCCTCCCCGCGCTGAACAGTAGCTGCTGAATCAGTTCGTTTCAGCCATCGATCTCGTGTGAACGACGATCTACGTACATATACCCGATAAAGGAGTATATAAATGGAATGCGCCGAGTTCGACGATCAGCACCTTCGATATGCGCTGTGTTGAGAGGTTCGGCAACTACTGTGAAGGGCGAGGTTTTAGCCTTGTGATTCCGACAAATGACCAGGGAAATATATTATATGCTTTCGATATGTGACTGTTTATATTTGGCTTATTGTATAATATCTATCGAACTCGAAGATCGCATCTGTGAGGTTATCAATCAAGTATGACTTACTACCTTGACTTTCTTGAGGACGGATCAGTACCTCTAAAAATTCGTTAAGATTTTTGAAAATAAGTGTCTACACTAATATACCCTACCGCTTTGTCTCAATTAGCGTTAGCGAATCGTGGCTGTGGAACTACGCAGGTGTGGATTCAAAGACTGGTTCCGGATCGGTGAGTTGAGTGTTATCACAGATCCGAATACGACCGTCATTTCGAATGAACACATTCCAAGTATTGACCTGAGAACTAACCAAATTCTCCGCTTTGGATGCGCCGCTGTGCTTCCCAAAGAGCTGATTGATGGCGTCAGGATCCACGAAGTCATCGATTGGTGGAAGTTCAAGCGTGTCGACCTCAGCTGCTTCTGAACGAGCTTCTATAGTGGCTTCTACCGGCGATCTGTCGCTTTCAGCGCTGTACTCGGCAGCCACGACTGGCTTACAGGTACGATAACAGATACCGCCAAAACCGCGCTCAAATCCATCTGATTGGCTTCTGTGGATTCTGAACTCGCAAACTATCTCACCGGCGATAGCGGGCCTTTCTAATGAATTATCAAATTCAAATATATTATTTTATTTAGATAGTTATGGTTGGCTGTGACTGCGGAGCCACCACGCCATCGCTGTCTCGGTCCTCGTTTTACTCTCCCGATCCAGTCCCGACCGATCGACTACCGAAGCGCGAAGTGGTGCGAGCGGCTCACCGAATGGCTCGTTCCCAGAAGACTATTCCTCTCGGTGAACGTGCCTCCAGTATGAGCGATTCAGGCGAACCTGGCGACAGCAGGAGCGGCCGGCAGACGAAGGTCGCCAGGTTAATCGACGAGTACGGGTTAGAGGCGCTGGGCCCTGAAATGGAGCGCCGATGGACCTCAGACGGTGACGACCGACTGAGTCTGCGTGCGCTTGCGGACCATTTCAACCAGCAATTGCTGGCGGACCGGATGGGGGAAGCGGGAATGCAACCCCTCGCCGGTGAGACCGAGAACACCTACCGATTGCTGACGGACGACGACGTCGGCAGCGCCGACCGGACGCGGACCCGCCGCCGACTCGAGCGCAACGGGGTCGACGTCGAGAGCCTACAGGACGACTTCGTCACCTACCAAGCGATCCGGTCCTACCTGAGGGACGACCGCGGTGCCGAGCACACCACGGACGACCGTCCGCGGACCGTCGTCGAAGCGGAGAACATCCAGCGACTCCGAGGGCGGGTAACGACGGTCACGGAAGATCGGCTGGAACAGCTACGGAGCGGTGGTCACGTTCAGCTCGGGGACTTTCGCGTCTTCGCGGAGATCAACGTGTTCTGCGAGGACTGTGGCACGCGGTACGAGATAGAGGGGCTGCTCGAACGCGGCGGCTGTGAGTGTTCGGAGTGACTGCGCTGTCGGTTCGCGAGTCACGAACCCGCTGCTCTGGCGTCTTTCCGACCGTTCAGGGACGCATCCTTAAGATTTATTTGTCTACCGCTGCCATCCGTTCATAATGCAGGTCGAACAGGTAGACGATCACGACGCCACCCTTTGGGCAGAGAACATTGGGGGGATCGAAGAGACGACAGTCTCGTTTTCCCCCGGCGTGACGGTGCTCGTCGGACGCAACGCTACGAACCGGACCTCCTTCCTACAGGCCGTCATGGCCGCGCTCGGGAGCGAGAACGTCGCGGTCAAAGGCGACGCCGACGAAGCCGCAGTTGAACTCTCGATCGCCGATGAAACGTACACGCGGCGATTCCACCGTCGAGGGGACAGCATCTCGTCTTCAGGTGAGCCGTACCTCGACGACCCCGACCCCGCGGACCTGTTCGCGTTCCTCCTCGAATCGAACGAGGCGCGCCGAGCCGTGGCCGTCAACGCCGACCTCCGAGAAGTCATCATGCGGCCCATCGATGTCGACGACATTCGAGCGGAGATCGATCGCCTCGTCGAACGGCGGGACTCCCTCGAGTCGGAACTCGACGAGCTCGAGTCTCTCAAACAGAAGCTCCCGCCGCTGGAAGAGAGACGGAGCGACCTGCGATCACAGATCGAGGGCAAGAAGGCGGAACTGAGCGCGAAACAGGAGGAACTCGCGGCGGCTGACGTCACCGTTGACGAGAGCCGCGACGAGACGTCCGCCCTCGACGAGAAGCTCGAACAGTTGGGGTCGAAGCGGTCGGCCCTGGACGACACCCGGTACGAACTCGAGACGGAACAGGAAAGCCTCGAGGCGATCACTCGTGACCAGCGAGAACTCGAGAGCGAACTGACCGATCTCCCCGATGTCCCGGCGGAGAAAGTCGACGAGCTCGAATCGGAGATACGTCAACTTCGGGACGAGGAACAACGGATAACGAGTCGGGTGAACGAGCTTCAGAGCGTCATCGGATTCAACGAGGAGATGCTCGATGACGCCGGATCGGGGGCGTTCGACGGGCTCGGCGGCGAGGACGCCGAGGACGTGACCGGGAAGCTGCTTGAGGCAGACGACGTGACCTGCTGGACGTGCGGCAGCAGCGTCGAACGGGAGCAGATCGAAGCCACCCTCGAACAGCTGCGAGACCGCAGCCGGACGGCGGTCGGCAGAGCGAAACAGCTCGAACGCGAGATAGACGAGCTTGAGACGGAAAAGCGCGAGTACGAGCGGTCACAGCGTGAGCGCGACCGACTGGAAGAGCGACTGTCCGAGATCGAACGCGAGCAGGAAGAGATCGAGGCACGCACCGAGAGCCTCCGCGAGCGTCGCGAGACGCTGATCGAAGAGATCGAGGTGATCCAAGCCGAGGTCGAGGAACTGGAAAGAGACGACTACGGCGCGGTGCTCGACCTCCATAAGGAAGTGAACCAGCTCGAGTACGAACTCGGCAAGCTAGAGAACGACTTCGAACGCGTCGACTCCAACGTTACGGAGATCGAGGACCGGCTCGCCGATCAAAACGAGGTCGAGCGCGAGCAGGAGGCGGTCTCAGACGAGATCGAGTCGCTCCGGACGAAGATCGAGCGCATCGAGGAGGACGCGGTTGAGCAGTTCAACGAACACATGGACAACGTGCTGGAGCTGCTCGACTACGACAACCTCGAGCGGATCTGGATCGAGAGGGTCCAGCGGGAGGTCCGCGAAGGGCGCCGGAAGGTCACGAAGACCGTGTTCGAGCTCCATGTCATCCGTACGTCGGCGTCCGGCGCCGCCTACGAGGATACCATCGACCACCTCTCGGAGAGCGAGCGCGAGGTGACGGGCCTCGTGTTCGCTCTCGCCGGTTACCTTGCCCATGAGGTGTACGAGACGGTCCCGTTCGTGGTGCTCGATTCGTTGGAGGCCATCGACTCCGAGCGGATAGCGACGCTCGTCGAGTACCTCGGCGACTACACCGGCTACCTCCTCGTGGCGCTGCTTCCCGAGGACGCGGCCGCCCTCTCCGACGAGTACGAACGGGTCGCCGAGATATAGTCGCGGCGCGTCCGCGGGAGACGCTGTTCGGTCTCCCTGACCGCTAACCGTCCCGGACTATCGCTCGGCGCGCATCGACGACAGCAGACCGAAATAACAGTCGTACTGTTGTTATTCAGCTACCCGGGCGGGCGACGGCGCCCGGCGTCGGACCGCGCTTGGTGTGGAACACGAGACAAGAGTTTATCACAAGAGCGCATACATAACAATTTAATGACTATATCGGAGCGCTCTCTTACTGTGATTGTAGCAATAAAATTTCGAAAATAAATAGTATAAAATGTCGTATGTATATCTTGACGAGCATCGAACACTGCCGGAGCGGCCGGATCTCACCGTTCAACCGCCACCGCCGGTTCGCTCAGACGACGAGGGCGACTGACCGGTACGTATTTGACTGTCGACAAGCAACTTGCGTCCGAATGTCGGGCCGCAGTGACGCCCCACTCGAAGGAGTGGTGTTAGACGATGTCGATCCCGAGTCGATAGCGCCGACCGAACTCCGTGCCGCTCTCGAGTCGGAGCGCTCTTTGGTCCGTCAGCGCGGTGCGCGCGTCTGTGCGGCGCTCGCCGCGGACGACGTCGACAGGGTCCGTCCGTTCGTCGACGAACTGGGCGCGGTGTTACGCGACGAGAACGCGGGCGTCGTCCAGACTGCGGCCGCGGCGCTCCAAGAAATCGCGGCGATCGACGTGGACTCGGTCGTTCCGGTCGTCGACGACCTCGCGGTGTTGGTGGGGTCGGACCTCCCGAGCATCCAGTTGGCGGGCGCTCGGCTGCTCGGTGACGTGGCCGAGGAGCGGCCGGCCGACTGCGTGCCGGTCCTCGGCGACCTCCTCGACGGGCTCAAGGACGCACCGGTCACCGCCGGCGACGACTCGTACGCCGCCCACGTCGAGGATCGCGGGACCAAGGAAGCCATCCAACAGCGCGAGCGGGAGAGCCAGGAGTACGAGCAGCACGCGCGCCAGCTCGCGTCGAACGTCGTCATTGCGGCGGCGAACGCCGAACCAGCGGCCGTCGCCGACCACGCCGAGGCCCTCGCCGACCTGGCTGCCACGGACGACGTCGTCGTTCGGAGCGCGGCGCTGGACGCGCTCGGAACGCTGGCTCAGGAGTCGCCCGAATCGGTGCGACCGCACGTATCGGTCGCCGTGACGGCGCTGGACGCGGAGGCGAGCGTCGTCAGAGCGCGGGCCGTCAGATTGTTCGGCTTCCTCGGCGACGGGAAGTACGTCGAAGCGCTCGAACGAGTCGCGGAGTCCGACGCCGACGAGGAGATCGCGACGTTCGCCGGAGAGACGGCGTCGTTTATCGCCCGATAACCGCCGACGCCTCACTCGTCCATCGCTCGCTGTGTGCAGTACCAGTACGCGCCGCCGAAAACGACCAGGCAGCCGCCGACGAGGATGGCATCGACCAGCGCGATGACGTAGGCGGCGGTTCCAGGCTGAAGGAACAGGAGCGAAAACGCGAGGAGTAGTCCCATCACGATGACGACGGCCAACAGCAGCGGCAACTGGGTCCGCTGTTCGCACACCGCGTCGACGAGCGCTTCTCTGAGCGTCATACCCGTGACACTGTGTCGACGGTGATTAACGTCCCGGTACGGCCGGAAGGCGCTCGCGGTGACGCCGCGCGTTCCGCCGGTGTTTTTATGCCCCTGCCGTCGGTGTACGTGGTATGAAACGCGGTCTCGTAAGCCTCGAAGAGACGGACGCACACCGCGACCTGTTGGCGGAGGCGGCGGCCAGCGCTCGGGGGAGCGACGGCGACCTCGTGGCGTTGTGGCACCTCGACGCCGACGAGTACAACGAGAACGTGACGACCCTCGAAGCCGTGGGTCGGATCGAGAACGTCGAGTACGACCACTCCAGCATCATCGACGGCGCGGCGTCGAACGCGCGGTCGTTCGTCAGGAGCGTGCTGGGCGACACCGACGCCGACGTACGGATCGTCGTCGACGTCGGGTCCGAAGACGGACGCGCGGGCCGAGTACTCGACACCGCCGACGAGCACGACTGTGACCACGTGTTCATTATCGGCGACTCGCGATCCCCGACCGGAAAGGCCGTGTTCGGCGACTTCGCCCAGCGGGTGGTCCTCGACTTCGAGGGATACACGACCGTCCGGACCGTGTGACCGGTCCGCGAACCGAGTCGCCGATCCCTCGATTGTCGGGAGCGCCTCTCGAGCCGACTCCTTACCGGAGTCCGTCGACGGTGTCCGCCGCCTTCTCGAGCGTGGCGTACGAGTCGGCGCCCGCCTCCGCCTCGTAGATGAGCCACTCGACCGCGTTTTCGCGGGCGAGTTCGACGGTTCGCTCTAGATCGAGGTCACCCGCGCCGACAACGACCGTGTCGCCGGCCGCGGCGTCGTAATCCTTGAGATGGACGAGCGTGATCCGGTCTCCGTGAGCTTCGAGGTAGGCGAGCGGATCCTGCCCGGCCACCCCGGCCCACCCCACGTCCAGTTCGAGACCGACGCCGTCGGCCGCCTCAAGGAGGTGCGTCAGCGCCGGCCGGCCGTCGAGAGAGGCGAACTCCTGATCGTGGTTGTGGTAGTGTAGTCGGAGGTCGCGGTCGGCGAGCGCGTCGGCCGCGGCCGAGAGTCGGTCGGCGGCCGCCTCGGCGGCGGCGACCGACTCGAAATGCTCGGGGCCGAGCCACGGGACCACCACGTCGTCGGTCCCGATTTTGGAGGCGGTCGCTGCGACGCCGTCGGGATCGGCCTCGATCTCCTCGAGGCCGACATGGGCGGCGGCGGGGGACAGCCCGTCGTCCGCGAGCGTCTCGGCGACCGCTGCCGGCGTCGCGCCGTCGAGTCCGGCGAACTCCACGCCGGCGAACGTCGTGTCGCCGACGCGGTCGAGTACGGTCGTGAGCGGGTCCTCGACGTCGCGCAGGCTGTAGAGCTGGAAGCCGAACTCTGTCATACCGGAACGTCGCGACGCCGCGGTATAACTCATCTGGATACTGGCCGCCGTCCGCGACGACGGGGCGGGCTAGTCGAACTCGGCGACGAACGCGTCGGTCGCCTCCCGCCAGGCCGAGACGATCCTGCCGTACGTCGGGTCCGCGTCCCAGCGTTCGACCGCGTCGTCGGCCTCGAGCCGCGCGACGGTCCGCCGCACTCCCGCTTCCCAGGAGACGGTCTGTCGGAAGCCGAGATCACGTTCCGCCTTCTGCGTGTCGAACACCGTAGAGAACTGGAAGTGATCCACCAGCGGCGACACCCGGTTGGGGACCGCTGCGCGAAGCGCGTCGGTCGGCACGTGGACGAGGTCCGGTTCCGGCGCGTCCAGAGCGGCCGCCGCGCGCCGGTGGTACTGGTTCCACGTCATCGGGTCGGTCGCCGTCGCGTGATACGCCTCGCCGATGGCCTCCTGGTTCCCAATCGCCGCGACGAAGGCGGCGGCCACGTCGTCGCGGTGGCAGGGCCCCCAGACGGAGGTACCGTCCCCGTGGACCAGTATCGGCTTGCCCTTCCTGAGGCGGTCGACGTACGTCTCGCTGGAGAGCGTGTCGATGAGGCCGCCTCCCTCGCCGTAGGTGTGCCAGGGCCGGATGATCGTCGCCGGGAAGCCGTCGCTCCGGTAGGCGTCGAACAGGCGGTCCTCGCAGGCCGCCTTGTCCGCGCCGTACTCGCTGACCGGCGGCTCGCGGGCGGCGCGCTCCCGGATCGGCATCGTTTCGACCGGTCGGTGATACACGTCGACGGTGCTACAGAAGACGTACTGGTCGACGTGGCCGGCGAACACCTTGACGGCCGTTTCGACGTCCGCGGGGGCGAAACCGACCATGTCTATCACACACCCCAACGAGAGCGCGTCGCGGGCCCGTTCCAGCGCGGCGCGGTCGGTGCGATCTCCCGTGATGCGGTCCACCGACTCCGGCAGGTCCGCATCGGTCTTCCCGCGAGTGAATATCGTCACGTCGTGGCCCGCAGCGGTCGCTTGACGCGTGATCGCCGTGCTGATGAGTCCCGTGCCGCCGATGATGAGTACGTTCACGTTCCCCTTGATGAACGCATCCCGTTTAGCTGTATGGCCCCGTGCCGTGCGTAAAGACTTTCACTCGGGTCGGCTTGATATTGGTAACTCGTGACGAAGTACACCGTTGCCGTCATCGGCGCAGGTCCCGACCCGGAGAACCCGTCCGTCGACGGCTACGCGATGGGGTATCGACACGCGGAAGGATTCGAGAACGACGCCCGGTGTGAGGTCGTCGGCGTCGCCGACATCGTCCCGGAGAACGGAGCCGCGTTTGCCGACGCGTTCGACCTTCCGGAGACGGCTGTCTACGAGGAGTACGAGCGGATGCTCGCCGACCTGGACCCGGACCTCGTGACCGTCGCCGTGCCGCCCGCGGTACACCACGACGTGGTCGTCGGCTGCGCTCGGAGCGACACCGTCGCGGCGATCCACTGCGAGAAGCCCATGGCGACGTCGTGGAACGACGCGCGGTCGATGGTACAGGAGTGTCGGCGGAAGGACGTTCAGCTGACGTTCAACCGACAGCGACGGTTCGGAAAGCCGTTCGTCGAGGCGAAGCGACTCCTCGACGAGGGTGAGATCGGTGCCCTGCGACGGATCGAGATCACGTGGGGCGACTTCTACGACACCGGCGCTCACACGATCGATCTGGCGGGAATGTTCAACGACGAACACGGCGCGGAGTGGGTGCTGGCCGCGCTCGATTACCGGGACGAAGACGTGCGGTTCGGGACGCATCAGGAGAACCAGATGTGGGCCCAGTGGCGGTACGAGAACGGCGTCTACGGACTGATCTCGGGCGGCGAGGGGAGCGACTTCGCCGACGCCTCGTTCGTGCTCCGCGGGACCGACGGCGAGATACGCATCGACGTCGTTGACGGTCCGATGCTGACCGTCTCACACGGTGGGGACCGAGAGCCCGTCGACGTCGACGGGGAGACGATGCACGCCACGGGATCCGAGACTGACCGATACGGCTCCGGGTTTCAGGACCGGGCGGTCGCCGAGGTCGTCGACGCGCTCGAAGCCGGGCGCGAGCCGTCGCTCAGCGGACGGATCGGACTCAACACCGCGGAGATCGTGTTTGCGGGATACGAGTCGGTCCGTCGGACCGGCCGGGTCGATCTACCCGCGGACGGGTCCGACCACCCGTTGGAGGCGATGGTGGCGTCGGGTCGGCTGTCGCCGTCGTCGCCCGACGAGTAGCGGGACCGAGGTCGGCCCTCGAGCGACCGCTCCGTCCCCTAGTCGTGACCGATGATCGGCTGCGGTTCGTACGGCTCCTCGAGGTACTCCATGTCGGCGTCGGAGAGGTCGATCTCGACCGCCTCCGCGGCCTCTTCGAGGTGCTCGACGCTCGTCGTGCCGACGATGGGGGCGGTCACCCAGTCTTTGTGTAGGAGCCACGCGAGCGACAGCTGTGCCATCGAGACGCCGCGGTCGTCGGCGAGCTCCTGGACTCGCTCGTTTATGTCCCGACCGCCGCCGGCCCCGTACTCCGGCGTCGGGTTGTGGTGGTTCGACGGGTCACCGCGCGTGGTCGCCTGTAGCTCGTCGTGCGGCCGAGTGAGGTATCCCTGCCCCAGCGGCCCCCACGGGATGACGCCGATGTCTTCTCTCTCGCAGAGCGGCAGCATCTCTCGCTCCTCCTCGCGGTACGCCAGGTGGTAGTGGTTCTGCATCGTCTGGAACCGCTCCAGTCCGTTGGCCCGCGCGGTCTCCTGTGCTCTCGCGAGCTGGTAGGCCCACATGGAGGAGGCACCCAGGTGTCGCACGTCGCCGCGACGGACGGCGTCATCGAGCGTCCGAAGCGTCTCTTCGATAGGCGTATCTTCGTCCCAGCGGTGGATCTGGAGGAGATCAACGGTGTCCATCCCGAGCCGGTCCAGCGAGTCGGCGAGTTCCTGTTCTATCGCCTTCCGCGAGAGCCCGCTCCGGTTGAGCCCCTCCTCGACCGGGAAAAACGCCTTCGTCGCGACGACCTGCTCCGCCCGGTCGCGTTCGTCGAGCGCTCGGCCAAGGATCGCCTCGCTCTCGCCCGCCGAGTAGGCGTTCGCCGTGTCGAAGAAGTTGATCCCCAGCTCGACGGCTCGGTCGATGATCGCCCTCGACTCCTCCTCGTCGAGCATCCACGGCTCCTCGCTGCCGAAACTCATACAGCCCAGTCCGATACGGCTCACTTCCGTTCCGGTCGCTCCGAGCGTCGTATACTCCATATCGCGCGGTCTCGTCGCCGTCGGAAAAAACTGCTGACTGCGCGCTCAGGGTGCGTCGAAATCGGGGCCCGGCACGGCCGACTCGGTGCGCCAGCTGTGGCTCGGCGTCCAGTCGAGCCGCTCCGCCGACTTCGCGGTCGAGAACGCCGACGCGTCGCCCGAGAGCGTACACGGTTCGGGGAGATCGCCCAGCAGTGCCGTGAACAACTCGGCCGTGTCCTCCCCGAGGTAGTTCTCCGTCGCGTGGCAGTGGAAGGCCTCGTGACCGTCGATGGCCACCTCCAGCGTCCTCGCGATCTGGTCGGCGAGATCGCGAACGTCGACGTACGACCAGTAGTTCCCGGGGCCGCCCCCGACCGCCTCGGCCGGGTTCGCCGCCAAGGCGTCGAGGTCGAACGACTCGCGGATGTCTGTGACGAAGTACTCGCCGGGGTACTGGACCCACGAGGGGCGGATCGACGCGACGGAGATGCCGTCTCGTCGAACGACGGCCTTCGCAGCCTCCTCACCGCTGACCTTCGAGAGGCCGTACGGATCCGCGGGGCGGAGCGGATGCGTCTCCTCGATCGGTAGGGCGTCCGGGGCCTGCGCCGACTCGGCGAAGGGGAATCCGTACGCGGACTCGCTTGAGGTCCACGTCACGTCCGCGCCGATTCGACCGGCCGCGTTCAACACGTTGTACGTGCTCAACACGTTGTTGCGGTAGACGCGCTCGCCGGCGTGGTTCAACGGGTCAGGGATCGCCGCGAGGTGGACGACCGCGTCGGGGTCGACCGAGAGCATGAGATCCGTCGTCTCCCCGGCGTCGACGAGGTCGACCGCGCGGAAGTCTACCCCCTCCGGCGGCGTCCCCACCGGAAGTTCGCGGTCGACGGCGACGATATCGTGCGATTCCTCTGTGAGGCGATCGACTACCCAGCGCCCGGCGCCGCCGAGCGCGCCTGTCACGATGAGCGTCTGTGGCTTCGCGTCCATACGAATCTTCTCGCCGACGCGGAAAAAAAGGTGACGCTGCGGGCTACTCAGTCCTCGATGGGCGGACTGTCCCAGTACTCGTGATCCGGCTCGCCGCGGAAGCAGGCGCTCTGGTGACCGCCCGGCTCGCCGCGCAGCTCCGGAGTTTCCTCGCGACAGACCGCCCGCGCCTCCGGACAGCGCGTGTGGAACCGACAGCCGCTCGGCGGGTTAACCGGGTCGGGAACGTCGATCTTGCGCACCGGCGGTTTCCCGGCGTCGGCGGAGTCGAGCGCTAAGTCCGGCGTCGCCCACCGGAGGACGTTCGTGTACGGGTGGCCCGGGTTCTCGATGAGATCCTCTGCCGGGCCGATCTCGACGATCTCTCCGAGATACATCACGCCGACGCGGCCGTCGCCGTGCTGGGCGAAGTACCGCGCGTTCGACAGGTCGTGCGAGATGAACACGAACGAGGTGTCGAAGTCCTCTTGCAGGTCCAACATCAGGTCCATCATCTCGACGCGCAGGGAGACGTCCAAGGCGCTTATCGCCTCGTCCGCGAGGATGAGGTCCGGGTTCATCAACAGGGCGCGCGACAACGCGACGCGCTGTTTCTCTCCGCCGCTGAGCTGGTGCGGGTACCGGTCGGCGAAGTCCGCGGCCGGGTTCATGCCGACGCGTTCGAGCAGCGAGTAGATGCGCTCGCGGCGCTCGTTGAGCCCGACGTTCGGGTGCGTCAACTTGATCGGCTGCGAGAGGATCTCGACTATCTGCTGGTTCGGGTTCAACGAACTGCCCGGGTCCTGGTGGATGATCTGTAGCGACGAGCGGATCTCGTCGAACGGAATCTCCACGTCGCCGACGCCGTCTTTGGCCGCCCAGATGTCCTGTCCGCGGTAGCGGACGGTCCCGCCCGTGGGACGCTGGAGGCCGATCGCCGTCTTGCCGAGCGTCGACTTGCCGCACCCGCTCTCGCCCACCAACACGACCACGTCGTTCTCCTCGATGTCCAGCGAGATGCCGTCGACGGCCCTGACGGTGTCCGGCTCCTCGAAGAACTCGAACAGGCCCTGGTCCTTCTCGAAGTGGACCTCCACGCCGTCGAGCGACACGAGCGGCTCGTCGTCCTGCCCGGCGGCGTCGGACGGGCCGAATGCGTCCGGCTGTCTCATGAGTCGCCCTCCGAGCCGCCGCTCGCCGCACCGCTTTCCGTGGCCTCGAAGTTCAGCTTGATGCTCTTTCGGGCCTCCTCCCAGCGGTGACAGGCTGTTCGATGGTCATCGCCGGTCTTGTAGAACTCGGGGTCGACCTCGCGGCACTCGTCCGTGGCGAGCGGACAGCGCGGCGCGTACGAACAGCCGGACGGGACGTTGACCGGTGCCGGGCTCTGGCCTTCGATGGGTCGCATCTCCTCCAGCGGCGCGTCGAGGTTCGGCGTCGAGTTGAGCAGCGCGCGAGTGTACGGGTGCCCGGAGTTCCCGATGAGTTGGTCGCGCGGCGCCACCTCGATGAGGTCGAACGCGTACATCACGGCCATCCGGTCGGCCAGCGCGGCCACCAGCGGCAGGTCGTGCGTGATGAACACCATCGTCAGGTCGTACTTTCGTTGGAGTTCCTCGAGAAGCGTGAGGATCGACCGCTGCATCAGCAGGTCGAGCGCAGCCGTCGGCTCGTCCATCACGAGGACGTTGGGTTCGAGCACGAGCGAGAGCGCGATCAGCGCCCGCTGTGTCATCCCGCCTGACAGCTCGTGCGGGTACGAGTCGAGTATGCGCTCGGGGTCGAGATACAGGTCGGACAACAGTTCTCGGGCGAACTCCATCCCCTCGGGTACGCGAGCGTCGTGGGCCTTCAGCGTCTCCTTGAAGTGCCCGCCGATCTTCATCGTGGGATTGAACGAACTCATCGCGCCCTGGAACACCATCGCGACCTCCTCCCAGCGGAACTGGCGCAGTTCCTCGTCGCCGAGTTCGAGCACGTCGACGGTCGTCCCGTCGGGGCGGTGATAGAGCACCTCGCCGGACAGCCGGCCCGGATCGGGGATCGCGTCGAGCATCGCCGAGGCGAGCATCGACTTCCCGCTGCCGCTCTCCCCGACCACGCCGACGACCTCGTTTCGCTCGACGGACAAGCTGACGTCGTTTAAGACGAACGTCTCGCCGCCGTCGTAAGTGACCTTGGCGTTGCTCATCTCGATTATCGGATCTGTCGCGCCCGTCGGGTCGTCGTACCGGCTGTCGGCCGTCGTCGTGTGTGATGCCATTCAGAATACCTCCGTCACGGTGTCGTCGTCGTCGTCGGCGGCTGTCGATTTCGACTCGCCGGCCATCCGCGTTCGGACGCGCGGGTTGAACACGCGGTCGAGCCCCTGCCCGAGCAGAATGAGCCCGAGCGAGAGCCCCATGATCGCGAGCATCGGGGCCAACAGCCAGTGGGCCGCCTGCCACGAGAAGAGCGCCCCGTTGCTGTACGCGAAGTTGAGCGTCACGCCCCAGTTCTGCGTCGAGTAGGGCAACACGCCGAGGAAGTAGAGCCCGACTGACGCAAACATGACGTAGCGCGCGGCGAACACGAAGTTGACCGTTATGTACGGCATCAGGTTGGGGATGACGTCCTTGATGATGATACGCGGCGTGCTAATTCCCATGGTCCGCGACGCTTCGACGTAGTTGTTCTCTCGGATGGTGAGCACCTGCGACCGGAGCGACCGACCGAGTCCGGCCCAGTAGCTGATGTTTATGATGATGCCTAGGACCACCGGGTTCTCCGGGTTCAGCGTCACCGCCAAGATGATAACGAGCGGCAGCCCCGGAATCGCCATTACGAGGTCGGAAACCGACATCAGCCCGCGATCCACGCTACCGCCCTTGTAGCCGGCGACCGTGCCGATGATGACGGCTATCAGGGTCGCCCAGACCGCTCCGGCGGTGATCAGGATGAGGATGGTCGGCGTCGAGTGGACGATGAGCGCCATGAGGTCGACCCCCGACTGGGTCGTTCCCAGCGGGTAACTCATGTCGGTGAACGGCAGGAGGAGCCGTGGCCCTTGACTCGTCGACGGCTCCCGCCAGAGGCCGAACACCGCGACGAGGGCCATGAGAACGTAGCCGCCGATAATAAGCAGGCCGAACCGCGTTCGCCAGTCGGACCACGCGACGAGCGCCGGCGTCCGCACCCGCGCGTCGTATATCTCTCCGAGCCGTTCCCGTCTCGTCACGTCCGGCGACGAGGTGCTGTCACCTCGCCAGTCGACGGCTGTACTATCGGTTTCAGTAGGCTTCATCTGACTCACCTGCGCTTATCCGCGGGTCGATCCAGCTGTACGTCAGGTCGGCGACGAACACGCCGACCACGAGCGCCACGGTGATCACGAGGAACGTCCCCATCATCAGCGGGTAGTCGTTCGCGTTCAGCGCCGTGATCATGTAGTAGCCCAGCCCGGTGTACGAGAAGATCTGCTCCAAGATGACGGTCCCACCGAGGCGGAAGCCGAGCAGCAGCAGGAACCCCGTGTACAGCGGGAGGATGGCGTTCCGCGCGACGTACCGGGTCGCGATACGCCCGTCGGAGAGGCCCCGCAGCCGCGCCACCTGGACGTAGTCGTTGCCGAGCACTTGGATGCTGTTGCCCCGCATCGCGAGCGCCTGGCCGCCGGCGGCGCCGAGCGTGTACGAGACGATCGGCAGGACGCTGTGTTTCAGCGCACTGACGACGAACGGGACGCTGAGGCTCCGGTCGACGCTATTGCTTATCGTCCCCGCGGTCGGCAGCCAGCCGAACTGGTAAGCGAACACGTACAACAAGAGAACGGCCACCACGTAGAACGGCATCGACATCATCGAGATGGAAACGCCGGTGACCCACTGGTCGAACCGACCGCCCTCCCAGTACGCTTGTAACGATCCGAGGAAGATGCCCACGACGAACACGAGAATCGTCGAAACGAGGACGACGAACACCGTCCACGGTGCCGCCCTCGCCAGCACCGACACGACCGGCTCGCCGAGCGAGATCGACTCGCCCAAGTTGCCCTGTGCCAGCGCGGTCATGTAATCGATATACTGCATCCACAGGGGCTCGTCCGGTCGGATATTCTGTAGGTTAGCGATCCTGGCGTCGACCTCGTCGGCCGGCACTCCCTGCCGCAACAGCTGCGCCCGCAACAACGTGAACGGACCGCCGGGGAGGAGCCGGACCAAGCCGAACGTTAACGACGCCACGAGGAATATCGTGACGAACACTCTTGCGGTCCGCCGCACGTAGTAGTTGACCATTGCGTACTAAGTGTCGCTGGATTACTCCTTCGCGCTCAACTTGCCCTGCTTCGGGAGCCAGTGCGACGGCCACTTGACTCCGCGGGCCGGGTCGTCCGGACCGACGACGTCCCAGTCGGCGTCGGTGAGCCACGATTGGTCGACCTTCCCGACCAGACTCAACACCGGGATGTTCTGGTTGTGATGCCACGCGACGCGCTGGATCGTCTCCCGTGCCGCCGCCTCGTCTTGGGTCGTGGCAACAGTCTTGATCTCCTCGAGGGGGTCGATTGTCATCTCGCCGGAGCCGTCCATCGCGGGCACCGTCTTCTCGCCCTCGGTGAACCCGTGACCGCCGCTGATGTCCGGGATCTTCATCTGCCAGCGCAGCGGGAAGTACGGGAACGACGACCGCGCACCGCCGGGCAGCCAGTAGAATGCGCCCATTGTGAAGTTCGACTCGATGTACCTGCCGAAGAAGTCACCGACCGGGAGCGAGTTGATGTCGAAGTCGAAGCCGAAGGAGTTGAGCTGGTCGACGACGGTGTTCGTCGCCGTCGTCCAGTCGGTCCAGCCGGCCGGGGTGAGGTACTCGCCGCCGATCGCGTTGCCGTCGCCGTCGCGCCACTTGCCGTCGGACTTCGAGTACCCGGCCTCGCGGAGCAGCGAGGCGGCCTCCTCGGTCTGAGAGGCGTCCATGCCGTAACTCTCGAAGCTGTCGAAGACGTCGCCCAGCCGCGACTCCTGGTCCGCCGGCGCGATGCCGGTGACCTTCGGTGCCGGGTCCTTCGTCCGCGGACCGGCGTTGTCGGCGACCTGTTGGCGGTTGATCACGTGTGCGACCGCCTGTCGCACCTTCCGTTTCCCGAAGTGTTCATCGTTGTGGTTGATGAGGGCGCCGTACCCCCATTTCGCCGGCAGCTGAACCTCCTCGACGCGGTCCGGGAAGTTTGCGACGGTCGTCGGCGGTGTGAACAGACTCGTGACGGCGTCGAGTTCGCCGCCCAAGAGGCCCTGCTGGAGCGCGGTGTTGTCGGTCCGCGTGAGCAGTTCGTACGTGCTGAAGTTCACGTTATCCGCGGAGTGGAAGCTCTCGTTCCGCGTGAGCGTCCATCCCTGGTCGCGCTTCTCGTCGAAGTTGAACGGGCCGTTCCCGTGGATGTTCTCCTCCCACTTGAACTCCTGAACTGCCGAGGCGTCCTTGTCGACGAACTCCTCGTACACCGGCCCGTACGCGTGGATCCGAAGGTCACCGTTTGCCAGCGTGTGTTTGATGATCTCCGGGTTCGTCGGCTCGGAGAGGTTCAAGACGACCGTCTTGTCGTCGTCGCCCTCCTCGACGCTCTCGACGTAGTCCCAGAGCGCGGAGCCGGTCTTTTCCATCAGGCGGAACTGTCGGATGACGTCGGCGGCTGTCACGTCGTCGCCCGTGTCCCACGTGAGGTCGTCGCGCAGGGTGAGCGTGACGGACGTCTCTTCGAACGACCACTCGTCGAGCCCCGCGAGTTCGAACTCCTTCGTCGAGAAGTTGTACGCGGCGAAGCGCTCGAAGATGTGGTTGCCGGCGATCCAGTCGTAGTTCTGCGTCCCCATCGGGTTCACGTGGAGGTTCGACGGCACGCCGTTGTTCGTGGCGCCGACGAGCGCGGTGTCGATCACGCCCGATCCGTCGCCACCGTCGCTCCCGTCGTTCCCGTCGCTCCCGCTGCCTCCGTCACCGTCGTCGCTTCCGTCTTCACCGCCCGCACAACCCGCGAGCGCCGCCGCGCCCGAGGCGCCTGCTGTGGCGACGAATCGTCGCCGGCTGACAATATTGCTATAGTCGTCGTTGGGATTTGCCATGGAACGATTATGAAGTTTAGTCATCTGTTAATAAATGTTATGGTGAGCGGTCTATAATGACAGATCTCGGCCGTGTACGGAATCGTGGTCCCGAGAACCGAGCCGAAATCTCCCGGTAGGACACCCGAGCGTGACCGCAACAAAAGAATTAACCCGAGTCACTTGTTACCACGGGTAATGCCTTCAGACGAGCGGCGAGACATTCCGCGTCGTGAGTTCGTTCGTGCCGCGGTGGCGATCGGCGGCACTAGCGCCCTCTCCGCGTGCCTTGAGACGGAGCGTGATCGGTTCGGTGAGTCGTCGGGCTCGACCGACGGGGCCACGGACGACTCCGAACCGACGTTCCCGCGAGGGGACCCTGGTATCATCCCTGCCGGACAGCACCGCTGGGGCGAGTTCCTCGTCCGGGACTCCCACGGCAACACGGTCCCCCCACAGCAGCTCGTCGCAATCGGGATGCGCTACGAGGGGTCGGCCCCGCCGACGGACGCCGAGCGGGAGACGGTTGAGGACGCGCTCCGAACGCTGGAACGGGCGTTCCAGTGGGGGACCGGAGGTGATGCGGGCGCGCCGTTCCACCGCGGGCTCCTCTTCATGCTCGGGTACGCACCGGCCTACTTTGACGCGGTTGGTGACCTCCCCGAGGGGCTCTCGACGCCGGAGTCCGTCCTCGAAGCCGTCGGCGAGGATCCCGCCCGCGCGGACGAGTACGACGCGGTGATGATACTGACGAGCGACGTCGGCTCGATCCTCCTCGCCGCGGAGGAGGCGTTGTTCGGTGAGCTCGACGAACTCAACGGACTCACCGTGGAGTCGACGTTCGACGGGATCTTCTCGAAGGCCGGCCGCCACGTCGGCTACGTCGGCAAGGGACTGCCGGCCGACAAGCTCGACCACGACGACGTTCCCGAGGACGCGCCGCTGTCGATGGGGTACAAGTCAGGCTTCCGCGACAACCTCCCGACCGAGGACCGCGTCACTATCGACGAGGGGCCGATGGCCGGCGGGACGACGATCGCCTCTTCGACGCTCCGGATCGATCTCGACCGGTGGTACGACCAGGGCCAAGCGGAGCGGACCGCCGAAATGTTCTGTCCGGCGCACGACCCCGACGATATTGGCGCCACCGGCGACAAACTCGGCGGTGACAGCGGCGTCACCGAGTCAGACGTCGAAGACATCGACGCCCACGCCGAGACGTACGACCGCGTCGGTCACACCCAGAAGGTGGCTCGGGCCCGCGACGACGACTTCGAACCGCGCATCCTCCGGCGGACCGAGGGCGTCGCCGACACGGTCCGTGACGGCGCTGGGTTCCAGTTCAACGCGATCCAGGAGACGATAGCCGACTTCGTCGAGACGCGGAAGACGATGAACACTGACGAGTACGACCACGACGTGCCCGCCGAAGACCACGGTATCACCGATTACCTGGAGACGCTCCGCCGCGGCAGTTACCTCGCGCCGCCCCGCGAGAAGCGCGCGCTTCCGGTGGTCTGAGATGCGACGAGGCTTGCGCGCCGGCCTCGCCTGTCTGTTCGTCCTCCTCGCCGGATGCTCCGCCGCCGGAGTGTTCGGGACGGGAGGCGACGACGCCGCGACGGAGCCGCCGCGGATCCAGTTCGAGGACGCCACAGCGGACGCGGGACTGGCGTACGAGGCGAGCGGCGGCGGCGTCGGCAACGGGAACTCCGGCGTGTACGTCGCCGATGTCGACCGAGACTCGTGGCCGGACGTCCTCGCCGTCGGCGGGGCGGCGCCGGCGCTGTTCGAGAACCGGAACGGAACGTTCTCGCGGCGCGGCTCGTTCCCGTCCGTCGACGGCGAGATCAAGAGCGCCTCGTTCGTCGACGTCGAGGGGGACGGCTGGCCGGACCTGTTCCTCTTCGCCCGCGACGGGACGGTCCACGCGTTCCACAACGACCGGGGCACGTTCGAACCCACCGAGTACGGGCTCGGAAACCTCACGTATCCGCTCGGCGCGGCGGCCGCCGACTACGACGGCGACGGCGACGCGGACCTCTTCGTCTACCAGTCGGGGTCGTGGCGCGAGCAGAAGCCGGCGGGGTACTTCAGCCCGAACGCCAGCATCGACGTCGACAACGGGAACCCGAACTACCTCTACGAGAACGTCGGCGGCGCCTACGAGCGCGTCCGGACGGACGACGTCGAGGGGGCACACTGGAGCCTCGCGGCGAGCTTCGCCGACCTGACCGGCGACGGTCGTCCCGACATCCACGTCGCCAACGACTACAACAACGACACGATCTACGTGAACCGGGGCGACGGCGAGTTCGAGCGACGGTCGCTCGGGGGCTCGACGGCCCGGAACGGGATGGCGTCCGAAGTCGCTGACGTGACGGGTGACGGGCGGCCAGACGTGTTCGTCTCGAACATCTGGTTCCCCGACCTCGAAGCGAACATGGAGCCGGAGCGGTACGAGCGGCTGAAACGCTTACTCGAGTTCGTGGTCCACTCGAGCCGGACAGAGGGGAACACGCTCCTCGTCAATCGGGGTGGCGGCGAGTTCACCGACCGCGCCGACGGGCTCGGCGTCCGGCGCGGCGGCTGGGGCTGGGCCGCGAGCATGACCGACTTCGACAACGACGGCGACCGCGACCTCGTCCACACGACCCAGCGGGTCATCAGGGTCGACCGCGATGACCCGGTGTACACGTACCCGATGGTGTTCCAGTCTAACCGGACCGTAGCCGGCGACGACGGCGCGTACGAGCGCGTGAGGAAGGAGACGAACGGGATGCGCGAGACGAACGGCCGGGGGCTGGCCACGCTCGATTACGACCGTGACGGCGCCCAGGAACTGGTCGTCGCGACGTACGACGCCGAGTTCGTCGTCTACGACAACGCCGCGACCGGCGACCGGAACGGCCTCCAGTTCCGCGTCGTCGACGAGCGCGGCGCGACGGCGCTGGGCGCCGAGGTCACCGTGACGGCCGACGGAGAGCAGGTGGTCCGTCACACCACCAACACCGACTTCCTCTCGCAGGACACCCGGGTCGAACACGTCGGGCTCGGCGCCAGCGAGACGGTATCGCTCCGCGTCGTCTGGCCAGACGGGACCGAACGACGCTTCGAGGACGTCGGCGCCGACCAGCGGCTGCGGATCACAAAGTCGGGGCTCGTCGTCGTTCCCGGCGATTCGGCCAGCTGAGGGCGTTTTCTCAGCATCAAAAATTATAAAACAACTTGGTCACCCTCTATGCGTATGCAGTCAAGCAGCGAGCAACCCCTATACAGAGATGAGACTGCCACCCTCTCGAACCGGGTCGAGGACCTCCTCGACCGGATGACTCTCGAGGAGAAGGCGGGCCAACTCGTCGGCACGTGGGCCGGCCAGCTCAGCGAGTTCAAGACCGTCGACGACGTCGCTGACGAGGTCCGCGACCACCACGTCGGTGCGGTCGCGTCGTTCGGCTGGGGCGGCGCGGCCGACATGCGGCTAGACGACATCGTCGAGAGCGTCAACCGACTCCAGGAGGTCGCCCTCTCGGAGACCCGTCTCGGTATCCCGCTGTTGTTCAACGTCGACGCCGTCCACGGTCACGCGTACGTCGCCGAGGGGACGGCGTTTCCGAACGGCCTCGGCGTCGGGGCGACCTGGGACGCCGAGGCGGTAGAGCAGGCCGCCGACGTCACGGCGACCGAAGTACGGCGATCCGGCGCTCACCAGAACTACTCTCCCACGTGTGACGTCGCCCGCGAACCGCGCTGGGGTCGCGCCTTCGAGACGTTCGGTGAGAGCCCGTACCTCTGCGGGACACTGGCGGCCGCGAAGGTTCGGGGGTATCAGGGCGAGGGAATCGAAGATCCTTCGTCCGTCATCGCGACGGCCAAGCACTTCCCGGCGTACAGCGAACCGGCCCGCGGCGAGGACGCTGCTCCGGTCGAGGTGTCCGAGTACGTGCTGTGGAACGTCTTTCTCCCATCGTTCCTCGACGCGCTCGACGAGGGGGTCGAGTCGGTGATGCCCTGTTACAACGCCATCGACGGCGAGCCGGCACACGGTTCGCGACGGTATCTCACCGACCTGCTTCGAGGCACGCTCGGCTTCGACGGGACCGTCGTCTCCGACTGGAACGGCGTCCGGATGCTCCACGACGATCACAGGATAACCGCCGACCACCGCGGCTCTGTCCGGCAGACGCGCGATGCTGGCCTTGACATCGCCTCGGTCGACGCCGTCGAACACGCCGAGCACCTCGTTGCGCTGGTCGAGGAGGGCGAACTGGCCGAGTCTACCCTCGACGAGAGCGTCGAGCGCGTGCTCGAACAGAAGTTCCGGCTCGGACTCTTCGAGGACGCCTTCGTCGACCCCAGCGAGGCACGCGACGTGGTCGGTGCGGAGCCACATCGGGAGGCGTCCCTCGAGACGGCCCGGGAGTCGATGACGCTGTTGAAAAACGACGACCTGTTGCCGCTCGACGCCGACGCCGACGTCTTGGTCGCCGGTCCGAACGCGGACGACCCCGTCCACCAGCTCGGCGGCTGGAGCGTCCCCGACCCCGATGGGACGGACATCGTCACCGTGCGCGACGGCATCGAGGCGGCCACGGACGGCGACGTCGCGTACGAACAGGGAACGACAATGAACGACGAACTCGATATCGACGCCGCTGCCGACGCGGCCGCGGACGCCGACGTGGCGGTCGTTGCCGTGGGTGAGCCATGGTACCTCCACGAGTTCGGTCCGACGGCCGACACCGGCACCGAACCGGACGAGTTCCCCAACCGGCACTCCCTCAGCCTTCCGGACGCGCAACGCGATCTCGTCGAGGCCATCCACGAGACGGGGACCCCCGTCGTCGGCGTGTTGATCACCGGCCGGCCGCTCGTCGTCGACTGGATGGCCGACAACGTGCCGGCGTTGCTCATGGCGTACTACCCCGGGACGATGGGCGGTCGGGCCGTCGCCGAAACGCTGTTCGGCGAGAACGACCCCGGCGGTCGGCTCCCGATTACGATCCCGAAGTCCGAGGGCCATCTGCCGACCCGCTTCAACCACTTCCCGCACCCGACGCCGATCGGACAGGACGAACACCCCTCGTCGTACGACCCGCTGTTCGAGTTCGGCCACGGGCTCAGTTACGCCGAGTTCGAGTACGGCCAAGTAGCGCTGGAGGACTCGACCGTCGGCCCGCACGAGACGACGACCGTGGAGGTCCCGATCGAGAACGTGAGCGACCGACCCGGGACCGACGTCGTACAGGTGTACGTTACCGACCACACCAGCTCTAGGGTGACGCCGGTCCGAGAGCTCCGCGGCTTCGAACGCGTCTCGCTCGCCCCCAGCGAGAGGGCCACGGTGTCCGTCGAACTCGACGCGGCGTCGCTCGGTCGAGTCGACACCGAAGGCGTGCGACAGACCACGGCCGGTGACTACTCGGTCCGCGTCGGTGACCAGGCGGTCGAACTGCGCGTCGAGACGACCTACGACTGATCGACGCCGTCGAAGGAGATCGCTTCGAGTGTTATCTTCTGTGCTTCGAGGTCCTCGAAGACGGCCCCCCAACCGCCGATGGAGAGCTCCTCCGTCCCCGTATCAAGCCAGACGACTGAGTACGTCGAAAGCCGTTCCAGCGACGGGCTGTGGTTGACGAATATGTCCGGATAGTAGATGTTCGCAACCGTCCCGGTGATGGTCCGGAACTCCCCCGTCTCGACGTTGAGGCCGTCGATGGTCACCACGACCGTCGCGCCACCGTGATACACGTCGCTGATGTCGCGGATGAACTCCTTGAGGCTGATATACGTCTTCGGGAGTTGCTGATTCGACGACAGCGGCTCCCACGAGTACCAGAGACAGGTCTGGAAGTACCAGTGGTTGATGAACGAGAGGATGTTGTCGTTGATCAGAATACCGTAGTTCTCCCCGGCACGCGAGTTCGGCGCGAAGTAGGTTCGACTCCGGTCGAGGACGGCGAGAAACGGCCCCGGAATCTTGACGACGCGCATCTCCAAGTTCGGATCCGAGAGGTCCCACTCCTCGCTCCGCGCGGCTAAGTCTGGCTCGTAATACACCGCGACGTGAATGATCACGTCTCGGTCGGCGGCCGCCTTCAGGTCCGTACGCAGCGACTCGAACTGTTCGGCGGTCAACGCGACCTCGACGGCGACCTCGGCCTCCCGAATCTGCGTTCGGACGTGTTCGAGTACCGTCTCGGTATGTTTGACGACGCCGACGCGGTGTTCGTTGAGGTCCGGCTGCTCCCAACGGTTTTCGAGCTCCTCGGCGGCGTCAGTGAAGAGTTCTCCGCGGTCGCGCAGGTGCGTGAGGAGGTTAACGGGGTCTGACGGCTCCGCGTGTAGCCGGTCCTGATCGATGGTCTCGACGAACCCTTTCCCCTCTAATGACCGAAGCGTCTCGTACACCTGCGAGGTCGGCACGCTGGACTTTTTTGCGACGTCGACAGCAGGGAGTCGTCCGTGGTCGACGAGTGTCAGATACGCCTCAGCCTCATACCCCGTCAGGTCGGCGTTTTCCAGCGCTCGTTTGAGCGTGTCTCGGTCCATGGCTCACCACTAGTTCTCCCGGTATGAATTTCTATCGCACGACAGTATAAACATATACGAATACATATATAAAACAAGGAGCTGAGTACCCAAGTACTGATCCGAGTACTGACTTATCTTTCTTCACGTCTAATAGTCCAATCAGGCGCTTGAAAACCTCCTAAAAGCGATTTTTGGAAACATCTCAGAGCCCTAGTTATACACTTTTTGATGATTGTTGGATCAGTATGTAGCGGCCGAACAAATATCTTTCACAGCAGGTCTCCGCGCCTCGTTCGGTCGGAGCGCCAAACCTATGGGTGATCCGTCACTGTTCGTCAACCGCTCATTGATTTGCGTAACTTTCATAACAAACGTACTGTTGTTATTTTAGGCCGCAATCGGGGACTACGAGCCGGTTTGCCCTCCGCGCCCGTTCCTCGAACTCGAGAGTGTCATTGGCTGCTCTCGCGTGACTTGTTCATCGCCGCTACGACACATTACTATCAGATTTCAATATTATATATACGTTCTACCTCTCTCGATTCAAGCGTACGAATCAGCCGACCGTCGATCGCACGGTATCGTCCGAGAGTCAAGATCTATACACCACTTAATATCTTTCACAGTTTCTAAAATCGTTTTAAGACGTCTACTCTAGTATTGTGCGTACTCAGCGATCGACATACCCGGTCGGACCTATGTCAGGCCGAACCCAAACCGATAATTCGCACTCAAGCGACTATTCACCCGTTTTGAGGCTAAGAGAAAGAATAAACGAGCTTGCCGTCAGCATTATCTACCCGAGCGCTCAGAGCGGCAGAGTATAATCAAATAATTATATTTTACTGTCATAGTCAGTTTGAAGGACTATCTGGCGCACGCAGAAACCGTATCTTCGCTCGCCGCCGAGCGATTGCCGGGCCGGTCGATGTACGCAAAGTTGGCTTTCAAAATCCGGGTGCTGTACGCAACGCGCTATCTTGCTTCTCGTTTGCGTTATGATCTTGTGCTGAATACGCACCCTGTCTCTTTCACGGCAGTCTTGACCGGTACTGAGTAAATCAGACAGATAGATACGTGAACGCTCTGTATCGACCGATTCGGCCTTGTGTAGACGCTTCTGAAAGCGTCGGTGAGCGGTTATGATGAGTGAACAGAATCAGCCCGTGAGTGCTCCTCGACCGATCTCATTGTCGGTACTTCACGAACGACGTAATCAGTCGGATTGATCCGTTGCATTGACCGGTAGAAAGTGTCTGGATCAGGAT
>NZ_JBLZNI010000006.1:0-208627 GCF_051194165.1 Halorubrum shenae | reverse complement strand
ACTCACTTCGAGTCCGTGTCTGCAAGTCACGTCGTGGAAACGGGAAGCCTCGGGGCTTGACCCCGAGGCGATTCACCTATCGGGAGACGGAACAGGCCGTGAGACCCGTCGTTCGTCTTAGGAACAGACCCGTCACCCATGAGACATCCGATGAGGATCTCGCGAAGGTACGTGGGAATTTTGGGGTAGTCACAGCTTCCGCGTGCCCAGTGACTACCGACTCGCTTGAACGATTTTCCGCATTCTGGGCACGTTTCCCTAGGAAATTTAGTCGCTCTGAATGCGAGGGGCTAGCATATATGTTGTATGCCCGAGCCCCTCGGCGAACCCGTAGTGGAGCTTGACGGGGAACTCCTCGCCGAGTTCGATGGTAACCTCGGCGTCGCCGGGGATCGCTTTGTTCATGTCCTTGAGGTAGTCGAGGCTGAACAGCGAGTCGGCGGGCCCAGCGGTCAGCGCGATGAGGTCCTCGCGGGCGAGTTCGAGGTCGACGTCGTCGGTGTCGCCCTCGGCCTCGATGAAGAACGCCTCGTCGGCCTCGTCGACGCGCAGGCGGATGTGGTCGGAGACCATGTCGGCAGCCTTGATACCGCGGTTGATCTGGGCGCCCTCGACGACGATCTCGGAGGCGAGATCGAGGTCGGGGATGTCCGGCTCCTGGCGGATTGAGTCGGGGTCGATGAGCGCGAGGGTGTACGAGAGCCCGTCGATCTCGATGTGGAGCTTGCGGGTCTCCTCGTCGAGTTCGAGGTGGATCAGGTCGCCGGAGTTGGCCATCCCGGCGATGTCTTCCAAGCGGGCGAGGTTGACGCCGATGACGCCGCCGTCGGCCTCGTAGGATTCGAACGCCGCCGCTTCGAGGGTGAGGTCGACCATGCCCACGTTGGCGGGATCGACGGCCCGGATGGAGAGCTCCTCCTCGTTGAGGCGGATCTTACACTCGTCGACCAACACGCTCACCGAATCGAGCGCGTCCTGTAGCGTCGACGCGCCCACGATGGCCTTGAACATATACGGTCAGCTAGGGCGGTATCACCTAAAAAGGCACCCGATCGGACCGGCACGGAAACGCTCAAAGCGACCGGATCAGCCGGGCGATGACGACCGCCAGCGTGATCACAGTTCGCAACAGTCGAAGCCGTTCGAGCCGGTACGCGAGGGGTTCCGGGTCGTCGTCGGTTTGGTCTTCCGGTGGCGGGTCGTCGTCGCGCGACCGCGGTCGGTCGTCGACGTCGACGCGCTCGACATCGATACCGTCGGCTCCGGGGATGGATGCATCGTCGGTCATTGGTGGGGCACGGCCAGCTGACAGGCCGTACACGACAATACAGAGTTAATTTATAAGTATCTGAGCCGAACGCAAAGCGAAACTGAAAGTCGTTGGACGCCCGTCCCCCTCTCGACGCTCAGATCAGCGGCTCGACGATCTCCCGTCCCTCGGCGAGGAGGGTCTCGACCGCGGCGTCCGAGTCGGCCTCGGCGTACACCCGGAGCTTCGGCTCCGTGCCCGATGGGCGGACGAGCAGCCACGAGCCGTTCTCCAAGAGGAGCTTGAAGCCGTCGAGGGTCACGACCTTCGCGACGCCGTGCCCGGCGACCGACTCGGGGATGTGGTCTTCAAGTTCGTCGAGGACGCCCGCTTTGCGGTCGTCGGGGCAGTCGAGCGACACCTTGCCGGACGCGATCTGCCCGTGTTCGTCGAGCAGGCGGTCCACTCGGTCGTCGAACGGCTCCGCGGCGTGGGTGCCCGCGGCCAGAAGCGACATCAACACGCCGTCTTTCTCGCGAACGTGGCCGCGGAGGGTGAAGCCGCCCGACTCCTCGCCGCCGAACAACGCGTCGTGGTCGCCCATCGCCTCGGCGACCCACTTGAAGCCGACCGGTGTCTCGTACACCTCCTCGCCGTTGGCTTCGGCGATCCGGTCGACGAGGAACGTCGTCGAGACGGTGCGGACGGCGGGACCGGAGTCGTCCTCCAAGAGCCGGTCGTAGCAGGCGGCGTAGAAGAGGTTGGCGTCGAGGACGCCGCGTTCGGGCGTGACGACCGCGATCCGGTCCGCGTCGCCGTCGTTGGCGATCCCGAGATCGATATCGCTGTCGGGGTCCGTGACGCGGTCGGCCAGCGCGTCGAGGTGTTCGGCCGAGGGCTCGGGCGAGTCGCCGCCGAAGGTCACGTCGCGCTCACAGCGCAGCCGGACGACCTCGGCGCCGGCCGACTCGAGGAGGGCGTCGGTGACGCCGCGCCCGCTCCCGTGCATCGCGTCGTACGCGACCGTGAGTCCGTCCAGATCGGCGCCCACAAGCTCGTGAGCCGCGTCGGCGTGGTCGCTCACGAGGTCGACTCGCGAGATCTCGCCGCGCTCGGCCTCGGGGATGAGGTCGGGCTCCGCGAGCCGGTCGACGATGTCCTCGGTCGCGTCCGGCAGCGCGGGGGCGCCGTCGCTCGGAATGAACTTCACGCCGTTGTACTCGGGCGGATTGTGCGAGGCGGTGACCATGCACGCGCCGGCGAGCCCGCGGTTGACGATGGCGTACGCGATCACGGGCGTCGGCGCGTCGCGCTCGGGGAGGAGCACGTCGAAGCCGTTGCCGGCGAACACCTCGGCGAGGCTCTCGGCGAATCCCTCCGATGTCTCCCGGGCGTCGTAGCCGACCGCGATCGGCTCGTCGTGGCCCGCTGCGTCGAGGTGGTCGGCGACCGCCTGCCCCACGATTCGCACGCGCTCGTCGGTGAAGGTGTCGAGGGTAGCTCGCCAGCCGTCCGTGCCGAAGGCAATCTGATCCATATCCCATTGGTCGGCGGCGGGGACAATAATGCCCGGTGTCCCCTGCCCGGTCGCGAACGTTGCAGGAACGGGCTGGCGGTGGCAGTTTATAAATAAACTGCGGTGGCGCGTGCCTTCGAGCGCCCACCGGGCGCGAGGAGCACGCGCGAGGGAGTCGCGAGCGATGTGGGCGACCGGAGGGAGCCCCGAGTGAGCGACGAGGCTGGGGAGGCGTGAGGCCGCGGTTGCGGTGCGGTTGGGTGGGACTCAAAGGGGCAGTCGCCGGCGCTCCGCGCCGGCTACCAGAGGCGCGAAACGCCTCGCGGCTGGGGCTTTGGAGGAGTTCAGCGCCGATCCACTGTCAGTGGCTTATAAGCGAGCGGTTGAACCGTTGAACACGTTCATCACGGAGCCATCGACCGCCCGCGTTTTTGTCCTCTGACACCGAACGCGACGTATGACCCGAATCGCCGCTATCTCCGGTAGTCGCCGGGAGGCGAGCACCACGCGAGCCGCGTTGGCGGTCGCGCTCGACGCCGCGGCCGATGCCAGCGCCGAGACGGACATGATCGATCTGGGCGCGGTCGACCTCCCGCTGTACCACCCGGACGAAGACGTGCAGGGCGACAGCGAGGCCCTGACGCGACGCGTCCGCGAGGCCGACGGCGTCCTCGCCGGCACCCCCGTCTACCACGGCTCCTACTCCTCGACGTTTAAGAACTTCCACGACTTCTGTGGCTTCGACGAGTACGAGAACACCGCGGTCGGACTCCTCGCGACCGCCGGCGGGGGATCGTACGGCGGGGCGCTCGAACACCTCCGGTCGACGTTCCGGAACGTCCACGCGTGGACGGTTCCCCACGAGGTCGGGATCGAGGGTGCGTCGGGGCGCGTCGAGCCCGGCGAGGATCCGCGGGTCACCGACGACGACCTCCGGGATCGCACCGAGCGGCTGGGCCGGGTCGTCGTCGAACACGCGGAGCGGCTGCGGGAGTGAGCCGTCACCGCGGCGGCGACCGCGAGCGGCAGGGATTTGTGCGACGAGACAAACCTTCCGTCGATGGGTCGTATGCTCCCCGACGAGTTGGCCGAGCGCCTCGGAACCGACGACGAGCCGTTCCTGTTGGACATTCGTCCCGAGTCGGCGTACGAGGACGGCGCGATCGACGCGAGCCGAAACGTGCCCGTGTACGACGACCTCCGGAGCGGCGACGAGTCGGTCCTCCGGAGCCGGCTCGACGACCTCCCGGACGACCGAGAGATCGTCACCGTCTGCAAGATGGGAATCGTCGCCAAGCAAGCGACGAGCGTCCTCGACGAGGCCGGCTACGACGCGTCGACGCTCGCGGGCGGGATGAGCGGGTGGAACGGGTACGAACGCGACTCGCTGGGGTACCGGATCCGGTCGCTGTGGTGGCGGCTTCGGGGATGACGGAACACGGAGCGGCGTCGGGGATGACGCGGCCCGCCTCGACCCGCCGCCCTTTTGACCGGCTCGCGTCTACGACGGGCATGACCGAACCGGGGGACGACGACCGTGTCCGCTAACCGGAAGGGCGACCGCCGCGAGCGCGAGCTGGTGAACGCCCTCGACGACGCCGGATTCGCCGTGATGCGCGCGCCGGCCAGTGGCGCCGCGACGGAACGGGAGCTGCCAGACGTGCTCGCGGGCGACGGCGAGACGTTCTACGCGATCGAGGCGAAATCGAGCGCGGGCGACCCGATCTACCTCACCGGCGAGGAGGTGGAGGCGCTGCTCTTCTTCGCGCGAAACTTCGGCGCGAAAGCGCGGATCGCGGTGCGGTTCGACCGCGAGGACTGGTACTTCTTCCACCCCGGCGACCTGTACACCACCGACGCCGGGTCGTATCGGGTAAAAAAGGAGACCGCGCTGGCTGAGGGGACCGACTTCCCCGAGTTCGTCGGCGAGACCGAGAAGGTGACGCTCGCCGAGATCGGTGCCGACGGTGGGGACGGCGGAGGCGGAGTCGATCCGGAAACGGAGGAGCGCCGGGAGATTCTGGAGGCGGTTCGAGACGGACACATGCCGGTCGAGGACGCGATCGACGTGCTGTGACCTGAGCGCGGAGCGCGGGCGCCCCCGGACCCCCTCGCTTATCCCTCGTGGCGTCGAACCGTTAGGCGAATGAGCGAGGAGTTCGTCCTGCTAGAGCCCGACGAGCAGCCCGGCGACGAGTGGGAACAGCTGGACGTCTCCGACACGGAGGCGGACCGGATCGCCCGCAAGCAGGACCGGGAGTTCGACGAGTTCCGCAAGCGGATCAAAAACACAGAGCAGTTCAAACTGCAGGAGTCGGTGTTCGACGACGCGACGCTGGCGGCGGTGTACAAGCTCGTGCAGGACGGCTACGTCGACGCCTTTGGCGGCCCGGTGTCGACCGGAAAGGAAGCGAGCGTCTTCGAGGCGCTCGGCGGGCAGGCGGGCGAGCGGCCGGAACCGGGCTCGGCCGCGGCCGGAGGCGGTCCCGAGGGCGTCCATCCGGAGCGCGAGGTCGCCGTGAAGGTGTACCGGATCAACTCCTCGAACTTCCGGCAGATGCGCGACTACCTCGAGGGCGACCCGCGGTTCGACGGGATCGCGAGCGACAAGAAGGCGGTCGTGTTGGCGTGGACCCGCAAGGAGTTCGCGAACCTCGAACGCGCGCGCAAGGCCGGCGTTCGGGTGCCCGAGCCGATCGCGGTCCAGCGGAACGTCCTCGTGATGGAGCTGGTCGGGCACGCTGAGGACCGCGCTCGGCGACTGAACGAGGTCGACGTGGAAAACCCTGAGACCGCCTACGAGGTCGTCCGCGAGTACATGCGTCGGCTCTTCCGTGCCGGGCTGATCCACGGCGACCTCTCGGAGTACAACATGATCATCCACGAGGGCGAGCTGGTGATCATCGACATGGGACAGGCCGTGACGGTCCACCATCCGAACGCCGGGGAGTTCTTAGAGCGCGACTGCGAGAACGTGGCGACCTTTTTCACCCGAGAGGGGATCGACGTCGACCCCGACGACCTCTACGAGTACGTGACGGAGGCGGAGTCGGACGGGGAGCTAGAGCCCGAGTCGACCGCGGACTCCGACGCGTAGATCCCGGTGATCTCGTCGTCAAGCCCCCGAAGAACACCGTCACGCGGCCCCACGCCGTTCGCGCCGGAACATGTTTAAAAGGCTTGGACGGGTATTCGCCGTATGCAACACGTGACGGTTCCGCAGGACCGTATCGGCGTCGTCATCGGCGCCGGCGGCGAGACGATGCGGGAGATAGAGGAGCAGGCGAACGTTCGACTCGACATCGACTCGGAGTCGGGCAGCGTCGCTATCGAGGAGCGCGACGACCCGGTCGCCGCGTTGGTGGCCCCGGACATTATCAAGGCGATCGGACGGGGCTTCAAGCCGGAGACCGCGCTGTCGATCCTCGATCACGACCTCCGGACGCTCGACCTGATCGATCTTTCCGAGCACACCCGCAACGACAACGACCTCCAGCGCAAGAAGGGCCGAATTATCGGTGAGAACGGCCGCACTCGGGAGCTCATGGAGGAACTGTCGGGCGCGAACGTCGTCGTCTACGGCTCGACCGTGGGCGCTGTCGGCCAGCCAGAGGAGCTCGAAGTCGTCCGCCGGGCGGTCGGGATGCTGCTGGACGGAGCCCCGCACGGTGCGGTGTACTCGTACTTAGAGCGGAAGTCGAACGAGCTCGACGACGACGTGAACTTTAATGCGCCAAAGTGATCGAACAGGTCTCTTGGAGTCGTCGTCGACGTCGCCGTCGTTGTTCGTTTATAAATGGCCGTTATCGGTGGTGCGGTGAACTCGGCCAAAGCCCCAGTCGCGAGGCGCTATGCGCCCGTCCGACTCCAACGAGGGACCGACGGTCCCGCTGGCAGCCGGCGACTCTGCCGCCGGCGACCTCGCGGGCTCTTCGTCGTCCTTCGGGCGCTCGAAGGCGCGCCACTGGAGTTCATTTATAAATACTTGAGCTCTCAACGCTAGATCTGGAGTTATATAAAAAGGCCCGTGTGAACGTTCCTCATACTGCCCGGTACTCCCCACCGTGTTGCGTTTTCGCACGGACCGAGCAAAGGGTTTATATAGAATCACAAACAATCAATGGTTGTAATGTCACAGCGCCAGCGGATGGGCAATCAGCCCATGATCGTACTTTCCGAGGAGTCACAGCGTACCTCCGGAAAGGACGCTCAGAACATGAATATCACGGCCGGCAAGGCGGTCGCGGAGTCCGTCCGCACCACGCTCGGCCCGAAAGGGATGGACAAGATGCTCGTCGACTCCGGCGGGTCCGTCGTCGTCACGAACGACGGCGTCACCATCCTGAAGGAGATGGACATCGACCACCCGGCGGCCAACATGATCGTCGAGGTCTCCGAGACGCAGGAAGAGGAGGTCGGTGACGGCACCACCTCCGCTGTCGTCGTCGCCGGTGAGCTCCTCGATCAGGCCGAGGAACTCCTCGATCAGGATATCCACGCGACCACGCTCGCACAGGGGTACCGTCAGGCCTCCGAGAAAGCCAAGGAAATCCTCGAAGAGGACGCCATCGACGTCTCCCCGGACGACCGCGACACGCTCGTCCAGATCGCCGAGACGGCGATGACGGGTAAAGGCGCCGAGAACTCCAAGGACCTGCTCGCCGAGCTCGTCGTCGACTCCGTCCTCGCGGTTCAGGACGACGACAGCATCGACACGGACAACGTCTCCGTTGAGAAGGTTGTCGGCAGCTCGATCGACCAGTCCGAGCTCGTCGAGGGCGTCATCGTCGACAAAGAGCGCGTCGACGAGAACATGCCCTTCGCGGTCGAGGACGCCGACGTGGCGCTGTTCGACGGCGCCATCGAAGTGAAAGAGACGGAGATCGACGCCGAAGTCAACGTCACGGACCCCGACCAGCTCCAACAGTTCCTCGACCAGGAAGAAGAGCAGCTCCGCGAGATGGTCGACCACCTCGTCGACATCGGCGCCGACGTTGTCTTCGTCGGTGACGGCATCGACGACATGGCCCAGCACTACCTCGCGCAGGAAGGCATCCTCGCCGTCCGCCGCGCGAAGTCCGACGACCTCAAGCGCCTCGCCCGCGCGACCGGCGGCCGCGTCGTCTCCAATCTCGACGACATCGAGACGGACGACCTCGGCTTCGCCGGCTCCGTCGCCCAGAAGGACATCGGCGGCGACGAGCGCATCTTCGTCGAGGACGTCGAAGAGGCCAAGTCCGTCACCCTCATCCTCCGCGGCGGCACCGAACACGTCGTCGACGAGGTCGAGCGCGCCATCGAGGACTCGCTCGGCGTCGTCCGCACGACGCTGCTCGACGGGCAGGTCCTGCCCGGCGGCGGCGCCCCCGAGGCCGAGCTCGCGCTGCAGCTCCGCGACTTCGCCGACTCCGTCGGCGGCCGCGAGCAGCTCGCCGTCGAGGCGTTCGCCGACGCGCTGGAAGTCATCCCGCGCACTCTCGCCGAGAACGCCGGTCTCGACCCCATCGACTCGCTGGTCGACCTCCGCTCCCGCCACGACGGCGGCGAGTTCGGCGCCGGTCTCGACGCCTACACGGGCGACGTGATCGACATGGAGGCCGAGGGCGTCGTGGAGCCGCTCCGCGTCAAGACCCAGGCCATCGAGTCTGCGACCGAGGCAGCCGTCATGATCCTCCGCATCGACGACGTCATCGCGGCCGGCGACCTCAAGGGCGGCGGCTCCGACGACGGCGGCGACGAGGGCGGCCCCGGCGGCGCGCCCGGCGGCATGGGCGGCATGGGCGGCATGGGCGGTATGGGCGGCGCGATGTAGAGTTCGGAGAGGACACACTCACCCCCCACCGACCGCAACCGCTTCGCTGGACCGACCCGCCGACCGACCGTCGCGCGCCCGTTTCGGGCCTCGACGACACGCACTTTTTATCGACGACCGATCGCGTAGCCGTCGGCTCGCGGTTCGACGGATGAGCGGTCGCTCCGCCGACACGACGATAACACCGATGTAACCACCCGACACGGGTGTTCGCGAGTCGTTAAGTGTCGTCCGCGCCTGCATTCTAGCAACTGGGCGGGCTCGTCGCAAACGTGCACGATGCGGCGCGACCCGTTCACTTTGACACATAATGCCACAGCAGAAAGCGGACTACGCAGACGACACCGAGATCGACGAGGCGCTTGACCAGCCGGCAGACGACGAGACCGTCGAGAAGACGGTCGCGAACCTCGAGGAGCGCGGCTTCGAGGTCGTCGTCGTCGACTCGGCCGACGAGGCGCTCGACGCGGTACAGTCGCAGATCCCCGCGGAGGCCTCCGTGATGAACGGTCACTCGACGACCCTCGAAGAGATCGACTTTGACGAGTATCTCAGCGACGGCGACCACGAGTGGGAAAGTATCCCCGACCAGATCTGGAGCATCGACGACGACGCCGAGCGACAGACCGCGCGGCGGGAGTCGCAGACGGCCGACTACTTCCTCGGCGGCATCAACGCGGTCGCGCAGACGGGCGAGCTCGTCGCCGCCGACCTCTCCGGTAGCCGGATCGGGGCGTACCCGTTCGCCGCCGGCAACGTGGTCATCGTCACGGGGACGAACAAGATCGTCCCGACGCTGTCGGACGCGCTCGACCGGCTGGAGTCGGTCGCCTACCCGCTGGAGAACGAGCGCGCACAGGAGGCGTACGGCGTCGAGTCGTCGATCGCCAAACAGCTCATCTACCGCCGCGAGACCGAGGAGGGCCGGACGACGGTCGTCCTCGTGCGTGAACAGCTCGGGTACTGATCCCGGAACGCGCCTCGCTATCCAAACGGCGAGGCGGCGTGCGCTTTCTCTCCGGTTTTCACGTTTGTGAGCGGCGGCCCTGGCTGCGGTGCTGATCGCGGTGTCGGTTGTAGTATCGCTTGCGGTGACAGTACAGGTCTACGAGACCCTCGCAAGTGGTGAAGCACGGGTCAGTCGGAACCACGCACAAGCAGACAAGTCGGACTCGAACGAGAAAGTCGGACCGCGACTGGGGTAGACGGGTACGCATCGGTACCCCATCCGTTTGAGCGGTACAGTCCCTATAAAACGGTGCTCGCGACGATAGCCGTGGTGATGACGAGCAGTGCGACGAGGAGAACGAATCGGACGTGTCGATGGACACCGGCCCTGTCCTCCGCCGAAAGAGCACTACCCGTTGTCACGAGCGACCGCAACTCCTCTCGTCTCATCGGTCGGGCCGGGAACGCGTGTACGCGGTAGCCAGTCGGTGCATATGCATATTACACACGTTACTATGGTCGATCTACTAATAATTTGGTTCGGTATCTACTAATAGTATCTGACGAGGATCGTGGAACGACCAGTGTGCGCTGGCCCATCCTGACTATCGACCGAACGTTGATGCTAGGAGAAGATTAATGTGAAAATAGATACTACTGGTATCCGTGAAATGAGGTCGGTTCAAGCCTCTCGACGTGCCAGCGCAGATCACGAGCGCATACGGTCACAACCCAGCGGCTTGAACCGGATCCGGGCGGGTCCGATGAACCCGTACCCCTCCCCTCATCGGCTCCGTACACGGCCGCCATGACCTCAACGTGAGGTGGACGATACCGTTGTTTTTGCGAGATACCTTAATAATAATGAATTTCCAAAAACTATTTATGATATCGTTATTATATCTAACACGATGGGTGACAAGGCGGCGCAAAACGGTGATCTGCAGATGACTATCAGCGAGGAGACGGAGCCGGAGCTGGATTGGGCCGTGATCAAGTCCCTCATGAGCGCGCAGTCGAACACGAACACGTCACTCGAACAATACCTGTTGTATGTGACCCACGACGAGTTCGACCTCGACAGACAGAACGTGAAGCACTGTCTCTCGCAGGCGATCGACCACCACGAGCGGGCGCTCGAAGATTTACGAGTCGCCCGCGAACTCGTTTCGGACGAAGACACCTGAGACGTGTCGTTTTGTTGTATATTTTTCGGCGAGAACTCTAGAAGGTTATATATGCATCGAGTCTATTCTTTCGATGATGCGTCTGACTGTACCGACCGATTTCGAGATCTTGCAGATCCTTTCTAACGGGAGACGTAACAACGCGATTAACATCGCGGCCCATCTCGACAAGAATCGGTCATACGTCAACACGCGGCTGCCGGTGTTGGCCGACTACGAGCTGCTCAATCGCGTTGGGCCGGCGCCGAACAGCGGGCTCTACGAGATCACCGACTTGGGGCGGATCGCGGCGCGTCACCGGGAGGAGTACGAGGCCGACGACGTCGACTTCGAGGCGCTGATCGATCGGAAGCTGGCAGCTCGGGAGTAGGTCGGGACTGGCGGCGGCGCGGTTGCGGTGTGCGGTTGGAGCGTGCGGTTGCGGTGTGCAGAAGAGGCGACACGTCGACGCTGAACCGTTCTGCGGACCGAGAGTGGAACGCGAGAGAAGGGTGTCCGCCGGAGGGTTCGATCCGAGCGGCGCCCCGATCGGGTGTCGCGGGGGCGCGCCAGCGCCCGTCGACTCCTGATAGTGAAACCAGATGTTGTATATACCGGTAGTATATACTGTGGCACGTGATACCGATCGCGAACGCGTTCGATCTGATCGTGTTACGGTGTCTCTCGGAGGACGGGGGCGGCAACGCGGCGGCGGTCGCGCGGCGACTCGGTCGGTCGCGCCCGTACGTGCGCACGCGACTAGTCACGCTCGCGGAGACCGGCTACGTGCGGACACACGGTTCAAAGCCGCGGTCTCAGTCGTACGAGCTCACGCCGACGGGCGCGGCCGTGGCCCGACGCGTGGACTCGATGGCGGACGCGTAGCGCCGCGGGGCGAGTGAGCTGGTCGGCGCGTCGATCCGCGGGGCCTCGATCGCGGGTCGGCGGTTTCGGGGCGGCGATCGTCGGGAGGTTCGATCGGCGTCCAGCGGGGCAAAAACGCGTTATTCGGGTGTTAACAGGGCCTTACTGCTGGTTATACTGTCCCTATATACTGACGGTAGATATGAGTGGTTAGCTTAGCAAAGTGACAACTGTAACGTGAAGTGCCAACTACAACTTGACAGAGCGGTACAGAGCGAGGTGATTGAGGATCAGTGGCGATGACAGAGGACACCAACGGGGACGACATCGCGGACCTGACGCGGACGACGATCGAGTTAGATCGCGAGGTCTGGCGGGAGGTTCGCTCCGACGCGGTCGCGGACGGGGCGAACGTCTCCGAGAAGCTCGAGGAAGTCCTCGTGGACTACTACGACTTAGAGTAATGACACGAGGGATCGACGGCCGCGACGTATCAGTCGTGACCCGAACGACCCGGACGTATCGTGCGACGACCGACAGACGACAGACGACAAACACAAACACGAAATGATACACGACGACACACGCAACAAGGCACGCGCCGTGCTCTTGGCGGCGATCATGGTAATCTCTATCTTCGGAGGTTCCATGGCGCTTGCTGGGAGTGCTGCCGCGGCAGTTACAGGCGGAAGCCTGAATGAAAATGTTGTTCAGCCAGGGACGGATGCCACAGTTAGTGGAATTAACGCATATACAGATGGAAACTCGCTGTATATCCTTGCGATCAACGAAACCACCCAAACTGTTAATGGAAGTTCCCAGATTTCGTCTACAGCGATAAGTGACAGTGGGAGTTGGGATGCGACCTTCGATCCTGTTGCTGATCTCGGATTGGAAGATGGAGACCAATTCCAGATCCACATTGCAGAGGGCGGCCAGTCCTACAGTGATGCAGTTGTCAACACTGGCACGCTCACTATCGATGGTACTGGTCCTGAAATCTCACCAGACACGCCCGCTGATGGCGATGTTGTGGGAACTGCAACCCAGTCGATCAAGCTTACCATTTCTGACTCGGTTGCAGATAACACTTCGCTCCAGCTGTCAGTGAATGTTAACAATAACGGGAATACCAACACGTACGAAATCAATCCTGATTCAACGGACCCTGACGGCGTCGATTATGACACAGGAACTGGTACCCTTACCATTAATCCAGGTGATTCGAACATCCCCGAGCTTCAGGATGGCACCGTTGGGGTGACTGTTTCGGCGACTGATGCTGTCGGGAACTCCAACGAAGTCAGTTACAGCTTCGAAGTCGACACCAACGGACCGACGTCCACGTTCGATCTTCCGAACGCTCCGTATTCGCTTAGTGACGGAGACGATTACGTCACTGGCAATGAGAACGAAACCGTCGAGGTAACGCTCAGCTCGAGCAACGAGATCGACGATAGTACCGTTTTGCTCCAAATTGAGGGTCCGAGCACTTACGACAAGTCCTTCGTGTACACCGACAGTCAGTACACGAATAGTTCGAACACGTTCTCGGTGACGCCGGACGGCGGCGAGACCGTGCCATCCTTCTCTAATGAAGGTCCATACACTGTTACAGTGAACGCTGACGACAGTGCCGGACTTAGCATCACAGACAAGACGTACACATTCTATGTCGACAACACCGGACCCGATGCTACGGGAGTTACTGTCGACAACGTTCGTGAGTCCACTGAAACCGCGTACGTCAACGTGACGTTCGCGAATGATGGCACAGTCGGCCAGCAGGACGTCGATCCGAGCACTATCGAAGCTGCGGTCAACGTCGATGGGAACCAGATCGAAACGGTCGACAACTTCGCGTACGACGCGGACAACACTCGCTACTACGGAACGCTTGACCTCTCGTCAGGTAACTACGACGGGATCGAGAACATGACGACCACGCTGCCGTACGTGAACGTTACGGCGGCCCAGGATGACGTCGGAAACGAACTCACGGATCCGGCCAGTGGTGAGAGTGAAGCGACGTTCAACATCGACACTGACGGACCGACCGTTAACGTCGAGAGTCCCGGTCAGGATCTCGGTGGCTACGTGAACTTCACGTCGCTTGTTACGACCAGTGACACGGCTAGTTCCACGGTCGAGGTCTTAGTCGGTGAGGATCCCAATTCGGTCTTCACGATTGGCACTCTCACTGATGCGCGAGATATCGATACAACGGGTCTTCCGGACGGTACCCACACGCTTCGCGTCTCGGTCGACGATGACGCGAACCCGGCCAACAGCGACACGGACACCGCGACCTTCACGCTCGACAACCAGCAGGCTGTCGACGTGCAGCAGCCGTACCTCGCTGGTACGACCGGTGATGCGTACGAGGTTGACGGTCAGTTCAACCTCTCGACGGACGTCTTCGCGACGCCTGCGGACGCTGACGTCACGTACCAAATCGACGATGGTAGTGGCTTTACCGAAGTAAGCGGTTCCGAACTCCAGTTCGACGCTGACGACTACAACGACGGAGATACCGTCACGCTGTCGGCAACTGCGAACGGATTCACGGCAACGACGGAAGTGAAAGTCGTTGCTGTCAAGGAGATTGATTACGGAGTGGCAGTCGGAACTGAAGATGAACCAACCGCCGACAACCCCACGATAATCGCGCTGAAGGTCAACTCCAAACTCAACTCGCTCAGCGCGACAGTCGCGGACACTGATGCGCACTTCAGCGATGAGACCGTCGACGTCTCCGGCATTGGCGAAGGCGGCGACTTCACGTATGTTGGAGAGACTAGCCCCGGTACCTACGTCTACACGGCGTCTATGCCGAGCAGCCTCCGCGACGGACAGTACCAGGTTACGGTTAACGAGGTCAGCTCCGCGACCCAGACGCGGGATCTCGGTGCGACCTCGAGCCTGTTCACTATCGACAACAACACGCCGACCATCACGGACGCCGACATCTCCGGTGTCGGTACCGACGGTCGGACGCAGGTTCGCGTGCAGTTCAGCGAGCCCGTGAACGTGAACGAAGGAACTGTCGAAGGAATCACCGCAAGTGACGGAACGGCCGTCAATGACGGTATCGATGTTGATGGCTCCGACGGCGAAGTCGTCGTCGAGTTCAACGACGTGCTCCAGACCGGCGATGGTCTGAATGTCAGCTACGCTGACGGAACCATCGCTGAGGAGTTCGATGTCGACGACGGTGACGCCGCAGAGACGAACGACGGAGAGATCACGCGGATGGTCGACACGGTCGACCTCCAGCTCTCCGAAGGACAGAACCTCGTCTCCGTGCCCGCGGAAACCGGAACGGTCGCGCTCTCGGACCTCAACACCGAGCACGTCGAGACCGTCTACGCGTGGGACGACGGGAGCTGGACCGGGTACACGCCCGGCGACGACACCAGCGACCTGCAGAACCTCGAAGGCGGTCAGGGTTACGTCTTCACGATGAGCGCCGCGGACGAGATCGCGGTGCAGGCGTACAACAAGCCCGGCGCCGTCGAAGGCGGCGTCGCGCCGATGACCGACGAGCACATCGAAGAGGGATGGAACCTCATCGGTCACTTCCAGGAAGCTCCGCAGGACCGCGGTACGGCCCTGATGGAACTCGACGCTGCGACCTACGATGCGGCACAGGTCCTCGGCGAGGAGTCCGACGGTAGCTACGGGCCGGTCGCGCAGTTCCAGCCCGGCGAAGGCTACTGGCTCCACGCCGACCAGACCGACAACTACGCGGCGACGCCGTTCGACGGTAGCCCGGTGCTGTCGGGCCTGTCCGTGACGGGTTCCGCTGGCACTGCCGATGTTGTTGCCGCTGCGAACACTGAAACGGTCAGTCTGGCGATCGACGCCGACGACGTTGACGGTGTCGACACAGTGGAGTTCGACTCCTCGGTTGACACCACTACTGCAACGCTCACCGACGACGGAACCGGTACGTACACCGCTGACGTCGATATCGACACAACTGGTGAGAGTGGTACGACCACTCTCGGTACGATCACTGTCACGGACATTGTCGGTGACACATCTGAGAGAACCGTGACCGCGACTGTTGACGGGACCGCACCGACAATTGAGAGTCCAACTCCGGCTGACCAAACGACTGTGACGGATGCGTCGCAGACGTACTCGGTCGACATCTCGGACGCCACCTCTGGCGTTGATGCAAGCTCCATCACGGTCAGTACCAGTGATGGACTTAGTTCGGTTGGCACCGATAATGCCAGAGTCAGCTACGACGCTGGAACGAGTACTCTCACGGTCAACGCACCCAGCGGTGGGTACACTGACGGCCAGATTAGTGTGACAGTGAACGCGGATGACAACGCCGGGAACTCCGCAACCAAGTTCTCGTCCACGTTCACCGTTGACACGATCGCGCCGGCGATCAGTAGTCCGACTCCGGCTGACCAAACGACTGTGACGGATGCGTCGCAGACGTACACGGTCGACATCTCGGACGCCACCTCTGGCGTTGATGCAAGCTCCATCACGGTCAGCACTTCGGGTACGACCAGTGGTACCATTCTCGATAGTGCTACTGTGAGTGGATCTGCCAAGGTGGACTACTCCGGTACTACTCTCACTGTCACCGCACCTGACGGTGGGTACGCCTCTGACGAGACGATTACCGTCACCGTGAACGCCGATGACAGCGTTGCGAACTCGGCCCAGTTCTCGTCCACGTTCACCGTCGACACAACGCCTGACGCCACCTCAGCTACTGCCAGTCTGAGTGGTGATGAGACCTCAGGCCAGATCGATATCTCAGCGGATGCTAGCTCCACTGAAGGAGGTACTATCCACTATGTTATTGTCAGCGGTAACGATGCTGATGCGCCCACTGCGAGTGACGTGATAGCTGGTAACGGCGCTTCGGCTGAAAACGTCTACGCTAGCGGGAGTAGTACCGCGCTGAACGCCGGTGAAACGTTCTCCGCTACCAATGTTGCCACTGGACAGAATGGCGCGGACCTAGACGTGTACTTCGTTCAGCAGGCTTCCGACGGTGACACCGGCGACGTGGTCCGAGCTGACGGTACCACTGCCACGTAACGCTCCATAACCACCCTTTCGCACTCTCATTTATTGTGAGCTAAGAAACGATGACACTCAATACATTACGACAGGCACAGGTGGCTAGGGCGCTCGTTGTCGCCATCGTCGCGCTGATGGTGATCGGAGCGGCCGCGCCGGGACTGGCCGTCGCCCAGAGCGACAACCCGCCGCAAACACCGCACCGCTACTTCGGACAGGTCACCGACAGTAGCGGGAACGGCATCGCCGACGCGACGGTCACCGTGACCTACGACGGCGACGAGATCGCGACCACGACGACCAACGCCGACGGCGACTACGGCGTCGACGTCACCGGCGATCAGCTATCGAACGACGACACCGTGACGATCAGCGTCAGTGACCAGAGCCAAGACGAGACCTGGGAGTCCGGCGCCTCGACTGAGGTGAACTTCCAGACCAGCGCCGACGGCGGTGACGGCTCCGACGGCGGTGACGGCTCCGACGGCGGCGATGGCTCCGACGGCGGTGACGGCGCTGACGGCTCCGACGGCTCCGATGGCGGAACCGGCGGCGGTGGCGGCGGCGGTGCTGGCACCGGCGACGGTACCGGTGACGACACTGGTGACGACACCGGTGACGGTACCGGTGACGGCACTGGCGACGATACCGGCGACGACACCGGCGACGACGCTGGTGACGACACTGGTGACGACACCGGCGACGACGCTGGTGACGACACCGGCGACGACGCTGGTGACGACACTGGTGACGGCGCTGGTGACGATACCGGTGACGACACTGGTGACGATACCGCCGGCGACGGCGGAGACGGCGGAGACGGCGGAGACGGCGGTACCGGCGACGGTATCCCCGGCTTCGGCCCGCTCGTCGCGCTCGTCGCGCTCGTCGCGGCCGCGCTGCTCGCGACGCGTCGCAACGACTGAACAGCCCCGTTCGACCACCCGCATTCTCCGTTTTTTCGCGCCCGCGAGCGACCGGTGTGAGAGCGCGAGCGCCCCGGGCTCTGCGCGAGCGACGCGATCGCGGACCGGAGCCGCCTACTCGCTGGTTTAAACCCTCCCGCAGCACGGCACCGCCGCTCGCGGTGGTGCTCGCCCCGAAGAGTACGGGCTGGGAGGGATCCACGCGATCGACGCGAGCGTGAACCGCCTCGGGGTCAAGCCCCGAGGCACTCGCCTTGCTTATCTGTAGAGCCGATCGCGCCCGTGATCGAACGAGGTTAAGGGACGGATACGACGGGATTCGAACCGGAGCCAGAGGTTCCTGCTCGCTCACTCCGTTCGCTGCGCGGGCTGCCTCTGGCAGGGTTCGAATCCCTCCCGACCGGTTCCCTCACCGCCTCGCTGTCGCTCGGCGGTTCGGTGCACGGGCCGGGAGGGATTCGAACCCCCGACCGTCCGGTTAAAAGCCGGACGCTCTCCCTAACTGAGCTACCGGCCCAGACACGAATTAGTAGGACGAGACGACGGATAAACGTTTAGAAACCGCGTGCGGCGAGCGGGTCGCCCGCCGACCCGAAACGGTTTCCCGGGGGGCGCCGTCGCCGACCGCATGGACTTCGACATGCGCGCGTTCGCCGCCGCCCTCTGCCGGTTCGCCTCGACGGCCGGCGAGGAGGCGGCCGCAGCCGACTTCGTCGAGGCCGAACTCGACGCGCTGGGGTTCGAGACGAACGCCTGGGACGCCGACCCGGATCTCCTCGCCGGCCACCCCTCCTTCCCGGACGACCTCGACGAGCGGGACGTGGCTGGCCGACGAAGCGTCGCCGGCGTGCTGGCGCTCGGCGGGGCCGACGAAACCCCCGAAAACGACGCTCCCACTGTCGTGTTGAACGGCCACATCGACGTGGTCCCGGCCGAGCCCGAAGAGTGGTCGAGCGACCCGTTCGAGCCGATCTGGGGAGCGGGAGAGACGGCGAGCGAACACGAGGGCGGAGACGACGACACCGAGACTCTCACCGCCCGCGGCGCCGCGGACATGAAGTCGGGGGTCGCGGCGTGCGTCGGCGCGGCGCTCGACGTGCGGGAGACGGTCGACGCCGGCGTGGTCGACCTCCCGGACGGGGGGCTCCGCGTCGTCGTCGAGGCGGTCGCCGGCGAGGAGGACGGCGGGTACGGCGCGGCCACCGCTGCGCTCTCGAACCCGTACCCGTTTGAGCGCGACGCCGCGATCGTCGCGGAGCCGACCGAGCTGCGCCCCGTGGTCGCCTGCGAGGGGTCGCTGATGGCGCGGCTGGAGGTGACCGGGCGGAGCGCCCACGCCGCCACGCGCTGGCGCGGCGAGGACGTGCTCCCGCGGTTCGAGGCGATCCGCGAGGCGTTCAGCGATCTGGAGACGGAGCGCGGCGCGGCGGTCGACCACCCCCTGTACGGCGAGTTCCCGGTGCCGTGGCCCGTCGTCTGCGGACGAGTCGAGGCCGGCTCGTGGGCGTCGACGGTGCCGGCAACGCTGACCGCGGAGTTCCGGATCGGCGTGGCACCGGGCGAGACGGTCGCCGAGGTGGAGGAGACGTTCCGCGAGCGACTGGACGACGCGATCGCGGACGACCCGTGGCTGCGCGAGCAGCCGCCGACGTTCGAGCGGTTCTCGGTGCAGTTTGAGCCCGCGGAGATCGCCGTCGACGAGCCGATCGTGACGGCCGCGCGAGCGGGGCTCGTCGACGCGGGACTGTCGGACCCGGAGCCGACGGGCGCGACCTACGGCGCCGATTCTCGGCACTACGTCGCGGCGGGGATCCCGACGGTTCTGCTGGGCCCTGGGAGCATCACGGAGGCGCACTACCCGGACGAGACGATCGCGTGGAACGAGGTCGAGCGCGGACGAGAGGCGATCGCGAACACAGTCACCCGGTTCGCGGCGGGCTACGCTGCGTCCGACTCGAAGAAGTAGTCGTCGAGCGCCTCGGCGACGAGGGCGCCGGGCTCGACGTTCTGGTTCGAGGCGCGGCGCCTGAGTTCCACGTAGGCGTCGACCGGGAGCCGGATCCCGACGTGACCGAGTTCGACGCCGGTCTCGCGAACCGCGGTCTCGACGTCACTCCCGTCGTTGACGGCGGAGGCGACGGAGCGTATCTCTCGGACTGTGAGGTCGCCGTCGATGGCCGCCCACGCCAGCAGATAGCGGTCGGTGCCGCCGAGGCGCGCGACGTGCTTCGCCGCGCTCGGCGCGATCTGCCCGCTCGCGACCTGCCTGCGGATCGCCTGCGGGAGGTCGTGGACGCGGGCCCACTTGCGGATGAACGCTACTGAGACGTCGTCACCCGCGCGTTCGGCGGCCGCCTTATAAGAACCGACGCCGCGGACGAGCGCGGCGCAGGCCGCTGCCCCCCGGAGCATTAACACGTGGTCGTCGTCGCCGACGTCGCCGGCCGCGAATCGGGCGACCGTCTCGGCCGCCTCGGCGACGCTGTCGGGGTCGTCGGGGTCGAACCCGACTGCCTCGGTGGCGCGCTCGCCGGTGACGGCCGGGTCCGACCGGACGACGGGCTCGCCGACGGGAGAGCGTCTGTCCGCGGGTGACTCCTCGTTCATACCCTATCTCAGCGGGTCTGCACACATAAGCGACCGGCACCGGGGCAGGTTTCGCTGACGACGGCGACGGACGAGACGAGGTGGAGTTTTCACCGAGTAACCGAAATCCCTCGACATGGACGAACGCGTACGCGAGCACGCCGACGTGCTCGTCGACTGGAGCGCGCGGGTCGAGGCCGGTGACGACGTCGTCGTGAGCGTCGCCGAGGACGCCCACGAGCTGGGCGTCGCGGTCGCCGAGGCGCTCGGCGAGCGCGGTGCGAACGTCACGACGCTGTACGGGTCGGCGGAGCTCTCTCGGGCGTATTTAAAAGGGCACGAACGAGGCGATCGCGACTTCGACGCCGACCCGGCCGTCGAGCGCGCGCTGTTCGAGGCCGCGGACGCCTACCTCCGGATCGGCGGCGGGCGCAACACCACCGCGACCGCGGACGTGTCGAGCGAGACGCGGCAGGCGTACGCGAAAGCGCGGCGGGGCGCGCGCGAGGCGCGGATGGACACCGACTGGGTGTCGACGGTCCACCCTACACGCTCGCTCGCCCAGCAGGCCGGGATGGCCTACGAGGAGTACCAGGAGTTCGTCTACGACGCCGTCCTCCGCGACTGGGAGGCGCTCGCCGACGAGATGGCGGCGATGAAAGAGGCCCTCGACGCGGGCGAGAAGGTCCGGATCGTCACCGAGCGCGACGACGCCCCCGACACCGACATCTCGATGTCGATCGCGGGCCGGACCGCGGTCAACTCCGCCGCCTCCGTGGCGTACGACTCCCACAACCTCCCGAGCGGTGAGGTGTTCACCGCCCCGTACGACACCGAGGGCGAGGCGTTCTTCGACGTGCCGATGACGATCGACGCGACCCGCGTCCGGAACGTCCACCTCGTCTTCGAGGACGGCGAGGTCGTCAACTTCGCGGCGGAGACGGGCGAGGACGCGCTCGCGAGCGTGCTCGACACCGACGCGGGCGCCTGGCGGCTCGGCGAGCTCGGCATCGGGATGAACCGCGGTATCGATCGGTTCACCGACTCGATCCTCTTCGACGAGAAGATGGGCGACACGGTCCACCTCGCGGTCGGACGCGCCTACGACGCCTGCTTGCCCGAGGGCGAGTCGGGCAACGACAGCGCGGTCCACGTCGACATGATCAGCGACGTGAGCGAGAACTCGCGGCTGGAGGTCGACGGGGAGGTCGTCCAGCGAAACGGGACGTTCCGGTGGGAAGAAGGGTTCGAGAGCTGATCGAGGGGACGCCGACTAGCGCCCGTCGAGCAGCCGAACCGGGTGTGCGGGTCGGCGCGTGAGCAGGTCGTCGAGCTGTTCGAGACACGACGTACCGCTGGCGACGACGGTTCGGTCCTCGGTCTCCTCCGTCGTGAACTGGTCGGCGAGCGACTCGCCGACGTCCATGCTCAGGTCGTAGTACTCGGTCTTGTAGCCGAAGCTCCCGGCCATTCCGCAACACTCCACGTCCGAGGTCGCCACGTCGAACCCGGCGTCTTCGAGGACCGCCACCGTGTGGGGTTCCAGCCCGAGCGTGCGCTGTTGACAGTGGCTGTGGTAGGCGACCTCCTCGCCGTCCCCCTCGGGGAGCGCGTCGATGCTTGCGCCGTTCTCCAACAGCCCGTAGACGTACTCCATGATCTCGTAGCTCTGCCCGTTCAGCGCCTCGTAGCTGTCCTCGTCGAGGAGCCGCTCGTACTCCCGGTGGAACATCGCGAGGTCAGACGGCTCGATGACGACGACGTCGCGGCCCGCGGCGACGGCGGGCGCGAGCGCGTCGTAGACGGACTCGGCGTTCGACTGCGCGGTCGCCACCATCCCCTGTGAGAGCGGGGCACGCCCGCTCTCGCCGGCGGCCGGGACGTCGACGCGAACGTCGAGCGCTTCGAGGACCCGGATAGCGGCCTTGCCGCGCTCGGTGCGTACGTAGTTCGTGTAGGCGTCGGGGTAGAGCGCGACCTGCCGGCGCGCTTCGTCGGGGCCCACGCGCGGCCCGCGCGCTTCGAACCAGTCGACGAGGGACTCGCGCTCGAACGCGGGGAGCTCGCGGCGGCTGTCGACGCCGATGGTCCACTCCATCAGCGAGCGGGCGGGGCCGGCCTGTGCGACCCAGTTCGAGAGGGGCGCGAACGCCGATCCGAGCTTCGCCAGCGTGTCGAAGTTCCCGAACAGGCGTTTCTGCAGGTCGACGCCGCCGGGCTCTTCGTCCGGAGTGAGCCCCTCGACGAGGAAGTCGAGGTCGCCGTCCTTCCCGCGGTTGATGCGGTCGCGAACGACGGTGTTGATCCACGGGATGTCGATTTTCACCGGACATTGGTTCACACACCGGCTACACCCCGTACAGAGGTCGTTGAACTCGGCGGCGCTGTCCTGCCCGTGGACGCCGGCCTCCCAGCCGGTGGCGATACCGCCGGAGTACGTCTCGCCGCCGAAGGCGTGGCCGCCGACGTGCTGGAAGTTCGCACAGGAGTTCGCGCACGCGGAACACCGGATGCAGTACAGCGTCTCCCGGAGCTGGTCGTCCTCGCGCATCTCCATGCGCCCGTTGTCGATGAGTACGAGGTGGAAATCGCGGTTGTCGCCGGATTCGAGCTCAGTCTCGCCGAAGGTCGGCGAGTCGCCCGGCGGCGTGAAAAGCGAGAGGTACGAGGTGATGTCCTGTCCGGTTCCGGACCGACCGATGAGCTCCACGAACGGTTGGAGGTCCTCGACGGTCGGCACGACCTTCTCGACGCCCGCGACCGCGACGTGGGTGTCCGTCGACTGCACGCATTTCCGGGCGTTACCCTCGCTCGTGACCAGTGCGAGCGTCCCGGTGTCGGCCGTGATGAAATTCGCGCCCGTCATGCCGACCTCGGCGCCGAGGATCTTCTCGCCGAGGTACTCGCGGGCGAAGTGCGTCAGTTCCTCCGCGGTTTCGGGCGGCTCGTCCGGATCGAACACCTCGTTGAACAAGGTCGCGATCTCTTCGCGAGACTTGTGGATGGCCGGAGCGACGATGTGAGACGGCGCCTCGTCGGCGATCTGCAGGACGAACTCGGCGAGGTCGGTCTCCCAGACGTTCGCTCCGCTGGCCTCGAGCGAGTCGTTGACCTCGATCTCCTCGCTGGTCATCGACTTTGATTTCACCACGTTCCGGCCGTCGACGACCTCGGAGATGTACTGGTTCGCGTCGGCGGCGTCGTCGGCGATGTACACGGTGCCGCCGTTGTCCTCGATCGCCTCGGTGGCTTCGTCGATAAGCTCGGGGAGGCGCTCGATGGCGTCCTCCTTGATACCGCGTGCCTCGTCTTTGAGGGCTTCGTAGTCGTCGAGCTTCGCGGTGGACTCGTAGCGCCCCTCGTTGAACACCTGCGTGTTCTCGTGGACGCTGTCACCTTCGGTGTCGAGGAGATGGCGGATGTGTTCGGCCTTCTGCCGGCGTTTTTCGACGCTCATCTACATGTCCTCCAGAAGAACGACAGTGACGTCCATCGGCCCGTGAGCGCCCTTCACGAGCGCGCCCATGTCCGCGGTGGCGCTCGGACCGGTCGCGATGATGGCCTGTCCGGTGCCGCTGCGGATGTCCTCGGCGAGCCGGTCGAACGCCGTGTCCATGTCCGGGAGGACGTCGCTGGCGGCGACGACGGCGACGTGTTCCTCGGCGTAGAGGCTCACCGGCTCCTCGCCGTCTGCCCCGCCCTGAATGACCACGGAGCCGTAGTCGGCGATCCCGTATCCGGCGCCGGTAACGCCGGTTTTCGCGCCTTCGAGGTCCGATATCGTCGGATTCGTCTCTACGGCCTCCGGTAGCGAAACGCCCTCGAACGGGAGCGGAGCCCCGATCGCCGGGGCGTCGAGAAGCGGGGCGAGCGCCGACTCGAACTGGTCCGAGGTCGTCCGAACGAGTTCGACATCGATCTCGTCGAGGGACGACTCGAAGGTCGTGATTGGCTCGACTGACATAGTTAGACATTACGCAACAGCCTAATGGGTGTTTCCCTCAACGCACTTTCATAATCAGATATATAATGTATATTCATTATTGAATCTCCGTCCCGTATGGCGATCTCTGGTAACTGATATCAGAGAAAAAGAAAATTACAAATACCTCGTTGTTGGAGACCGAAACACGGTCAAGAACTCCAACCATGACAAACGTGATCTCACTGGCGCTCGTCGGCGTCATCCCAATCGGCGTCGCGTTCGTTCTGCTTGCTGGGCTTCGGTGGTCAGCCGCCCGCGCGATGGGGGTCGGGTGGCTGCTCGCCGGCGGAATCGGCTTGACGTACTGGAGTATGGAACTTGACTGGCTGATCGCGTCAGCCGTCTACGGGGCGCTACAGGCTGTCGACATCATCCTCATCGTCTTCGGCGCCATCCTCCTGATGAACTATCTCGAAGGGAGCGGCGCCATCGCCACTATCAGGTGGTACTTCGGACAGATCGAAGAGGACAGGCGCATTCAGGTGCTGCTCATCGGACTCGGCTTTATGACCATCATCGAGGGCGCGGCGGGGTTCGGCACGCCGGGCGCGCTCGCCGCGCCGCTTTTCATCGGCCTCGGGTTCCCGCCGCTGGCCGCCGCGGTGTTCGGCCTCTTCTTTAACGCCCCGAACCCGCCGTTCGGCGCGGCCGGGACACCGGTCATCGGCGGGACCGGAGCGGTCATCGAACCGGCGCTGTCGGGCTCGATGGGCGTCTCCGAGTTCCTCTCGATGGTCTCCGCGTGGACCGGCGTTATCACGGGGGTGACGTACGTGTTCTGGGGGCTGCTCGGTGTGTTCTTCCTGACGTACTGGTTCGGCGACGCCGACGGCGGGCGGAGCGTCGGCGACGCCGTGCGGAACACCCTCCCCATCGCGCCGTTCGCGCTCCTGCTCGGCGCTATCACCGGCGGGACGCAACTGGTGATCGCGTGGTTCATCGGCCCCGCGCTGCCCGACATCGCCGCCGGATTCGTGGTGCTCGCGGTCGGTCTCCTGCTCGCGAACAGAAATATTCTCGTCCCCGAGCGCGAGTGGGACTTCCCCGACGAGTCGACGTGGACCGACACGTGGCTCGGCGGCCTCGATCTCGACGAGATCTCTCGAGACCAGCCGAAAAAGGAGATGTCCGTGTTGTTAGCGTGGACGCCGTACCTGCTCGTCGCGCTCGCGCTGCTCGTCACGCGGTGGCCCGACCTCGCCGTCGCCGGCACCGACGTGCTCACGTGGATCCAGAGCTTCTCCGTGAGCATCGACTCGATCTTCGGGACGGAGCTCGGGTACACGCTCCAGTACCTCTACCTCCCGGGAACGATGCCGTTCATCCCGATCGCGGTTCTCACCGGGCTCCTCCACAAGATGGACACCAGTGAGATGAGTGCGGCGTGGCGGCGGTCGATCCAGCAGGTCGCGCCCGCCGCGCTCACGCTCATCATCGCCGTGTCGATGACGCAGGTGATGATCCAGTCGCAGACGAACACGGCCGGCCTCCTCGGCATGATGGAGGCGCTCAGCCGCGCGCTCGCGATAGGTGCCGGCGGCCTGCTCCCCGTCATCTCGCCGTGGATCGGCGCCATCGGCTCTTTCATGACCGGGAGCAACACGTCCTCGAACATCCTCTTCAGCGTGCTCCAGTACGACGCCGCCCAGACGGTCGAACTCTCTCGGACGATCGTCGTCAGCCTGCAGAACGTCGGCGGCGGTCTCGGGAACATGGTCTCGGTGTTGAACATCGCCGCCATCTGCGGCGTCGTCGGGATCACCGGCCGTGAGGGTGACCTCCTGCGGAAGGCCATCGTTCCGACGGCGCTATTCGCGCTGTTCGCCGGGCTGTTCGGCATGCTGCTGACGTACGTGCTCGTCCCCGGCCTGTTCTGATCGCCGGGCGTTTTTCGATCTGTTGGCCCTGTTGGAATACGCAACTACGGATACATCTCGGCCCTGTGGCGATCGGCACCGGTACAGCGATGGTCGATAGCGGGAGTACGTGTCTCAATTTGGTCGATCGGTTGTTTATAAGTGATCGAGTGGTGCTGCTGTCGGGTGTTTATACGCCGTCGGCGACGTGCTGAAGACCTCCAAAGCCCCAGCCGTGAGGACGACGCACGCTCGCTGCGCTCCTCAGTCACTCACTTCGTTCGCTCCCTGCGGTGCTTACGTCGCCTGCGGCGTCCTCACGGCTGCCCCTTTGAGTCCCACCCCGCCCCGCACAGCACCGCCCCGCACCTCACGCCTCCCCAGCCTCGTCAGTCGTCCTCCGCTCCGCTCCGGACGACTGACTCCCTCGCGCGCGCGCGCCGCTCGCGGCCGCTGGCCGCTCACGGGCACGCGCCACCGTGCGCGGGGTAACATTCAAAAGCTGTCTTCGCTGTCGCTCACAGTCATTTAAATATCGCATCGACACCGTCGAACTGCGACACCCATTCCCGACATCGCGCACAGTTGTTCCGATACTGACCGCAAGCGCGTCGAGACGTGTCACCCGATCGTGGCACAGTGTCGGAGAGAAGACGACCGCGTCCGTCTCAGCGCAGCGCGTCGAGGTGGAACTCGAAGGCGGCGACCGGAACCTCGAGGTCGTGTTCGACGAGCACGGCGGGGTGGACCTCGCCGATCACGCCGACTTCCTCGCCGTCGATCACGACGGCGGCGGTCCGGCCGTCGATGAAGGAGGGATGCTCGGTGCGCGGGGTCTCTAGGTCCGCGCCGAAGTCGTCACACACTGCCTGCAGGCGACCCTTCGCGGCCTCGTAGGAGGCGTCGCGCCGGGCGATCGCGCCGGCGACGTGGCGGCGCTCGGCGACGTTCGTGTTCTCCGAGTCGTCGCGCTCGGCCGCGAAGCCGACCTCCGCGACGTCCTGCGGGTACGCGTTGTGGGTGTTGCGTTCGAGCAGCATGAGAAGCGACGGGACCGCCCACGTCCGGAGCTGGGTGTACTCCTCGCTGTACGGCTCCGTGATCCCGACGGGGTCGCCGCCGCCGAAGGCGTCGGTCCCGGCCTCCAGGTTCAGCCGGTCGTAGTTCTCGGTCCCGCTCGTCATGTGGAAGTTGAGCAGGTCCTCGAAGCCGAGCCCGACGAGGCTCGTCCGGACCGCGTCCTCGAGCCGAGAGCGCTCGTGGCGCCCGCCGACCGTCCCCACGTCGGGGTAGCGCGGCTCCAAGTTGTCGAACCCGTACGCCCGCCCTACGTCGTCGACCAGATCGAGCGGGTGGAGCACGTCGACGCGGTACGGCGGAATCTCCACCTCGTAGGTCACGTCCTCGTCGAGGGTGTAGGAGGCGCCGAGGCCGGCGCGCTCGAAGCAGTCGACGACCTCTTCGGGCTCGAAGTCGACGCCCAGCAAGGTCTCGACGCGGTCGTGGCTCACCGCCTTCTCGTCGGTGTCGAGGTTCGGGCGGACCAGCTCCGCGCCGTACTCGCTCGGGGCGGCCGCGCCGTCGGCGTAGTTCACCTCAACCTGCTCGATCGTCGCGCCGCGGGCGGAGAGCGCGTAACAGATGATGGTACACATCCGGTCGATCGTCCATTGGTCGGTGCCGGTGAGCTCGACGAACAGCTCGCGGGAGCCCGTCGTCACTTCGGTCCGCTTCCCGTTGATGACGGGCGGGAACGAGAAGAGGCCCAGCTCGTCGTAGATCGCCGGGTAGCGGTCGAGGTCCGCGACGAGGTCGGCGTACGTCTGTCCCGTGTCGTGTTCGGCGAGCACCTCGTTCGGCGTCAGCTCGTCGTTCGCGTCCAGCGGGACGAACGACACCCCGTCGGGGTCGACGCCGCGGTAGGTGATCGACGGCTCCGACCCCTCCTGTAGCGGCGCGCCCTTGACCATCGCCAGATCGTGGATGCCGATCGCGCCCTTCGCGCGACCGCGTCCCATCGTCGCGTGGAGCTTCTCCTGCAGCTGGATCAGCGAGTCGAGCGCCCCCTCGTCGAGGTCGACGCCGCGGATCACGGCGCCGGTGACGTACGGTCGCTCGTCCGGGACCGACTCGTCGACTTCGATCGTCCACTCGGGGTCGTTCGTGTCTGGGACGTAGACGCCGCGGTCGTCGCCGTAGTGGTAGCGCAGCGAGCGCGCGACGCCCTCGACGGAGAGCCGGTCGAGCCGGTCGGGCGCGAACTCGAACTGGAGGAGGCCGTCGTCGGTCTCCCCCTCGAACTCTAACCCGAGCCCGAACAGGTCCTCCTTGAACTCCTCGTCGGTCGTGTCGGTGCGGCTGGTGAGCCCGCGCAGCTCGTCGGTGTCAATGTCGACGACGGGCATCAGTAGCTCACCTCCGCGTCACGCAGGAACTCGATGTCGGCAAGGGTTCCGTGGAGGTCGCGGATGTCCTCCGCGCCGGTGGTCAGCATGGCGAGCCGCTCCAGGGCGAGCCCCCACGCCATCACGTCGCAGTCGACCCCGAGCGGACCGGTGACCTCCTCGCGGAAGACGCCCGAGTTCCCGATCTCGATCTCCTCGCCCGTCTCCGGATGCTCTCCGAACAGCTCGAAGGAGGGCTCGGTGTACGGGTTGTAGTGCGGTTTAAACCGGATATCCGTGATTCCGAACTGCCGGTAGAACTCCTCGAAGGTGCCCATCAGATCGCGCACCGAGAGGTCCTCGGCCATCACCCACCCCTCGATCTGGAAGAACTCGAGGAGGTGCGTCGGGTCCAGCGTGTCGTTGCGGTACACCTTCTCGACGGAGAAGTAGCGCTGCGGGGGCGCTATCTCTGCGCCGGCGATTCCAGAGAGGTACCGCATCGACAGCGAGGTCGTGTGGCCGCGGAGGGCGACCTCGCGGGCGAACTCCTCGGACCACGGCGAGTGGTAGCCGTCTCCGTCCTCGCCCCAGCCGTCGCGGTGGGCGGACTCGACGCGGCGAATCAGCTCGTCGGGAATCTCGTCCATCGGGTCCACGTCCAGCGCGAACCGGTCCCAGTGGGTCCGCGCCGGGTGGTCCTGCGGCATGAACAGGCAGTCGTTGATCCAGAAGTCGCTGTCGGCGTGCGGGCCCTCCATCTCCTGAAACCCCATGCCGACCAGCACGTCCTTCACGCGGTCCGCGGTCCGGCGGAGGACGTGTTTCCGGCCGCCGGAGGCCGCCGGCGCGTCGGCCTCGACGTTGTACTCCGAGAACTCCACGTCTTGCCACTCGCCGCTGGCGAGCAGCTCCGGCGTGACCTGCGCGACCGTCTCCGTCGCCTCGACGCCGGTCATCAGCGCGTCGACGCCGTCGTCGGTGAGCGTCACCGAGCGGGTCACCGACTCGCTGCGGTCCACGAGTCCGCGGGAGCCGAGCTGGTCGATCACCGCCTCGTCGGCGTCAGGAGTCTCGCCATCGGCGAGCGCGGCGAGCGCGGCCGCCTCCGGATCGACTTCGGGGTCGGCGTCGGCGTCGACGGTCAGCTCGCCCGAGTCGATCGACCCGAAGCCCTTGCGCGCGAAGTTCGAGAGCGCGATGTCGACCGCGGGACCGTCGAGGTCGGCCTCGCCGATGACCCGTCCCATCGAGACCGCGGCGTCGTCGGCGTCGAGCGTGACCCCGGCGCGGTAGAGTCGCGTCTCTGGGAGTCCGTCGTCGACGTACCGCCGCCCCTCGTCGGTGAGTTCGGCGGTTTCTGCGGTTCGCTCGGCGACGGAGAGCAGCCCCTCGTCGCGGAGATCGAAGGCGGCGCCGGTGACCGTCTCCGGTTTCAGTCCGGTCTCCGTCGCGATCTCGTCTATCGTCCGTTCGTCCGTCGCGCTGGCGGCCTCGAGGACCGCAAGCTGTCGTTCCGGGAGTCGCATTCGAGTTGTCTCTATAGGCGTGTGGCTGGTTGGTAACGGTTCCGGCACGTCGCCGCCGATCCGCCGGTTTCACGCTCCCGGAGCGGGACGGAGCCGCCGCGTGCGACTCGCGCGAACTGAATGCCCGATTCGACCGCGTCACCGTCGGCTCCGGCGGCGATGCTCGCTCCGGCACGTTCGAGTGCCGAGCTACCGTGTGGCTACGCTCGAGTGTCGCTGTTCACTCCTCAGCAAAATCTCAAGATTGATATTTTCAGGTGGGGTTTTATATATAGATCCGACGCCTAAACGAGTATGAGTGACGCAACGTCGAATTCTCGGGGCAATGAGTCGGTCACGGAGGCGGTCGCGGAGGCGGTCAGCATCGAATACGGCGACAACGGGCTGTCGCCGAGCCGCGCCGTTGTTGAGGCCGTCGCCGCCGCCGCCGGCGTCGAGCCGGCCGACCTCAGCGACGAGACGGGGATCGTTCTCTACGACTATGTCGACCCGGACGCGCTGGACGCGCTCGTGGCCAGCCACCGCGAAGCTGGCCTCGACGTTTCGATGTCCCTCGCTGACTACGATGTCAGTGTCAACGCGACGGCGGTCGTCGCCGAGCGCGCCCGATAGCGCTCTCGCTCCCGCCGAGAACCGGACTACGACGCCTCCGACCCTTCTCGCTCCCGTAGCGCCGCGATCCGATCGCCGAGCGGCGGTTGCACCTCGAACCACGTCGACCAGCCGCCGGTCTCCGGTTTGACCCCGCGAACCGCAGCGACGCGCTCGAACGCGTCCGCGACGCGCCCCGCGCCGACCGCGTCCGCGGCGCGGTCGTCGGCCGCGTACTGCACCCGCCGTCCGACCCAGAACGCCGCGAGCCCGACGGCGACGAGCGACGCGAATCCCGCCTCGAACGGGACCGTCGCGGTGACGATCGCCGCCAGCACCCCGATTACAGCCGCGATCGCGACGGCACGGAACTCGCCGTAGTACGTCTCGACGCGACCGGTTTCAGCCGCGAGCAGGCCGATCGCGACATCGTCGTTTACGTCCTCAAGCACGGCCTCCGAGAGAAACAGCACCCGCCGGCGGGGCGGGCCACGGACCGCGACCTCGATGCGACCGACCCCTTCGCTCCCGCGTTCACCTCCGGCTTCGTCCGGACCGCGGCGCTCGATCGCGATCCGATCCACGTCGAGCCCGGCCGTCTCGCGGGCGTAGTCGAGGCGACCGCGCTCGCTGTCGGTCGGCTCCCGAAGGTCTCGGAACCGGTCGGCCGCGTACAGCGGCCCGATCTCGACGGCGAGAACCGTCAGGACGGCGACGCCGACGAGCAGGGCTGCCGTGAGCATCGTCCGCGGGTCCGTCCCGGAGCGATAAAAAGGCGCGACTTCGCGGCCCGTCAGGCGTTCGGCACCCGCCGAGCGAGTTCGCGGACAGCTTCCGTCGCGGCGCTGTCGGGCGCGGCGTCAGTGATCGGCCGCTCCTCGGCGACCGACCGGCCGACGCGCGGGTCGGCGGGAACGACCGACGCGGGCGCTCCGAGCGCGTCGGCGATCGCGTCGGCGGGCGGCTCCTCGGTCACCCGGTTGACCGCACAGCCGACGAGCCCGGCGTCGAGCTCGCGGGCGAGTTCGCGGGTTCGGATGGCGTCGGCCAGCGCGAACGCTCGCGGCGACACGACGAGCAGGCAGGCGTCCGCGACCGCGAGCGGCACGCCGGCGTCCGCGCGCCGCCCCGCCGGACAGTCGAGGACAACCGTGCCGCGCGCTCGCTCGATCCCCGCCACCGCGGACTCGAGCCGCCGGAGGTCCGCCGCTCTCGCGCCGGCGAGGGTCCGACCGCAGGGGACGATGTCGACCGGACCGGCACGCAGCGTCTCGATCGGATCGGCCGCGCCGGCGAGTACGTCGTGGAGGTCGGGCCCGCGCCCGCCGGGCAGGTCCGCCATCCCGAGGTCGGCGTCGACGACGACTGCGTCGAGCGCGGCGGCGACGTTGTACGCGAGCGTCGTCTTCCCGACGCCGCCCTTGCCGCCGGCGACCGCGAGGATCACGCCAGCCGCTCCAGCGCCTCGATCGGCGCGTCGGTCGCCTCCGCGCGCGCCGCGAGCGTCGACGCGCGCTCGCTCAGCGCTCGGAGCCGTTTCGCGTCGGCGGCGACGCGCTCGTCGAGCCCGGAGAACTCCTCGACTCCGTCAGCCTCTGCGACCGCCGCCGTCGCGGTCGCCAGGTCGGCGTCGGTCAGCCGCTCCGCCCGATCGATCCGCGCCTCGACCGCGTCCAGTTGCTGTTCGACCGTTTCGGTCCACCCTTCCGTCCCGGTCGACGACAGCGCGGGACCGTCTGTGTCGCTCTTCGCCGCGTCGGTTCGGGTCACCTCGCCGCTCGCGTCCGCGTCGGGGTTCTCCGTGTCGCTCGCGTCCGCGTCGGGGACGCCGTCCGACCCGCCCAATCCGTCCGACCCAGCCGACCCGCCCGCACCGCCAGTGACCGCGGCCTCCGGCGGGCGGTGGTCCTCGAGTCGTCGGAGGGCGGCGGCCGTCGGCGATTCTGAACCCTCAGACCCCGCCGTCGGGTCGACCGCCGCGATATCGGCGATCTCGACCGGCGGCTCGGCCGGCGAACTGCGGGCCGCAAAGCCGATCGCTCGCCGTTCGCCGGCGTCGAGACGCAGCGTCACGCCCGACTCGTCCCATCCGTCCTCCGGGACGCCGCCCCGTCGAGGCGGGAGGACGGGAGCGTCGAGCCGGCTCTCGATCCGAACCCGCCGCGGGACGGCGGCGTCGTTGCACACGCGACACCGAACCAGCGATGCGTCCCCTTCCCGGTCGATGTCCCACGTGAGGTCCATACGCCGGGTGCCGCGGTATCGCACTTAAACTGCGGGAGGGTGGCCGTACGAACGCGACGGGATCCACGCGAGCGAACGGAGTGAGCGAGCGTGGGGCCAGTCGCGCCCGTGAGTGAGCGAAGCGAACGATACGGGCGCGACGGGAGACCGCTTATTGCCCGGGGGAGCGTCTGCCCGCTATGAACGAGCCGGCGGTGTTCGATCGCGTGGTAACCGCGCTCGACGAGCGGAACTACGAGCCGCTGGTGCACGTGCCGGAGGCCCACAGCGACGCGTACGCGGACGTGCTCGACCGCTGTCGTCGACACCAGATCACGATCCGCGGACGGTACCCCGACGTGCTCGGGTTCACCGAGTCCGACCGCGTGTTCGCGATCGAGGTGAAGGGCTCGACGAACCTCCTTCGGGGTATCGGACAGGCGCTGACCTACCAGCAGGGCGCGCACGTGTCGTACCTCGCCGGGCACGGCGACGCCGTCAGGCCGCACGCCGACCTGCTCCGGGCGAAGGGCGTCGGCGTCATCGGGGTCGACGAGGACGGCACGACCGGGTGGCGCTCGCCCCCGAGCGCGGAATCGACCGCGGCGGTCGCGGATATCGAGGGGCAGCTGTCGCTCCGGCTCCGTGGGAACGAGTTCGGCGGCGACATCACGACGCTGAGCCTCGCACAGCCGCTTAACTACTTCGCGCCGGTCGTCGCGCTCGACCGGTACGGCCCCCTCCCGCGAGACGAACTCGTCGACGCGATTGCCGACGAGTACAGCTTCGGCGCCGGCGGCGAGACCGTCGCGAGCGCGCGTACCCTCGGGCTGGTCACGGTGGGATCGCCACACGAACTGACCGAACAGGGGGAGCTGGCCGCGACGGTCCTCCGCGGCTACGGGATCGAGGACCTTGACGACCTCCGCCTGACAAAGGAGGACGTGAGTCGACGCACCGTCGCCCAGGTCCACCCGCCGCTCGCGGTTCTTCTCAGAAACTCGTTCGTCAGACACCCCGAGTTCGGGCTGCTCCTCGACGCACTCCGGAAGGAGGGGCCGCGCGTACACTTCCTCGATCTCGTCGAGCGGCTGGTCCGCGAGTACCCGAACGTCTTCCTGAGCGCGTTCTGCACGACCCGCGGCGCGGCCCGCGCCCGGGAGCTGATCGAGCGCGGCGAGACCGCTCGGCTCTACCAGGATCGAGGGGTCTGGACCGACGTGATCCGCACCAACGTCCTGTTCAACTTCGTCCAGCAGCTAAAACACGTCGGCGTTCTCGCGTCCGAGACGCGCAGCCACAGCGGCGCGATCGCCGAGTACGACCCCGACGCGAAGCCGTGGATCGTCGCCGACGCGGACTGAGGGGTAGCCGGACTCCGACCTGCTCAGAACTTCTCCAGTAAGTCGCCGTAGAAATCGGTGTCGCGGTCGCCGGCGAGCTTCTCGACGATGAGCTCCGGCGTCGACCGCGCGAGGTGGCCCTTCCGCGGCGAGCGGTTCACCCGGAGCTCGCCGTCGACGAGCCCGGCGGCTTCGATCCCGTCGACGGCCACCTCGAAGTCGGCCGCGTCCCGGATCTCGCGGGCCAGGTGCGAGACGAAGACGGCGGTGGCGTCCTGCTCGTCGAGCGCTTCGAGGATGCCCGCGATGATCTTCGCGGAGGCGCCCGGCTCCGTGATCGACTCCAGCTCGTCGACCAAGACGAGCCGGCCGTCGGCGCCCTCGACGAGGTCGCCGAAGTCCCGGAGCGTCGCCTCGAACGCGCCCGCGTCGAGGGTGCCCTGCGATTTGGCGTAGTAGTGCACTTCCTCGAAGCGTTCGACGGTCGCCGATTCGGCGGGCACCGGCATCCCCATCTGCGCCAAGACGACGACGAGCGCCACGAGATCGAGCGTCGAGGTCTTGCCGCCGGAGTTGACGCCCGAGAGCAGGGTCGCGCCCGACACCGCGTAGTCGATCGGCTCCACGTCTTCGAAATCGACGTCGAGGAGCGGGGAGCGGCCGCCCTCGATGTGGAACCCCGCCGCTTCGTCTCTCGCTTCCGACCCGACCACCTCCGGCATCGTACAGTCGAAGTCGCGCGCGAACCGCGCGATCGCCAGTTCCACGTCGAGTTCGAGGGCGTCCCGGACGAGCGCTTCGACCGGGTCTCGCAGGTCGCCGAGGTCGCTCGCGAGCTCCGCCTTCAGGCGGGCGGATCGGCGGTCCCGCGCCGCCGAGAGCTCGGTGCGGAGCCGCGAGACCGCGGTCTCGTCGTGGTCGACCGGGAAGGAGGGATCGTCGCCGAACACCCGATCGGCGAGCTCCGCCTCCTCGGGCTCCAAGCGGAGCGCGTCCGCGAGGTGTTCGCGGGCGCGAGCCATCGCGGCGTCGTACTCGTCGGCGAGCTCGCGGTCTAGAAGCGAATCGACGCGGGCGCCCTGTTCGACGAGAGAGAGGAAGTCGGTCCCCTCGATGGTCACGTCGCGCTCGCGGATCGCCTCCCGGAGCCGGTCGTCCGCAACCGACTCCGCGGTCGACACCGCGGCGTCCAGATCGTCGACGGCGGCGGTCAGTCGTTCGAGTTCCGCGTCGCCGACGACCGTCCCGTCGTCGTCGAGCCGCGAGAGCGCGTCGCGGAGGCGATCGAGATCGGCGGCCGGGGAGAGGTCGGCGGCCTCATGGACCGCCGCGGCCGCCTCTAACCGCTCGCGGTTCGCGGCGAAAAAGGCGAGCAGGCGCTCCGGGACGGTCTCGGCGGGCTCATCGAGGGCGTCGGGCCGAACGTGCACGTCGCCCTCGACGTCGAGCCCGGCGAACGACTCGTCTAAGACGATCACGGTCGCGTACGAGCGCGCGAGCTCGGAGACGTCGCGGGCGTCCTCGACGGTCTCGACCGACAGCTCCGGGACCGCCGACTCGGCGCGGGCGAGCGTCTCGGCGTCGGCCGTCGCGAGACAGCGGTCGCGCACCCGGACCGTCGGCGGGTCGGTGAGCGGTTCAACCCCGGCGAGCGCCTCCCGGATCGCGGAGTCGGGCTCGCGCTCTGTCGCCGCCTCGACGAACGACTGCGCCTCGTCGATCCGCGAGGCTGAGGCACTCGGGTAGAACGTCTCCAGGCGCTTGGCGGCGTAGTCGGTGACGGTGCGCTCGCGCAGCAGGTCGATCGCCGAGCGGTACACCTCACGGGCGCGGTCGGTCGCCAGCACGCGCCCGTCGTCGCCGTGTCGCCGCCGGATCGCCCCGCGAGCGATGCGGGCCGCGCGCGCCTCGTTGACGCCGGGCGCGCGGGCGATCGCGGCCACGTCGCCGGACTCGACGGTCGCGGCCGGGTCGTCGAGCTCGCGCAGCGCCGCGGCCGTCTTCGCGCCGACGCCGGGGATCGCCTCCAGCTCCATTCACTCGCGGGTATCGCGGCAACGAGCAAAAGGATAGGGGGTCCGGCTCTACACGAAGCCCCGATCGTCCGCGGCCGACGCGCTTTTTCCCGGTGACCGCGAACGCGGGTCCATGAGCCAGCACACCCTCGCCGCCGACGGGAGCGACCTCGCCCCGGAGACGGCGGCGAAAGCGGCGACCGCCCGTGACGCGCTCGCAGAGCGCGAGGGGGTCCTCGTCGCCTTCTCGGGCGGCGTCGACTCCTCGGTCGTCGCGGCGCTCGCGCGCGACGCCCTCGGCGACGACGCGGTCGCGTGTACGGCGCGGAGCGAGACCCTCCCGGCCGCGGAGCTCGACGACGCCGAGCGCGTCGCCGACGAAATCGGGATCCGCCACGAGACGGTCACCTTCTCCGAACTCGACGACCCGAACTTCGTCGCCAACGACGGCGACCGCTGTTACCACTGCCGGACGATGCGGCTCGGGCAGATGTACGAGACGGCCAAAGAGCTGGGAATCGGTACGGTCTGTGACGGGACAAACGCCGACGACCCCGGCGAGGGGCACCGTCCCGGCCTGCGCGCGGTCGAGGAGCTGGACGTGTTCTCGCCGCTTCTGGACGCCGAGATCACGAAAGACGAGGTGCGCGCGATCGCCGACGCCTACGGCCTTTCGGTCGCCGATAAACCCTCGATGGCGTGTCTCTCCTCGCGGATCCCGACCGGACTGGAGGTCACCGAGGAACGGTTGTCTCGCGTCGAGAAGGCCGAGCGGGTGCTCCGCGAGTGGGGGTTCGAGGGGTTCCGCGTCCGTGACCACGACGGGCTCGCGCGCGTCGAGATCTCGCCAGACGAGCTGGAACGCGCGCTCGACCCGGCGTTCGCCGAGGCGGTCCACGAACACCTCACCGACGTGGGGTTCGAGTACGTCACCCTCGACATGGCCGGCTACCGTACCGGCAGCGTGAGCCCGGGCGGCGACGGGAGCGAGGGAGAGGCGGAAAGGGCCGACGACGCGACTGACGGTACGAACGAGGAACCGGCGGTCGATCTCGGCCGTCGGTACCCTCGCTGAGGCGATCGCGGGGCGGACACGACTCTCGACGCGTGTTGCCCGTTATCACCCGAGAGAAACCGACGCGAACGTTTATCTCCCGTGTTGGTGAATCGACACGTATGAGCGAGGCGAAAACGCTCGCGATCATCGCGGGCGGCGTGGGAGGCTCCGTCGGCGCGTTCGTCGGAGTCACCGTCGGTGAGGGCACGTTCGGCGTGATGCTGACGACGCTTGTCGTCGCGATCCTCGTCGGAGCGACGGTGATCGTGAGCGCCGTCATCGCCGGCGACGTAGAGTTCTTCGCGACTGCCGACGGCGAGTGATTTCCCGGCGAGCGACACTCTCGAACGCCGTAGCCGGTGATTCACTCTGGACCGTTGCGGTCAGGGTCGACCCAGTGGCGAGCGACAGCGGAAGTGAGTGTTGCAGCTCGGTGGCGTCGATGCGATATTTAAACGATCGCGAGCGACAGCGACAATCGCCTATAAATGTGGTGCGGTGGCGCGCCCCGGTGAGCGGCCCAGTGCGCCGCTCTCCCGACTGGGGCTTTGCCGGTGTTCACCGCAGAGTCGTTGATCGCTTATAAACAACCGACAGCAACGCCACCCTCTCAGTTATAAACAACCACTCTGTCAACCCGATACACATACTCTCGCAATCGATCAAGACGCAGCCGTCAGCGATCAGCGATGCCGGATGCGGGTACCTCCGAAGAGGGTTCCAACAGAGCCTCGAAAACGGGGTTGAAAAGGTAGCGACGACCGCCCTCAGAACACGCCGGGACCGCCTTCGACCTGCTGTCGGCGACCGCTGATGATGCTCGGGGTCCCGCCCGTCTGAATGATGTTGAACGCGGTCATCAGGTCAGAGCGGGAGATGAGTCCGACCAGCTCCTCGTTCCGGTCGATCACCGGAAGCCGGCCGATGTCGTTCTCCTGCATCGTCTGGAGCGCGGTCATCGCGTCGGTCTCGGGGCCGACGCCGACCAGTTGGGTCTCCATCACGTCGTCGACTCGGTAGGCGTCCCGCTCGACGTCTCGCACCGATCGGGCGTCCTCTAAGGTTACCATCCCGACGAGGTTGTCGCCGTGGAGTACGGGGTAGCCGGTGTGACGCTCCTCGAACATCCGACTCATCAGGTCCGCGACCGACGTGTCTTCGGTGACGGTGTGGAGGTCCTCTCGGCGGGTCATCACGTCGGCGACGGTGACGTCCTCGAAGGCGGCTTTGAGGGTCGTCTGCTGTGCCTCGCCGGAGGCGGCGATGTAGATGAAGAAGGCCAACACGATCAACAGGAGCTGGAAGGTGAACAGCCCGATCAGCCCCATGAGGAAGGCGAACACCTTGCCGATCGCGGCGGCGCGCTGAGTCGCCTGCGCGTGGGGCTGGTTCCGCGCGAGGAGCGCTCGAAGGACGCGCCCGCCGTCCATCGGGAAGGCGGGGAGCATGTTGAACACCGCAAGCACGATGTTCAACAGCGCGAGGTAGCCGAAGACGAACAACACGGCGTTCGAGCCGCCGGGCGCGAGCAGGAACACGCCGAAACAGGCGAGTCCGACCCCGACGCTGACGACCGGTCCCGCGATCGCGATCCAGAACTCGTGTTTCCAGTCTTCGGGGAACTCGGCGAAACTGGCGAGCCCGCCGAGCAGCCACAGGGTGATCGATTCGATCTCGTAACCGTACCGCATGGCGACGATCGAGTGGCCGAACTCGTGGAGGAGAACGCCGCCGAACAGCCCGAGCGCGGCTGCGAGCCCGAGCGCCCACGGCGTGAGTCCCGCACCGAGCGCGGCGGAGTCGATACCGGCGCCGAACGCCTCGTTCATCACCTCGGCGATCGTCCCGACCTGCGACCCGATGAGGTAGGCGAACAGCGGCAACACGATCAGGAACGTCCAGTTGAGCCTGACCGGGATCCCCAGCGCCGTCCCGATCTTGATTCCACGCATACGCGCAGATTGGGTGGGTAGGTGGTTAAACGTCTGGGCGGCGGCGCCGGAGCGACGCCGACTCGCCGTCGTTTATAAGCCGCCGGACGGCGATCGACCGGTATGAGCAACACCACTGACGACGCGACGACGGCCGGCGAGCCCTCTCCCGTCGTGAAGCGTAGCGACGAGATCGGCTACGAAGCGGTCGACGCCGCCGAGGGGCTCCGGAAGGGCGTCCTCCTCGACGAGTCGGACGGCGCCCCGACCTTCGCGATGCGGCGGTTCGAGCTGGCGGCCGGCGCCGAAGTCCCGCGCCACACGAACGCGGTCGAACACGAGCAGTACGTGCTCGCCGGCGAGTACGTGGTGGGAATCGGCGAGGAAGAACACCGTGTGGCGCCCGGTGACGCCCTCCTCATTCCGGCGGGCGTCGAGCACTGGTACCGGAACGAGGGAGCGGACGCGGGGGCGTTCATCTGCGCGGTGCCGAACGGCGACGACGAGATCGAACTGGTCGAGTAGCCCGTCTCGCGCCCGCCCTCACTCGATCGTCCCGACTCGGTCCGCGACGTAGCCGAACTGGTCGCGGTAGCCGTACGGCGACAGCAACACGGGGTAGAAGGGGTCCTCGGCGCGGAGCTGCTCGTCGCCGGCGGCCGCGAAGGCCTCGCCGGCCTCGACGCGCTCGAAGTTGCGCGCGAACACCTCGTACGTCTCGGCGTCCGGCTTGGGGATCTGGTCTCGGAGCCGGAACACCGCCACGTCCTCGCGCCCGCCGGCGTCGACCACGCTCTCCGCGCCGGGCGCGTGGATGACGCCGGTCGCCGCCAGGAAGGCCCGCGCGAGCCAGTAGGCGTTGTCGGCGGCGCCGTCGGAGCCCTGCAGGCCGGCCTCCACTTCGAGGGTGTGCGGGTGTTCGATGAGCCGTCCCTGCGTGAACGCGTCGGTCTGGATCACGGCGTCGACCGGGAGGTGCGGGGCGACCGCGCGAGCGACCTCGTCCATCGAGTCGACGACGGCGAACGGCTCGGCGTACGACTGCGTCGAGTGGATCGCGAGGGTCGAACAGCCGTCGAGCGTGTCGAGCAGCTCGGCGGCGAGTCGCTTCTCGTGTGCCTCCGCGTTCGGGTCGCCGGGGAACGACCGATTGAGGTCGGCGTCGAGATAGCGGACCTCGGCGTCGAGCGCCGCCTCGTTGGCGACGATCAACCGCACCGGTCGCTCCACGTCGAGGTCGGCGTCGAGGAGCCGTCGGACCGCGCGGGCGCCGCAGGGCTCGTCGCCGTGGATCGCGCCGACGACCGCGACCTCCGGCTCCCCCTCGCCCAGATCGTGTACGTCCATACCGGCCTGACGCGCTCTGACGGTAAGTCGGATTCGGATCGCGGGTGCGCTCAGTGCGCCTCGTCAAGCGCCTCGGCGTACTCGTAGTCAGCCGGGTACGCCTCCGGGCGGGCGCCGTCGACGGCGATCTTCCACCCGTCGATCGCGGTCGGATCGTCGAGCGCGACTCGGAGGGTCTCTCGGACCTCGTCGAGGTCGACGCCGTAGAAGTCGCCCGGAAGCCCGCGGAGGTACTCCAGTGCGGTCTCGAACAGCGACCGCATCCCGTCGTCGTTCTCGAAGTCCACGTGCTTGTACGCGCCCGCCGCGACCTGCACCATCCCGTGGAGGAAGGCGCTCTCGGCGGTGCCGCTGCCGTAGTTGTACCACTCGTCCTCGAAGGTTTCGTGTATGGGTGTAAACAATGCGTATTTCATAAGTGAGTGGATCTTGATAGACAACATAGACCCACAGATGGCTAAGTCGATGCGAGAGCGGTACGAAACAGCTCGTGACCGAATCCGTGACGGTGATGAGATTAGCGACGAGGAAAGAAAGCGTATCCTCGAATTTCTGGACGCAAACGACCCACAACGGAATACCTACCAAATGCCAGATGGGGATACTAAGAGCGATGGAACGCTCGCCCGATATGCTCGTGAGATCCGACGTGTTGCGGCTGATGCCGACTTTAACCTAACTGAAGCCACGGAATACGATGTTAACCGCTTGATGGATGCATACCTCAATGGTCGGGTAGACCGTGTGAAAGACGAAGGATTATCCAACGGAACGGTTCGGAACAAGCAGGGGCCGATCCGTCGCTTCTATCTGTACCATGACGATCTTGAGGTTGACCGCGACGAGATTCACTTTGCCGACCAAGACGAATCGCCAGTAGATGAACGTGATATGTTCTCTGCCGATGAGGTACAGGCTATTCGCGATGAAGCAAAACGGCGTGGCTCCCGTGACGCCTGTTTAGTCGACCTGCTTCTCTATACCGGCCAACGACGTAGTGCAATCCTCAACCTTCGGCTAAAAGATGTGAATATTGAAGAGGGGACATTCTATTTGAACGAGGATGCCGGCGATTTGAAAGGTGCCAGCGGTAAGCGTCCACTGCTTGGCGCACAGAAAACTGTCCGTGACTGGAAGCGCCAGCACCCGACCGGAGAACTTGACGACTATCTTATCACGCACAAACACAAGCAAGACAACCGTGACGGCGTTCGGGCCGGTGACAAGCTCAATCCCAGTACTGTGTATCGACAACTTCAGCGGATTGGTGACGCCGTTGGAGTGGATAAGCCGGTTAATGCTCACAACTTCCGGCACTACTTCGTCACTGTCTGTAAGCGGGACTACGGTATGGACAATGACACGATAAAACACCTAATCGGCCACGAACCGGATAGTAAGGTCATGGAACGGACGTATGCTCATCTAACGGACGAGGATTACATCAAAGAGGCTGAAGTTGCTCGTGGTCTTCGAGAACCCGAAGAAGAAAACCCACTAACTCCGCCAGTCTGTGACAGTTGTGGAGAACCGCTAGACGATGACTGGAAATCATGTCCGTACTGTGGTCTCACGTACTCACCTGACGCACATGGAGTTGAAGAGCAAGTACAAGATGACGTGAAATAAGATCTGACTGATACTCTCCTAGGAAGTGACAATCAAGATATAGTCAAGCAATTCGAGAAGAGGGTGGATGAAAACCCCGAATTGAAAGCTCTGCTGCAAGACATTGTCGGGGAAGATTGAGCCGAGCTACAAGTTCATGGTGTAGTGGGAGAGAGCCCGATACTCTTCTTCGTAGGAATTCGTCTCACTTCTACGGTCCTGTTGAAGTCCTATTCTTCAGACATATCTTCGACTGAAACTGCTGTTCAATAAGAGCTGCTACTTGATCGATTGCGCGAATAGGTATCGTACGTCGCGACTGAGGTCGTTTATACGTAATCGAGCGATGTTGCTGTCGGCTGTTTATAAGCGATCGACGGTGCTGCGGTGAACACTTTCAAAGCCCCAGCCGGCGAGGCGGGCGCACGCTCGCTGCGCTCCTCACTCGGTCGCTCACGCGGTTCACTCCCTCGTTGCGGTGCTTACGTCGCCTGCGCCCGCCTCGTCGGCTGCCCCTTTGAGTCCCACCCACCCGCAACCGCACAGCCTCACGCCTCCCCAGCCTCGTCGGTGGTCCTCCGCGTTGCTCCGGACCACCGACTCCCTCGTGCGGGCTGCTCGCGCCCGATGGGCGCTCACAGGCGCACGCCACCGCAGCGTTCTTTATAAGCTATCGTCGCTATCGCTCACACTCTTTTAAATACGCTCTTGCCACCGAGGATCTGCAACACTCACTCCCGTGATCACTCACTGATCGGTCTGTACTGAGCAATGGAGGGCGTGAAACTATCAACCGCTGAGATCTCAATAGGGGCTGTATATCCTAATTTAGCCGCTGCCAGGCTCACTCTAGCCCTTCAGCGTACACAAAGTCTGCTTCTGTGGCTTCGGGAGAATTCCCATCAAGTTCAATGTGCCACCCATGCAGTACCGTAGGATCTTTGAGCGCGTTCGTGACGGTGGTCCGAACATCTAGAACAGCAACCCCATAGTAATCTGCTGGCGTTGCTTGAAGATACTGTAAGGCGGTTCTGAAGAGACTTCTCATCCCATCGTCGTTCTCAAAATCAAAGTGCTTGTACGCGCCCGCGGCGACCTGTACCATTCCGTGGAGGAAGGCGCTCTCCGTCGTTCCGCTCCCGTAGTTGTACCACTCCGCTTCAAAACAATCATGTGATTCGTGAAACTCACCGGAATTATAGAGCCGAACCCCATGAACCACAGCCGCTCGAAGAGTTCCGTGTTTCCACCCGTTTGATTCAGTTCGATCTTCACGCCAGCCGGTTGGATTTCCTGAAATCGGTGGGGCTACATTGTGGTCCCGCGTGTGGTCGTTCATAAGTTGTTTCTTGCCCCGGCTCCTCGGTAGATATCGTTTACACTGGAGCAGTCGTGCGATTTGTGGTACGCGCCGGCGTTGAACAGCCGGACGCCGTGCTCGGTCGCCCGCCGGAGGGTGGCGTGCTCCCAGTGGCCGCCGGCGATCCGCGTGTCGGCGTTCGGTTTTCCGTCCGCCGCGGCGCCCTCACCCGCTGCGTGCCACCCGGCTGGGTCCCCGAGCGGCGGGGCGACGCCGGGATCGCGGGTGTGCCCGTCCATAGGGGCGTGTCGCGTCCGCAGCGACCTAACCGTTTCGTGGAATTCGGTCCTGCCACCGGATCGAACGGTTCTTTCCCCGGCCGGGTGTCAGGTCGGGTAATGGACGCCGGCCTCCTGTCTGCGATCGGCGCTGCGGTCGTCTGGGGGACCTACATCTTCGTGCTCAAGCGCTCGTTCTCGGGGTATCCGCCCGCCGGGCTCACGGTGCTGATCAACGTCTCGGCGCTCGCGTGGTTCCTCCCGGTCACCGTCGCGACGAACGAGTTTCTCACCGACGGAATCGGTGGACTCGCCCAGGCAGCGGCCGGCGTGAACCCTGCCGCCGTCGCCGTCGTCGCCGGAACCGCGACCGCCACGGCGGCCGCTTTCGTGGTGTTTCTCCGGGCGATCGACGAGGGCGACGTCTCCTACGTGACTCCGATCAACAAGGTCGTCCCGATGTTCGTCTTGCCGATGGAGGTGTTGTTGCTCGGCGAGGTGCTCGCGCCGATACAGGTGGCGGGGGTCGTCGTCGCCACCGCCGCGGTGTACGTCGCGAACTACGAGCCCGGGAGCCTGCTTGCACCCCTAGTCAGTGCGGTCCACTCCCGACCCGCCCAGCTCGCGCTCGTGAGCGCGGCGTGTTACGCGATCGCCGACCTCGGGAAGCGGGTGGCGCTTCAAGAGCTCGCGATCCCGGGAACGCTGTGGGTTCCGCTGCTGCTCACGGGCGCCGGACTCGTTCTGCTGCCAGCCGCGGTCCGAAACCCGCCACGCGTGACCCGAGCCGACGTGCCGAAGTTCCTCGCGGCCGGCGCGCTCGTCGCGCTCGGCGAGTACCTGACCACGGTCGCGTTCGCGTCGCTCCCCGCGAGCGTCGCCTCACCGGTGATCAACACGCAGGCCATCATCGCCGTCATGCTCGGCGGAATCGTCCTCGGCGAGCGCTACTTCCGGATCCGGCTCTTGGCCGCGCTCCTCGCGGTCGTCGGCGTCGGAATGATCGCGCTGTGATCCGGTTCGCTCTCTCAGACGGTCGGCGCGAGCGACCCGCAAAACACGTTACACGGGGGGTCGAAGCACACGTATGACCTGCGACGAGGGCGACCGATCCGGACACGCTGCATCGGTCGTCGCCGCGCTCGCCGACGGCGCCTACGTCCTCGATGCGGATCGGAACCGCGTGTTCGTCAACGACCGACTCCGAGAGGTGACGGGCTTCTCCGAGGAGGTGCTCCATGGGAAACACCCGGAGCGCATCGTCGAAGAGGGGTACTGGGACGAGGCGACCGGCGAGCGCTTCCGCGCCGCTGTCGAGCGCGTGCTCGCCGGTGAGTCTGACGACGAGCGCGTCCAGCTGACGACGACGCTCGGTGACGGGTCGACGGTCACGACCGAGACGCGGCTCACGCCGCTGACTGACGACGGGGACGGAAGCGCCGAGGGCGACGACGGCGGCGACGAGGACGGCGAGAGCGACGACGAGGTGGTCGGCGCCGTCGGGGTGATCCGCGACGTGACCGAGCGCGTCGAGCGGGAGCGGGAGCTGACACGGCTCAACGACCGGCTCGAACGCCTCGCGGGATTCCTCTCGCACGACCTCAAGAATCCGCTTTCCGTCGCGCGCGGCTATCTGACACTGGCCCGCGACACCGGAGATCTCGACCGACTCGATCCCGCGGAGGACGCGCTCGATCGGATCGAGACGCTGATCGGCGAGGCGCTCGTGATGGTCAGAGATCCCGACGCGATCGATATCGATTTCGATCCGGTCGACCTCGACGCGCTTGCGACGGACTGCTGGGAGTCGGGCGACTTCGGGGAGCCGCCGGCCGACGCGACGCTCGTCGTCGAGGAGGCCGGTCCGGTCGCGGCCGACCGCGACCTGCTCCGCCGGGCGCTCGGGAATCTGATCGGAAACGCGTTCGACCACGCCGGCGACGCGCCCACGGTTCGGATCGGTATCGACGACCGCGGGATCTACGTCGCCGACGACGGTCCGGGGATTCCGGCGGACGAGCGCGGTGACGTGACCGAGTTCGGCGCCTCACACGGCGGCGGTACGGGGATCGGACTCGCTATCGTCGAGCGCGTCGCGGCCGCGCACGGGTGGACGCTGGAGATCGACGAGTCGGCCGACGGCGGCTTCGAGGCGCGGCTCGGTGGCGCGGAACCGACGACGTAAAGGGGTGGGGTGTCGAACTCAGGGCCGCGTGCGAGGGTAGCCAAGCCCGGAAACGGCGGCGGACTCAAGATCCGCTCCTGTAGAGGTCCGTGGGTTCAAATCCCTCCCCTCGCATGAGCGCGTCACAGCGCGTACATGCGGAAGACGCTCTCGGAGCGCTCTTCCCTCGCAAAACTTCACTCGAACTCGACGAGCGGCAGCCATTTATAAACCCGAGGCGGTGGCGCGTGCCTGCGAGCGGGCCGCAGGCCCGCGAGTCAGCACGCGCGAGGGATGCGGTGAGCGCTCGGAGAGCGCGAACCGCGAGGCTGGGGAGGCGTGAGGTGCGGGGCTGTGCGGTGCGGGGTGGGACTCAAAGGGGCAGTCGCGATTTCCGCGAGCGGAGCGAGCGGAAAGACGAGAGACTTCGTCTCTCGGAAGGGCGAAGACGGGCGACGCAAGGACCGCAGGAGCGAACGCAGTGAGCGACGAGGACCGCAGCGAGCCCATCGAGTCCTCGCGGCTGGGGCTTTGGCGGTGTTCGGTATCGATCCGTTATCGACCACTTATCGGCGATCGAGCCAGCATGAGTATAACGAATAATCGGACCGCTAGCTCGACGCCGACGCCGATCGCGGACAAGAGCGCGGCGAGGCCGTCGCCCGCCTCCCACATCCGTCACCCCGAACCTGACGCTCGATGCACACACCGCCAAAACGTCACGAACGTCCACCCGAAACGGAGGGTCCGAAACGGTTTTGCCGGCCCCTGACGGACGGTCGATATGCCAACGGATCCCGACACTGGGTACGACCCCTCGCTGGGTCGGAAGTTCGTCTTCGTCACGGGCGGGGTGATGTCCGGGCTGGGCAAGGGCATCACCGCCGCCAGCACCGGCCGTCTTCTCGCGAACGCGGGCTTCGACGTCACCGCTGTCAAGGTGGACCCCTATCTCAACGTCGACGCCGGAACGATGAACCCGTACGAACACGGCGAGGTGTACGTCTTAAAGGACGGCGGCGAGGTCGACCTCGATTTGGGTAACTACGAGCGCTTCCTCGGCACCGACATGACGTTCGACCACAACGTCACCACGGGGAAGACCTACCAGCACGTCATCGAGCGCGAGCGCGCCGGCGACTACCTCGGCAAGACCGTCCAGATCATCCCGCACGTCACCGACGACATCAAGCGGCGCATCCGAGAGGCCGCCGAGGGGAGCGACGTCTGTCTGATCGAGATCGGCGGGACGGTCGGCGACATCGAGTCGATGCCCTTCCTCGAAGCCCTCCGCCAGTTTGCCCACGAGGAGGACGACGAGGACATCCTCTTTACCCACGTCACGCTCGTCCCCTACTCGAAGAACGGCGAGCAGAAGACGAAGCCGACCCAACACTCGGTCAAAGAACTGCGGTCGATCGGCCTGCAGCCCGACATCCTCGTCGGGCGCTCCGAGGACCGGCTGGAGCCGAAGACGAAAGAAAAGATCGCCCTGTTCTGCGACGTGCCCACCGACGCCGTCTTCTCGAACCCGGACGTCGAGGATATCTACCACGTTCCGCTGATGGTCGAAGACGAGGGGTTAGACGAGCACGTGATGGAGCGGCTCGGACTCGCCGACGAGGCGCTCCCGAAAGCGGAGCGGTCGACGGAGTGGCGCGAGCTCGTCACCCGCGACCGCGAGGAGGAGATCGACGTGGCGCTCGTCGGCAAGTACGCCTTAGAGGACGCGTACATGTCGATTCACGAGGCGCTGAAACACGCCGGGATCCAGACGGAGACGGAGGTGAACGTGCTGTGGGTCGACGCCGACGAGACCACGGACCGCCACGAGGAACGCCTCGCCGAGGCCGACGCCGTCGTCGTCCCCGGCGGGTTCGGCTCCCGCGGAACGGACGGGAAGATCGAGGCGGTCCGGTACGCCCGCGAGAACGACGTGCCCTTCCTCGGCCTCTGTCTCGGCTTCCAGATGGCGGTCGTCGAGCACGCGCGCAACGTGCTCGAGCTGGAGGGCGCGCACTCAGCCGAGATCGACCCCGACACCCCCTACCCCGTTATCGATCTGCTCCCAGACCAGTACGAAACCGAAGACATGGGCGGGACGATGCGGCTCGGCGCCCACGAGACCGACATCGAGCCCGGCACGCTCGCGGCGCGGGTGTACGACGCCGACTCCTGTACGGAGCGCCACCGCCACCGCTACGAGGTAAACCCCGAGTACATCGACGAGCTGGAAGCGGACGGACTGGCCTTCTCCGGGCGAGCCGACAACCGGATGGAAATCTTAGAGCGCCCGGACCACCCGTTCTTCTTCGGGACGCAGGCCCACCCCGAGTTCCGGTCGCGGCCGGACCGAGCGAGCCCGCCGTTTGTCGCCCTCGTCGAGGCGGCGCTGGGATCGACGGACACAACCGAGCGGAACGCGGACGTGAGACTATAGATGGTCGAGACGGAGGAATTCATCGCGGAGGCGAAAGCGGAGATCCGGGAGGCGATCGGCGACGCGAACGCCGTGATCGCCCTCTCCGGCGGCGTCGACTCCTCGGTGGCGGCGACGCTCGCGTACGAGGCGGTCGGCGACCAGCTCACCCCGGTGTACGTCGACACGGGGCTCATGCGAAAAGGCGAGACGGAGGAGATCCGCGACACCTTCTCGTTCATGGAGTCGCTGCGAGTGATCGAGGCGCAGGACCGCTTCTTCGACCGCCTCGCCGGCGTCACCGACCCCGAGGAGAAGCGCCACGTCATCGGTGAGGGGTTCATCGACGAGTTCGAGACGGTCGCCAACGACGTTGACGCCGACTACCTCGTGCAGGGGACGATCTACCCCGACCGCATCGAGTCGGAGGGGAACATCAAATCGCACCACAACGTCGGTGGGCTCCCCGAGGTCGTCGACTTCGAGGGGATCGTCGAACCCGTCCGGGACCTGTACAAAGACGAGGTCCGCGAGGTCGCCCGCGCGCTCGACTTAGAGGAGATCATCTCCGAGCGGATGCCGTTCCCCGGTCCCGGGCTCGCCGTCCGGATCGTCGGCGAGGTAACGCCGGAAAAGGCGGAAGTCGCCCGCGAGGCGACCCACGTCGTCGAGGAGGAACTCGAGGAGTACGACCCGTGGCAGGCGTTCGCCGCCGTTCTCGGGAAGGCGACCGGCGTCAAAGGCGACAACCGCGTCCACGGCTGGGTCGTCGCCGTGCGCTCGGTCGAGAGCCGCGACGGGATGACCGCACGCGCCCAGGAGCTCGACTGGGGCACGCTCCAGCGCATTCAGAGCCGGATCACCGGCGAGAACGACGACGTGGCGCGCGTCGTCTACGACGTGACCCACAAACCGCCCGCGACGATCGAGTACGAGTGATGGTGGGGACACCCGCTCACACCGACGGCGGTCACGTCGACGGCGGTCGCGTCGACGACGACCGCGTCGCCGTCGTCGCCGGCCCCGACGAGCACGGACTCGGCGAAGAGCTTGAAGCGCTCGGCGTCGAAATCCGCCGGATCGAGGGGCTCGTCACCGCCGACGTGCTCTCCGAGGTCGGAATCGCGGAGGCCACCTACTTCGTCCTCACCGACGTGGAGGAGGCGACCGGGATCCCGATCGCCAAGGAGCTGCATCCGGACGTACTCGCGGTGACGTACGCGGAGCGGTCGCTTCCCGAGTTCGTCGCCGGCGTTGCCGACCTCGCGATCGACCCGGCGCTGATGGGGCCTGAGACGGTCGCAGAAGAGCTGGTCGACGACGCTGCCGACCGGACGGAGTAGTAGTGGTCGCGGAGTAGCAGCAGCGGAGCAGCGGTGTTAACAGAGTATTTGCGGCGCGGTTCCAGTAGCCGAGTCCTTTTCAGGCCGTCTCTATCTCCCGTTCGAGCTCCCGGAGCCGCTCGATCCGGCTCTCCGTCGGGGGGTGCGTCGAGGCGATCTTGCCGACGAATCCGGCCTTGATCGGGATGATGAAGAACGCGTTCATCTCCGCCTCCTCGCGGAGGTCCTCCTTAGGTACCCGGTCCATCCGCCCGTCGATCGTCATCAGCGCGGACGCGAGCGCGCCGGGCTTGCCCGTGATGAGCGCCGCGCCGCGGTCGGCAGAGTACTCGCGGTACCGCGAGAGCGCGCGGATGAGCAGGAACGAGACGATCCAGACGAGGATCGACACGACGATCGCGACGATGACCGGCGCGCCCTGTCGGTTGTTCCCGCCCAACAGCCACCCCCACCGGACGATGAAGAAGGCGATCGTCGAGAGGAACGAGGCGATGGTCATCACCATCACGTCGCGGTTCTTCACGTGCGCGAGCTCGTGGGCGAGCACGCCGTCGAGTTCGTCGTCGTCGAGCGACCGGAGCAGCCCGGTCGTCACCGCGACGGTCGCGTTCTTCTTGTTCCGGCCGGTCGCGAACGCGTTCGGCACCTGCGTGTCGGCGACCGCGACGGTCGGCTTCGGGAGGTCGGCCTGTTGGCTCAGTCGGTCCATCCGTCGGTGGAGGTCCGGATACTCCTCGGGGCTCACTTCGTGGGCGCCCATGCTCCGCAAGGCGAGCTTGTCGCTGAAGAAGTACTGCGCGATCGAGAACCCGCCGAGCATAATCATGGGGAACAGGAAGTTCTGGAAGTACAGAGTCAGAACTCCCACGAACACCACGTAGAGGGCGAAGAGGAGGAACATCGTGAACGCCATCCGTCCACGCAGTCCCCAGTCGGTCTTCCATTCCATACCCGTATTTTACCGCTCAGTCGGTTAAAGACTGCCGGAGACGGCGACGGCAGCGCTTTTCCCCCGCCCCGGATATCCGCACGCATGGAGACCGTTCTCGTCACCGGCGGCCGCGGCGCCTCCGGGCGCTGGGTCGTCGATCGACTCGCGGCCGATTACGAGGTCGTCGTCGTCGACTACGAGCATCCGGGCCTCGACGCCGAGCCCGCCCCGAACGTCTCGTTCCGCGCCGCCGACCTCGCGAAACGGGATGAGGCGCTCGACGTGGTCCACGCTGTCGACCCCGACGCGGTCGTCCACTGGGCCGCGATCCCCGTCGCCGGTACTCACCCCGACGGCCGGGTGTTCGAGACGAACGTCCGCGCCGCGAAGAACGTCCTCGACGCCGCCGGCCGAGCCGACGCCCGGATCGTGCAGGCCTCCAGCGACGGCGCTTACGGCTTCTTCTTCGCGGAGCCGACGCCGCTTCCGGACGAGCTCCCGATCACCGAGGAGCACCCGTTGCGACCCGAGGACCCCTACGGCCTCTCGAAGGTGACCGCGGAGGCGGCGGCCGGTGCGGTCGCCCGCCGTGAGGGCGTCCCAGCCGTGTCGATCCGACCGTCGTGGATCCAGTATCCCGGCGCGTACGCCTGTCGAAGCGACGACTACGTCGACGATCTCGACGCCGGCGCCGGCAACTTCTGGTCGTACGTCGACGCCCGCGACGTCGCCGACCTCGTCGCCGCCGCGCTCGCCGAGACCGCGGGATCGGACCCGGTCGTCGCGCCCGGGACTCACGAGGCCGTCAACTGCGTCGCCGCCGACAACGCGCTCGGTCGCCCCCTGCTCGACCTTCTGCGGGAGTCGTACGGCGCGATTCCGGACGAGTGTGCGGTCGACGAGGGCGACGACCGGGGGGCGTACGCGATCGAGAAGGCCGAGCGGCTGTTCGGGTGGCAACCGAGCCGGTCGTGGCGCGATGCGGCCGACGAGGACGTTTCTGAGCCGGTGCTGTTCAGGCGATAATTCACCGAGAGAGCTCTTTATAAGATATTTATAGATAAACGAGGCGGTGGCGCGCGCCTCCGAGCGCCCTGATAAGGGTGCGAGGAGCGCCGCGCGAGGGACGCGGCGACCGAAGGGAGCCGCGAGGTTGGGGAGGCGTGAGGCTGCGGTGCTGTGCGGTGCGAGGCGGGATTCAAAGGGGCAGCCGCGAGGACGAACTCCGCCGATGTAAGCACCGCAGGGAGCGAGTGGAACGAGCGACCGAGGAGCGCAGCGAGGCGCAGGAGTCCTCGCGGCTGGGGCTTTGGGGGTGTTTACCGACGACCTTTCAGTGGATAATTATAAACGAGCGGCTGGGGCTATGGAGATGTCTGCGGTCAATCTGTAGTAATCAATCGCTCGGCACCGTTGAGATCCTCAGCCAATGATAGTTCGGTGAGTCCGTGCTGAATGCACGGCGCGAATGTGGCACAAACCAAGGTCGGTCTGGGGAGGGGAGCGATCGGTCAGTACAGAGTAGGGGAGTTCCGAGAGGTGTTCGTGTACTTAGCTGGTAGCGGGCGCTCGGTAACGGTGATAGACTTGAGATATTACGGGCATTGTCCACATAAACGCCAATGTGAACTGAAGCATTGTCCCGAGATATTGATGAGGCACGATCAGCCAGACAACGACAGTTGCAACACAGACACAAACGAGTGTAATGATTACCGCCGTCACGTCGTTTACTTCCCGGAAATCAACGTCAGCCAGTCCTACCGCTGCCAAAACACCGAGAAACATCCCCAGACCGACTGCCGCTATTGTCGCCTCCGGTGAGACGATCTGGCGGGTTGACTCAATAAACAGTAGCCACGGGGTTCCAATAAGCGCAGTCAAAAACAAGCGGAGCGTCCTCGCTCGTCCGTCAGTCCCGAGCAACGGATGTGCTCCGGAAGAGGGCAAATTCATAAGATAAATTGAAACCGTACGATCATATCTGTTTCCCCTTTCTCACTAAACGCACTGTAACATTCGCAGGCACGTTCTACCGGTTGGTTCAGGATTATGATGGAGAAAATAACGCAGTTCCATTGCTGACTGCATCCTCTCTATCTCGTACGCCGATTCTGTCAGTTCTTAATCATTTCAACAGAGCCATATAACTGTGCTATTTTTGAGGTTGTTAGAAGCATTCTACGCCCACAAATCAGGTGTTTCAGTCCAAATCACGGCTATTACAACAGTATTGTTGGGCGGCAAACAAGTCCGAACACCGGTCTCGATGGAATAGCCAGCACCCATGGCAGCAAAGACTGTTCGCCTGACAGCATAAGCTGCCATCCGGGGTCAGTCTTGGTCCGAGAGGAAGGGGATAAATCCTGAATCTCTAATGTGAAATCTCCGCCCACTTTTGTAAGAATGCTTATGATAGTTGAAAGCGTCTAACACACATTAATGGCTTCAAAAAGATACAGTTCTGAGCGAGATATGTCGGCAATGGGAACTAGCCGTCGACAGATGCTTACTGCGAGTGGTCTCTTGGCCGTTGGTGCGCTCAGTGGCTGTCTCGGTAGAGTCGCAAGTGCGACGACAAATACAGGAGCATCCCCAGCAGCACCGTTTGCAGGTATTGGTGAGTACACCGGCCCCTCGCCGACGGGCGACCCGACCGTGTACAAACTTACTCCGACAGTGTCCGGTGATTCCGGACTGCTCTCCGGAGAGGTCGAACTCGAAGCGTGGGTGACTGCGCAAGCCCTCGCTGCGGCCAACTACAACAACACGCGCAGTAACAAGGCAGGTATTCAGGCTCCTGATGGAGACGCGGATTCGGATGGCGACGGATTAGGCGACCGTGATTACAATGACCCTCTTGGGGTTGCGTTAGACTTGGAGAATACGCTTCTCTCGCAGACGAAAGCAGCAGCCGACTCCATCAGCAAGCGCTCTGCACGCAAAGGGCCTCGCGGCCTCGCAGACATGGGCGACACCATCGAAGACATACAGGCCACGCTCGAACGCTGCTCCGACGACGTGTGCGTGACCGTGCGAAACCACGCAGACAGCCGAAAACAACTGACTCAGCAGGCAGCAGAGCACGTCGAGAACGGTGAGTGGGAAGCTGCTGCCGAAGACGTTCAAAAGATACGAGGAATCGTCGAAGGTGACATCGAACTGCTCGACTCTTCGTTGAACGACGCAAACACCTCGGGCGTGACCGGTGAAATCATCCTCGGGGAAGACAGAGATATGGTGATGCCGGGAGACAACGTAGGAGCCCTGTACGAGTACCTCGCTGACGAACCCATACTCAACGAGCTGTTTACCATTACGGTCCCCGACGCTCGCGTCCCGGGCCGGGACCTCGCTCTCGTTAACGAACTCACTCCGCGCCGCATCATCGAGTACGTGACCGGCCGAGCCGATACTGAAGGTAAGATATACGCGTGGGGAGAGCTCCGAGCCCGCACGGAAAACGGCGGAGGAAACACCAGCCCGATTTACGAGGGAGACGCGATTGGTGGTGAAAACGTCCTTAACAGGGCAATCATGGGTGACGACATCTCTCTCTCCAACTCGGACGTGTGCCTGTCAGCCCTTTCGGGACCCGTGGACACAGGTATCCATCTCGAAGTCACCGCCGTTGACGGCCGAATCAGGGTTCACGTGGTGAACGACCCACCACAGGCCACGGAGACGACGCCTGCCCTCGCAGTCAGTGCAGATGGGTCGTCAGTCGCCCCCGCTGACTTCGACAGTTGGGGTTCAGAAAATGGGGCGAGCTCGACCACGTCGACACTCGTGTGTCCGATTATGGTCTCCCCGCCGGACTGCCCGACGCCATTCCCCGCGCTGTTGTACGTTCGCCGTTGCAAGAACGCTGACCAGTATCTCTACACAGGTGGGTGGGTTATCGACGTGGGGCACTTCGAGAACTCAGCCACGCTCGTGGATGTGGGAGGACCGACGGAAGTCCTCGGTGTTGGCGCTGGTGACTTGGATGGAGATGGGTACGGAGACGTGGTTGCTCGAAGCCTGTCTGACGACCGAGAGCGACAAGGAGCAAGACTGTTTGATGGGTCGATCTCGGATGCAGTTGCCCAAGGGGTCCTTTCAGAAGCAGAAGGAGACGACCTCATGCTGCGAAAGCGCCCGGGGCGCACCGAGACGGAAGCCCTGACAACCGATGATGTGTCGGTAGTGCTTACGCACCAAGGACGACTCGTCCACTTCACCGAGACAAACGCGTCTGACGATGTGAAATTCAAAGCAGGGGCCGAGCTCTCGAAGAGCGTCAACTAAGCGCCGACTATTCTTGATTTTACTTTTTTGTGTCGTTCGTGGTTAGATAACTCGTGAGATAATTATCTAGATAACTACGTGGATACTCATTATTGGACGACTCGGCCTTGTTGAAACCCTCAATCGATGATAGTTTTCAGCAGTCTTGCTGAATAGAGGGCGCGCATCTCGCACAGAATTATTTCCCGATCCAGTCAGATCGGATCGGTTAGTACAGATAGATCGTTTATTGATTCGGTGTGAGTGGGAAAGCGAGTTCGTTCAGCTAGCGCATCTGTGAAGATGCTCGGTCTGCAGCTTTCTAAGGCGATGATGGGTATTTCGCAATGATGAGCCACGGAATGCGGGCAGATTGTATCAGGATTTATTACCTCAGTCCTATCATCCTATATACTGATGGGCGATCCAACCGCAGAGTTAGAACAGTATCTTTTTGAGACTGTCCTTGACTTGAGCCGAGTCGATTTCATCTCCCTGTTTGGCGATATCTGTACATTCCATGGTTGGTACACAGAAATGGGAATTGGAGATACAGATGTCATCGGTGATCTCCTTGCTATACAGGAGTTCCCAATTCACCAATCAGTTTCTGTCTATTGCTATGATGATGAGCTCACTCAATCACAGTTGAAACAAGATTTCGAGTTGTTCGGAAACGCGGAATCGACTGCAATGGTCGCCTTGATTCAGCGTCCCGCGTCGGGTGAGGCGGTGGTATTTGCAGAGGAACATAATGTGACTATTGTTGATCCAACGGACATCACCACACAACTGCTCCAATTGGCAACACCAGAACTGCTGTCTGATTATGTTGATCCGGAGGAACTCGAGACGAAGTTCGATGACTATCAATCAGATATTGAAAAAACAGCTAAGGAAAGTGTGATAGGGTCCGATTTGGACTTCACCCCATCAGCAAAAACGGAAGATGGAGTTACTGCAGGTATTCTGGGCGTTGCCTACGATGTGGATGTGACAACGATACTGGGCCCATATGTAGACAACAAAAACGTGTCTGGAACGGTCGTTCTCTGGGAGGTAGTCAACGACATGGATGTATCGATAGACGGGGACTGGGAAACGAATTACGTATTAGACAATGGAATGGAGACCGACGTTCTCAACTTGGCACTAAGTGATACGTGGGCAGACGACCAGTGGAAAGTCGCTGGGAGTCGGGCCGATGATGTTCCAGAAACACACCCTGCAACGAGAACACGATGGATAGATGTCGTGAATATACCGGAGGGCAAAGAATTGGATACTGCCATCATTCATTCTGGATATTCAGATAGGAGTATTCTCATTCGACTCTCAATAACTGAAGCTCAAATTATCTCCGCGGAAGCGCTTCCGTTTTGATAGTTGGAGTTCAGTGCTGTTGAGTCTCATCAGTTGCTTCAACTTCTGAACTTTTATGTCGATTAGTATGCAAGCGAATTCTATCGGTTGGTTCAGGATTCAGATGGGAAAAATAACGCAATTCCCGTGCTGAACTCACCCTCTACATTCAGCAACCAGTACCTATCAGTCTCCGAGGATCTCGACAGAGCCAATCGCTTACTAACGAGCGGCTGAAATCTCAAAACTGTTCAACACACCATCAGGAACTGTTTATAAACGATCGACAGACTGAATCAATTCTTAAATCGACAGGATCGCGTTCACCAGCGTCCGCGTCGCGATCGCCGTCGCCGCGCCGAGCCACGTCAGCAACACGAAGTGGATATAGCCGTTCGCGGGGTTGCCGCCGTCGATCCGCCGGATCATCTGCGAGGAAAGGGCGGCGTTGAAAAGGACCACCGTGAGCAGCAGGTATTCGATGAGCGGGATGTCGTACGCCCCGGGGTAGATGATCTTCCCGACGTCCATCTGTTCGAGCTGGAAGTCGGCCGTCAGCTCCGCGAGGATGGCGACAATTTCCAGTCCGATGAAGAAGGCGAACGTCGCCGCCGCCGTGATCCCGTACAGCAGGCCGACGAAGGTCATCGCCGCCTGTCGGCGTTGTTCGCGGAGTTGGTTCACCGCGTTCATGTTCTTCGAGATCAGTTCGCCGAGCATCTTCGGATCCCCGCCCATCTGCCGGCCGACGAGGTACATCTCGGAGAACTTCTGGATGAGGTACGACCGCGTGTCGTAAGTGAACTGCTCCCACGCACCTTCCGTGCTGATACGCATGTTGAGCCGGCGGTAGAGCCGCTCGATCGACGGCGAGAGGTCGCCGAAGTTCTTGTCGCGCAGCGTGGTCAACACGTCTGTCGTCGTCGACTGCTTCGCGCTCTCGGTCGCGCCCAGCGCGCGGATGAAGGAGGGGAACTCGCCGTCGCGGGCCGTGATCGCCTGCTCTTCGGTGCGGAGGACGACGCCGGTGATAATGAGGGGCGAGACCGGCACCGCGATGTACAGCGGGAGCTGTACGTCGTCGATGAACCAGAGCAGGCCGGGAAGCCCCGGTCCGTACCCGTACATCCCGGCGGCCGTGATCCCGATGATGAGGAACGAGAGCCCGCCGCCGATCCCGAGCGACGCCCACAGTTTCAGGTCGCCGGGCGCGCGCTCGTCGGGATGGAACCAGATCGGGTCGTACGGCGAGGTCGCTCGGATCATCGCGTAGAAGCCGAACTGGACGAAGACGAACAGCACGATGACCGCCGCCACCGTCGCGGTCGGGTCGTTACCGGTCAAGATCGGGAGGACGACCGCGAACACGAGGGCGAACGTCATCGAGAGGATCATCGACATGTACAGGTCCTTCATCACCTCCAGATTCGCCAGCGCGGACTCGTACACCGTCTCGTACTTCGCGAGCATGACGTCCTGCTCTGAGACGAGGAACTCCTCTAACGACTGGCCCGCCCCCATCGTGTAGCCGAGGCGGTCGAAGAAGTCAGCCATCGCGTCCGAAGGGACCTCTTCCGCCCGCCGCCGACACGCGTCGTCGAGGCTCTGGTTCCAGGTGTCGACGAGGTGGACGACGCGGGCGATCTCCTCCGCTGCGACGCCGTACTCCTCCTCTTTGGCCAGCGTCCGAAACACCTCCATGCGGTCGATGTTGGTCGTCGACAACACGGTCATGTGGGTCATCACGAGATGCAGCTGGTTGTCGATCTTGCTCTCCAGACTGGAGAGGTAGATCTTCGGATAGATCACCGCCGCCACCAACACGAGCCCGCCGAACATCGGGATGGGAACCCGCGCGGCGAACGGCAGCGGGAGAACGAACAGGCCGACGACGCTCACGGCGAATACGAGCAGCGCCGGAAGCAACACGAACCCGACGTACTTCCGCTTCGAGATGTCGAGCTTGTCGTACGACTCCATGATCGCCGAGGTCAGCTCGGCTGCGGTCGCGAGCCCGTTGCCGACCTCTTTCACCGCCATGACTATCGGACGTTCTGGTGCATATCGAAGGGAAGCCCTTCGACGCCGTCACGCTGGAACGAGTTGATCGCGTCGTTCACCTCGTGATAGCCCAGGATACCCTCCTGAATCATCCGCTCGATAAGCTCCGCGCGGAAGTTGAGGTCGTCGTAGATGTCGCGGGTGTCAGCGTATCCCAGCAGCGTCGCGATCTGCTCTTCGAGGACGTAGGAGTTGTTCATCCCTTGGAAGACGATCTCGTCTTCGACGGGGTCCCAGCTGAACACCTCGCGGGTGACGACCCCCTCCATCTCCTTGGAGTATCCCTCGATCTCTTGGACGCTCGTCACCCGACGGAGCACGTCGTCGCCCTGCTTCACCCGGTTCTGGAACAGCGCCACGTCGGCGTTGTCCATGAACGTCTCCGGGACGTTGATCGGCTCGGAGGTGAACCGCTGGATCATCGAGACGATGTCGGACGCGTGGAACGTTAGCATGACCGGGTGCCCGGTCTGGGCCGCCTGGAACGCCATGCGCCCCTCGGCGCCACGCACCTCGCCCACGATGATGTAGTCGGGACGCGACCGCAGCGCGGCGGCGACGAGGTCGAACATGTCCACGTCCGAGGAGCCTTCGCCACCGCCCTCGCGGGTCAACAGCTGCTGCCAGGTGCTGTGGGGCGGGATGACCTCGGCGGTGTCCTCCGCGGTGTATATCTTCGAGTCGTCGGGGATGTACGATAAGATCGCGTTCAGCGTCGTCGTCTTCCCTGACGCGGTCTCCCCGACGACGAACACCGTCTGCTCGTTTTCGAGACAGAGCCAGAGGTACGCCGCCAGCTCCGGCGAGAGCGTCCCCCAGTTGGTGATCTGGTTGATCGATAGCGGCACCTCTTCGCCCTGTCGGATCGTGAGCGAGGAGCCCTTCAGCGAGACGTCGTCGGAGTAGATGATGTTGATACGCGACCCGTCCGGCAGCGTGGAGTCGACGATGGGGTCGGAGTCGGAGAGCGGGTCGCCGATCCGCTCGCCCATGTTGCGCAGCCAGTTGTCGAACTCCTTCGGCGTGCCGAAGTCGACGGTCGTCTCCAGCATGCCGTAGGTACCGTGGTCGACGTGACACTCGTGCGGACCGATGACGTGAATGTCCTCGTTGGCCGGGTCACGCATGACCGGTTCGAGCGGTCCGAGCCCGACGATGTCCCGGTTGAGCCGGTAGCGGATGTTCTCGTAGGTCTCTTCGGTAACCGAGAGCTTCCCGAAGTTCCGGAACTTCGATATCCCGCGGCGCCAGCCGGTAGCGCCGTCGTCGATGTGAGTTACCTCCTCTAACAGCTCCTCGATGAGGTCGTCGTACTCCGCCTCTGAGTCGGGGGCATTGTGCTGGCCGCTCGCCGAGAGCAGTCGGTTTCTCACCTGATTGAGAATCTCGCCCTCCGGACCCGACACCTCCGGCTCGAGGGCGTAGTACTTCGTGTCCTGCCCGAGGTCGCCGTAGATGTGACTGTAGATCGGCCCGCCAACGGGGTAGATGACGTTCGGGCGGTTCGACTCGTACTCGGATTTCGGCTCCTCGATGTACTGCGGGAACTCTCCGGTAATTTGTTTGAACTCCCGCAGGTGCTCACGGAGGTGCGGCCGACGCATGGCTGCCTTCCGGAGCTCGTCCGACGGTTTTGCTGTGCCGTGTTCGGTCATGTTTTACTCCGCGTCTCCTGTCGGATCGGTCGCGTCCCGACGGACGGGACGGCTGTGCGTCGACTCGTTCATGTGTTCACGCAACGCTGCGGCTCTCGATGACGATTCCGGTTCCCGAGCGAACGGAAAAGCCGATGGTGTCACCGACCTGTTCGCCCATCCCCGCGAAGCGCTTCACGTTGATCTGCCGGCGGATGTCGTTGCCCACTTCGATCATCTCCAACTGAATGAACACGTCGGCGATCGAGCGGAACGGGCCGATCGCCTCGTCGTCGACGGCCGAGGGGTCGACGGTGAGCACCACCACCTTCCCTTGAGAAATGATCTCACGGAAGAAGGAGATGATCTCGAGGGCCGCCTGTCGCTCCTCGTTTTTCCGGACCAACGCCTCGAAGGTCGGGTCGTTCCGAAAGATGGCGTCGAACGTATCGAGGAAGATGACGTCGGAGTTCCACATCGCCTCCGCGTTCATCAGCCGCTTGAGCAGCTCCTTGCGCTCGCCGTCGTCATCGGAGAACGCCCCGCCGGAGTCGAAATCGGCGTGGAGAAAGAGCAGCTCCTCCTGCAGGAGCGGCTTCACCACGTCGTACTCCAGCGAGTGCATCTGGTCGATGAACCCGCGTACGGTGAGCTCCGTTGACATCATTGTCACCGACGCGCCCTCCTCGACGAGCCCGTAGGCGAATCGCTGGGAGATGGCGCTTTTGCCGGCGCCGTAGTCGCCCTCCATGAGGACGATGCTGCCGCGGGGGATCCCCCCGCCGAGCTCTTTGTTCAGCCGATCACGTTCGCCGAGCCCGAGCGAGAGGAGGTTACTGTGCGGCATCCTCAGTTGCCTCCCTCCACGCGGAACTGGAACAGCTCCTCGTCGCCGTTGACGGTAATAAACACCCGGTGGTCGCCGTCATCGAGACCGCTGTTCGTTCCGTCGAGGTCGCTCGCGTTGATCGTGAGCCGCAACACGTCGCCGCGGCTCCAGACCGCGCCGCCGTCGGCGGAGACGACCTCGCCGTTGATCGCGCTCGGTCGAACGTATCGGCCGTCGAAGACGACGTCGAGCCCCGATCCGTCGGGTGCGAGCCGGTAGGTCCCGGTGTTCTTTATTAAGAGGGTCACGTTCTGCTGGTCGCTGGCGTTGTACACCCCCGCGCTCGCGTCGGAGATGATCGTCACGTCGGTGCGGAGCTTCTCGGTCGCGTCCAGCCCGGCGTCGTCGACCGCCGCGCTCACGCGATCGACTCCTGTGGTGATCGTCCCAACCACACCGGCCGCGATCACGAGGCTCGCGATGAACAGGATGAGGTGGGAGATGGGGACGCTAGCCATCTACGCGTTCACCTCCGCGGTGTCACGGACGCCGGATTCGACGACGAGGACGACGCGAGTGCCGTTCCCGATCACCGTCTCCGTGTCGCCCTGTGCGACCGTCACGGTCAGCGTCTCGCCGCCGAGCCACAGCTCGGTGTCGGCGTTGCCGTCGACGGTCGTGGTCGCGTTCGGCCCGCCCACGTCGACGTACTCGTTGCCGACGACCAGCGTTGCGTCACCGGCGACGAGGCCGACGGAGCCGTCGTTGGTGGCGTTGACGGTGAGATTGTTGGTCCCGCCATCGTACGTCGCGTTCGTCACGGAAAACGCCGTGTTCTGCCGTTCGAGCGCGCGCTCGTTTATGCCCTGTTGTGCGTCGCTGACGCGGTCGAACCCGTTCGCCGCGACGGGGTAGAACGTCGTGAACGCGAAGAACAACCCCGCGACGATGATGGCCGTCGACGCAGAGACGCTAACGCCCATCGCCCCACCCTCCGTCGGCCGGGTCGGCGCGGTCGGAACGCGGGTTCGGGTCGTTCATCGGTCGCGGGGAGCCGCCGTTTCGCTCGCGGCCCTCGGACCCGTGGGGGTCGGCGTGGCCGTCCCGCCGCTCACCGTGTCGCTCCGCCTGGCTGTCCCGTCGCTCCGCGTCGCCACCGCGACCGTTCTCGCTCGGGCGCGCGTCGCGGCGATCGTCGGACTGCTCGGGCGCGCGCCGGTCGCGACTGCCCTCGTGCCGCCCGTATCCTCCGCGCCCGCCGCGGCTCGACCCGGCCCGTGGCGGTCCGCCACCGACCAGCGAGCCGCTGGCGAGGTCGTCCCATCGGTCGAGCAACAGGAGGTGACCGCTCGTCCCGTTGAGCTGGGTCACGTACCGGAGGCTGCGGGTGTGATGTTCGCGGACCAGTCGGTCGGTCCCCGGTCGGTCGACGAGGTTGCGGTCGATCGTTCCGAACCCGGAGAGGAAGTCCCGGAGCCGCGCGGCCGCCTCGGGGCCGACCCACTCGATGCGCTCGTAGTAGTTGATCGCGCGCACCGCGTCGGTGACGTCGCTCTCGGAGACGAGGAACTCCAACCACTCCATTACGAGCAGATCCCCGACGTAGTCGCCGGGCAGCTCCGTGAGGTACGGCTTGCCGCGGGTCCCCGAGAGGTCGTCCTTACGGACGTACTCGAAGCCGCCAGCGTTCGCCTCGGCGGGATCGCCGCCGGGCCGCTGGCCGCGTGAGCGCTCCGGTTCCGGCTCGGGCTCTGGTTTCGCCTGGGGTTCCGGTTCCGGCTCGGGCTCTGGTTTCGCTTCGGGTTCCGGCTCCGGTTCGTGACCGTTCGTCGCCCGGCCGTCGTCGACGGGGTCCTCGTCGAACGAGTCCATTCCCTCGTCGAACGATTCGACGGCGTCGTCCGCGGGCCCGTCGTCGAACGGATCTGGCTCGTCGCCGATCTCTTCCTCGAACGGGTCCTCTCCGTCGTCGAATGAATCGCCCGCGTCGTCGAACGGGTCATCGTCCGCGGTCGTGTCCGCGTCCGTTTCGGCGCCGTCCTCGTCGGCCCAGTCGGCCTCCCCGGCGTCGTACTCCTCTTTCAGCTCGCTGAAGCTCTTTCCATCGTCGTTCATATCGTCTCCGTCGTCCGCCACCGCGGTTTCGGACGCGGCGTCGGCGGGGTCGCCGTCGTCCGTGTGCTCGTCTCCCGGTTCCTCGTCCAACTCGGCGAATTCGTCGTCGTCGTCATCTTCGAAGTCATCGTCGAGCAGGTCGTCATCGAAGAACCCGTCGGCGTCCGCGTTCGCGATGTCGTCGTCGAGGTCGTCGTCGCCCGCATTCTCTTCTTCGTCATCGTCGAAGAGACCGAATGACCCTTCTCCGCCGCCGTCAACCCCGCCGAAGCCGCTTGAGTCGTCGACGAACGGGTTGATGCCACGGGTCACCATCTCGTAGATGTCGAGTAAGTTCCGCACGTCTTCCTCGATGTCGTCGACGGCGGCCGAGATCTCCTCGTTCTCCGAGCGGACGGTCGAGACCGTCGACGAGAGCGAAGAGACCTCGTTCTCCAACTCGTCGAGTCGGTTCTCAAGCTCGTCGGTGTTCGACCCGCCGCCGCCACCGTCGTCGAAGTCGTCATCCCACTCGTCCATCCCGTCGAAATCGTCGAAATCGTCACCGCCGCCCATTCCGCCGCCGCCCATTCCGCCGCCACCCCCCATCTCTCCACCGCCGAAGGGGTCGTCTCCGCCGCCCATGCCCCCGGAATCATCGTCGTCGGAGCCGCCATTGTCGAGGAACCTGTCGAGGACGCTCGCACCGACGAGCCCCAGCGTGGCGACTATCCATGCGGCCGTTGGAACATCCCACACCGGTAATTCGAGGCCCATTACCATATATCACCCTCAGAACACACTTCAATTCACCCCTCAAAATATCAGCCGTGAGAAGGCCCGTGACCGGTTACTTCTGTGACGCCGCGCGGCCCTCTCTACTGTTCGGCACTACAGTATCCGTTCGAACCCGTCGGCCGCTCGAACGACCATCCTGCCGTCGGCCCTGAACCTGATGGTCCGACCGACCCCGTCGCCGACGGCGCGCTCGACCACCGGAATCCCAGCCGCGTCGAGGCACTGGTCAGCACGCGCGACGTTCCGCGGCCCGACTGCGTCCGTGAGATTGAGCATCTCTGCGCCCCCGGCGACGCGCGCTTCGAGCCGGTCGGGGGACGCGCCCGCGGCCTCCATCTCTGTGATCAGCGTCTTAATACCGGTGTCGACGTACTTGCCAGGGCGCTCCATGCCGGTGTCGGTCCCGTTACCGTTCGGTAACATCGCGTGTAACAGTCCCCTAGCGCCCGTCGATCGGTCGACGAGCGCCACGGCGACGCACGAGCCCAGCCCACTCGTCGTCAGCGTCTCCCCGCTGTCAGTGACTGACAGATCACTGACACCGACCTTTATCCGGCCGGCATCGGCGGTCTGAGAGAGCGGTTCGTCGCGAGAGGACCGTGGATGGCTCACGACTCAGAGAGCCTGTCGAGTGCCCGGGCCAGTTCGCGCTCGTCCGGGAGCGCGTACACGTCGCACCGCGTCTGTACCCCTTCAGTCTGGATCGCGGCGTCGATCACGAACCCGTAGTCCTGCCGCTGGCTCAGCTTGGCGACCAGCGAGCTGATCGTCGCCGAGCCGATATCGTGGACGAACTCCGGGGGCGAGTGGGTGATCGACGTACCGAGCACGTTCGCCCAGCCGTCGATGAATCCGCTCGTCATCACGTTGCCGAGCTCGCAAAGCGCGTTCTCGGCCATGTCGCCGAGCGGTTCGTCCGGCTCCATCGGGAGCATCGAGGCCGCGATCTTCGCTGCGGACTCTTCCTCGAAGAGGATCGCGAGGTAGCCGCTCGGCTCTCCCTGCAGTTCGAAGACGGTCCCCGCATGCGGCTCGATGCCGACTTCCGCGGGCACGTCGGCGAGCGGGACGAATCGCAGTCGGCTCACGTCGACGCTCGTCTCGAGGCCGGTCATCATCGCGATGTTGTCGGCGGCGTTCGCGGAGCCCTGCTTCGCCAGGGACGCGAACGTCGACAGCGACTCGTAGGGAACCGCGGTGGTGCCGGCGCCGTCGTTTCCCGGCCTGCCGTCTGCGCCCGGCGCCGCGGCCGGCGCGGTCTTGCCCACGATGAGGTCGCGGAACTGCCCGGAGTCGGGAAGCATGTAGATAGAGAAGTCGAGATCCGTCGCCGTCGCGTCCAGTCGGCTCTCGAAGAGGAACACGCCGTCACCGGCGAGCGCGCCGTCGGGGAGGACGGCGGCGCCGTCGGCCTCGAAGTACCGGGGCGGCGTCATATCGATCGCCTTCCCGAGGTAGTTCGCCCACCCGTCGAGGAACCCACCGAGCGCGATATTCCCGACTTCGGTCACCGCGCTGCGTCCCATCGATGCCCCGCCCGGGAGCAGCGAGAGGAGCGCGTCGATGTTGGCCGCGTCGAACGCGAGGACCGCCTCGCCCTCCAGCCCGCCGCGGAGCCCGATGCTCACGCCGATCGACTCGCGACCGGCGAACGCCTCCGCGAGGTCTTCGCCGCTAGCGACGCTAGCGCCCGTGACTTCCACGGAGAGATCCGTCCCCGTCAGGTCCGTGAGCGCGCCGGCGGCCTGTGTGGCCCCCCGCTCTGCCAACCGGTTGCAGGCGCCGAGCGCCCGAACGTCGACGCGCATTATACAGCCGATCCGATGGCGTCGAGCACGTTTGGCTTCTGGAACGGCTTCGTGATGTACCCCTCTGCGCCGGCCTTGATGGCCGCCTTCATCTTCTCTTCCTGTCCGACGCTGGTACACATGATCACCGTCGCCTCCGGGTTCTCCTCGATGATCTCCGTCGTCGCCTCGATACCGTCCCGAATCGGCATCACGATGTCCATCATTACGAGATCGGGTCCGTGTTCCTCGTACATGTTGACCGCTTCCACGCCGTTTTCGGCCTCGCCGACGATCTCAAACTCCCCGTCAAGGATCTCACGGAGCAGATTCCGCATGAACTCCGAATCGTCTGCGATAAGCACGCGCGTTGCCATGATTACCTGAAAAAGGGGTCAGCGTTCACTTAACGACTCCCCCGTGGTTCTCAACGCTGAGAACCAATGTGGCGAGGCCGACCGGCCGGGGCACGACCGCGCTCAGACCCAGTGACCGAGGATATACGTCGCGCCCACGAGGAGGGTCCCGCCGAACGTCTCTCGCGTCCCGATGCCGAAGGGGAGGAACGTCGCCGGCGCGTCGCCGGGCGCCTCGTCGCCGCCACCGCTCTCTGAAGGCCTTCCGTCTCCACCGGCGTCGTCCGAGTCGCCCTCGCCGGCCTCCGTCTCGCCGTCAGCGCCGTCACTTCCCGCTGCTCCGTCGCTTTCCGCTCCGCCGTCGACCGCCGCCGAGCCGTCGGCGGCGGCGTCGGCATCGTCGACGCGCGTCACTGCCGGGTCAGCCTTCACGGTCAGCGTTCCGTTCACGCTGTGGCCGTCGATCGTGAGCACGTACGGATACTCGCCCGGCTCCAACTCGGCGTTGACCTCGCCGAACGTCTCGTTTTTCGAAGCGCTCGGTCCGACCGTCACGTGGCGCTCCGCGATAATCGTCCGACCGTCGACGTCGAGCGACAGCTGCTCTCGGGTCTCCAACTGCCCGACGTTCTGTATCCTTGCCGAGAGATCCGACAGCGACTCGCCCCGAATCACCGTGTGATTCGTCGTCGTCCCGTCGGCCAGCCGCAGCTGGGCGGGGTTTTCGGCGTCGTCGACGACCAGAACGGTTCGGCTGTCCTGCAGCGACTGCCCCCGGTACAGCCGGTAGCTCGCCTTCGTTCCGGGCGTCACGTTGCTGAGTCCGCTGTCGACGGAGAAGTTCCCGTCTTCGATCACCAGATCCGGTTCGGTCCGTGACGGTCCCTCGTCGCCGTCCCTGACGATCGTCGCCGTCAGGTCCGTCACGGGGAGGATCGAGGTCGTTCCGGTGATGGTCTCGTTGCCGGCCTCGACGAGGAGGTCGCCGTCGTCGGTGACGTGGTCGTACCGGAGGTAGCGTTCGCGGACGCTGAACGACGCCTCGGCGCTCACCCGCCCGTCCGCGCTCTCGTGGTACGGGTACTGTTGTGAGATTCGGTCGCTCGTGGCCGACGCCGCATTGAACGCCGCCGGAGGCTCTGGGCCGTCAGCGAACGCGTACCGCTCGCCCTCGGTCCCCTCCAGCGCGAACTCGACCGAGAACTCGTCGCCCGGTTCGATGTCGTCGGTGAAGGGACCGCCGTCGCTCGTGTCTATTGCGAGGTAGAACCGACTCGGTGCCTTGTCGCTGTCCCCGCGTTCGAGCGTCTGCCCCTCCGTGACGTACAGCGTGACGTCGTCCGAGTCCGCGTTCGCGAGGTCGAACGCCGCCGGGCGCTCGTTTCGCCCGGGATTCGTCTCCCGGATCCGCAGCGAGACGCCCTCCTCAGCGTCGAGCAGGTCGGCGAGGACCGTGTGATTGAGCTGGGTCCCGGGTTCGATCGACTGCTGGCCGGCGAAGTGCGACAGAGCGCCCCAGATACCGGTCGATTCGAAGCCGAGGACGACGCGGTCCCCCTTCGTCACCGCCGTGCGGTCGAGCCCGTTCTCCCTGAGCGCGTTGAGCGACTCGGTCCCGCCCTCACCGCCGGTGACGACTTCGCTGTCGGCGGTCGTGAACACCTCGACGCTGTCGTTGAACGTCGGCTTTCGCAACACGAGATCGGACTCCGCGCCCACCTTGACCGGGTCTATCGCGCCGGAGTCCCTGACGATGAACGTCCCGTTCGTGACTGCGAGCCGGTAGCGGTGCGGGACGAGGGGACGAGCGAGGCCGCCCGCACCGGTCGAGCCAGCCTTGGTGAGATTTGCGAGGCTATCCGCGACCACCTCGCCCGCCTCGTTTCTGAACTCAAGATCGCAGTTCACCTCGGAAGCGCTGCAGCTGGCAACGTTGCTCTCGTTCGTCCCGAGGAGACGCGTGTTGATCGTCGTGGACCCGCCGGACGCCTTGACGACGTCGACGAACCCGACCGTTCCGCCCGAATCGGTGAGGCGGTTGCCGCCGATCAGCAGGTACGCCTGGTCGCCACCGGACCCGCCGATGACGTGTCTGATCTCCACCGGATCTCCCGCCGTCCCGGTGTACACCGACCGGCTAAACGATCCCTTGATCTCTCGGTGTGTATCGCCGCTTGCTCCCGCTTTCTCGTCGGTCGCGATCGCTGGAGCGACGCGCTCACCGCCGGACGGCTCGGCGTCTCCTCCCGCGAGTGTCGCCCCGGCGGGGCCCACCACGGCACTACCGACGAACGAGAGGAGCACCGCCGTCGCGACCAGCACGACGCAGAGATCGGCGAGCCGGGTGCCGAACGCGGTTTTCGTCGCGTCCCCCTCGCTACGCCCGCTGTGCCCCGGCTGCGGAGTTGCGTCTCCGCTGGCGTCCCCGCTGTGGAGAGCGGCGGTCGTCGCCCGATCGCGGTCGGCAGCCGCCGTCCGGTCGGACGGATCCGCGTCGTTCGGTGAAGAGCTGGAGGTCATCGTGTGTCGATTTCGTTGTGACGAGGCCGACCCGCCCGCACGGCCCGTCGGTAGTTAGTACACGGTCCGGATCTCAGCGACTAAAGCGTACCCTCCCGATTATCGTGTCGGATAAGCACGCGTCTCGTCACAGCGCAGAACCGAACCGAATCGACAGATGGAAGCGGGGTCTGGCCGTCGGCAAAGCTCCGAAGAGTTAAGTCCGCTCGTGGTGCCTTTTCGATGAAGATGAAGACCTGTCCCCGGTGCGACTCGTCGATCGACGACGAGGCTCGTTACTGCGTCGAGTGCGGCGCCCCGCAGACGGAGGACGCCGCCGAGGAACTCGACGAGTACGTGCAGCGACAGGCCCAGCAGGTGGCCGCCGAGTCCGGCGGCGGGGGCGGCGGAAACGACGGAGGCGGCGATGACGGCTCCCGGTTCCTTCCGACTGAGGAGCTCACCGACCGCGAGCAGCTCTGGCGCCGCGGCTGCTACGTCCTCGGGTACGGCACGATCGTCGTCGCGCTCACCCTCGTCCCGCAGATCGGTTCCTTCCCCCTGATACTCGGCGGGATCGCCATCCTGCCGCCGATCCGCCGGCTGACCGCACAGCCGCTCGGAAGTCCGTTGAAACGCGAGGTGATGGCCGGGCTGTACGCGGTGCTGGCGCTGCTCGGTATCGCGCTGCTCGTTCTTTTATAAGCGCTCTCTCGGCTCTGCTGAACCTCTCACAGGAGAGACACGTTGACCGTGTACAGCCAGTGCAGACACGAGCGATGATTGATGTCGGGAGTGAGTGTTGCAGAGCGACGGCGACGAGTCCTTATAAATGAACCGCGGTGGCGCGTGCCTCTGAGCGCCCATCGGGCGCGAAGAGCACGCGCGAGGGACGCGGCGACCGGAGGAAGCCGCAAGGCTGGGGAGGGGTGAGGTGCTGTGCGGTTGCGGGCGGGTGGGACTCAAAGGGGCAGCTGCGCTCGGCGAACCCCAGCGACGCAAGGACCACAGGGAGCGTAGCGACCGAGGACCGCAGCGAGCTGTGGGAGTCGAGCGCAGCTGGGGCTTTGGAGGCCTTCACCATCGCGCTACCGTCAATCACGTATAAACAGCCGCGAGCAACACGCCAATCCGACTGATAAACGATCGATCCACGGCAGCAGTTCACGCACGTCTGCTACTCAATCCGGAAGCCGCCGGCGTCTTCTGCCGCACGCACGAGGTCGCCGATGCTGTCGCTCGCGGTGAGTCCGTGGCTCGCGGCGAAGCGCTTGATCGCCACCGGCGGGACGTCCACGGTCGTCTCACTCGCGACGAGCAGGAGCCCGAGCGCTTCCGGCGTCGGCGAGCTCGGGCCCGCGTTGGACGCGAACCACGTCACGAGCGAGTCGAACGTCGCCGTCACGTCGTTCGAGACCATCCGCTGACGGGTGGTGTCGCCGTCGACGTGCAGCGTCGCATCGATCCCGTACGTGAAGCCGTCGTTGTCGAACGAGCTCGCCAGCCACCGGCTCACCGCCTGCCGGTCGACCTCGGGGGCGCTGCGGGCGTTCTGTGGGTGGTTCGTGGGGGCGCCCTGCGGCTGGCCGGCGTTCCCGCCCCGCGTCTGACCGCCTGCACCGCGCGGCGCGTTGGCGGCGGCGCCGGCACCTCCCTGCCCGCCGCCTGCACCCCCCGGCCCGCCGCCCGGATTCGACGGTTGCCGTTCCGCCGGGTTCGCCGGGTTCGCGGACGTGAAGCCCGTCTCGTCGGCCGGAGCCTGTTCCGGCTGCGCCCGGCGGACGTTGGGCCGGCCGTTCGTCCCGACGACGTACCGGCTCTCCCCGATCTCGACGACGCTCTCGTCGTCGGTGAAGTCGAGTTCCTCGGGGTCGGCCGGCGGGGCGTCTGGGTCGGCCGCCGGTGCGTCGTGGTCACTCATGGCGTAGTCGTTGTGGCGCGAGAAAATAGGTGTTCCGGGCGGAACGGTCCGCCGGGAGCCTAACAGGGGGCTATTCGACGCTCGTTAGAGCTTGACCGCTTCGCCGTCTGTGGTGAAGAGGTCGGGTGCACGGAGATCGACCTGCGTCGTTGCCGAGGACGGCGAGACGACGTCGAGCGACGACCTGTCGCTTTGACCGAAGATCTCGTCGTTGTAGTCGATTCCATCTCCAGCAGCTTTGTTAACCTCAGTGTCCACATCTGTCACACTGCCGAACGGACTCGCGGCAGGGTTCACGATGATCGTGAACTGTGAATCGCTGTTGAGGACGGCGCTGCCGTCACCGACGACTACACCGTCGCTCGCTACCACGAACTCTCCTTCACTGATGTTGTACGCGTTCAGGTCCTCGATATTGGTGCCAACAAGATCCGTTCCGTTGGCATTCGTGTCGTTGAACACGAGGTTCGCCTGCCCGTTTGGCCCGACGGCCTGTATCGTCGTCTCGCTCAGGTCGATCTGATCAGAACCGGGCGCCCCAGTGACGCTGAGTCGGATCGAGTCCAGCTGGCCAGCAGAAGCATTCCCGACTGTCCCGACCTCACTGGTCACTTCGATGCGCTCGGAGACGAGATCTGTACTCTCTTGGCCGGTCGCTTCTGCCTGCGACTGTAGGAAGCCAGCCGTGTTGATCAGAACGCCGGCGGCGATCGCTGCCACCAGCACCATCGCGATGAACACGATGAGGGTACCGATCCCAACCTGACCGCGGTCTTTGTCGTTATTGATGAATTCGAACATTGTTACAGCCTCACTGTCTTGTCAACAATGGTACTCGGAACGCGGATCTCCGCGGTGGTCGTCGCGCCCGAAGGCGTGGTGAATGTCACTGAGAGAGTGTCTCCCTCCTTAAGAGAGTATCCGAGTGCGGTCGTAGATTCAGACGCGACTGTCCTATTGAGATTGATGTAGACCTCGGCACGGTCGCTGTTGTCTGTCAACACGACATTCCCATCATTGTCGGTGAAGATGTCGACGGTCGCATTCCCGTCGGAGAGTAAGAACGTCTCCTGTCCGTCAGCTCCAATGAGCTCAACTGAGACTTCATTAAGATCGATATTGCTCGCGCCGGGGGCCTTCGCGATAACGAAATCAAGCCCCGTGATCTCTTCCTTAGCGGCACTATCATTGAACGTGCCGGACTGACTCACCACCTGCAGCCGGTCACTGACCTGCGCTGTACTCTCTTCGCCCGTTGCTTCTGCCTGCGTCTGAAGGAAGCCGGCCGTGTTGATCAGGACGCCGGCGGCGATCGCCGCCACCAGCACCATCGCGATGAACACGATGAGGGTCCCGATCCCCACTTGACCGCGCTCTTCCTCATCCAGTATTGTTTCGAACATTGTGTGTTGCGTTGGCCCCCGGCCTGCCCGGCGGGCGTTATCGGTGTGGATGGCGATCACCCTATTAAAGACTCTGTGCCGATTATTCGACCTGATAAAACGCTGCAGTACTGCGGTTTTTGGATTAGTTTTTACACAGTAGTTTATGAAAACATTAACTATACCGGGGTTTGATTATCATTTTTGAATCCTCGATTCCTTCGCCTGATCGTCAGAATACGTCGCGATCGGGACGCGAATCCGCGTCGCTATCGAGTGAGACTCTTGAGATGCGTCGCTTCGGTCTCGTCGATGCCGTTCCCCGCACGGTTCCGACACCCTCTCAGCGGTCCTGTATCCGCGCCAGCTCCGAATCGGGAATTACGAACTCCTGTGTGCCGGGCTCGTACACCGCGAGGCTTCCGGCGACCAGCGCCATCGACGTCGCCAACAGGCCGGTGTTGGCGAGCAGCAGCGCCTGCGGGTTCGCGAACGAGGTCTGGAAGGCAGCGACGGGCGTGCCCACGGCGGCGAGGACGACAAGGCCGAACCCGACCGCGAGGTACGCCATCGCCGTCCGGCCTGACGACCGGTACGCGGAGACCGCGAACGCGAGCAGAATCGCGCTCGCGCCCGCCAGCACGGTGGTCGTCACGAGATACAGCCCTTCGATAAGCTCCATACACTTTCTGACCGGAGTCGACGTATAAACCTACGGTGGTGACTATCACCGGCGATAACATTCGCGATTCACCGAACGCGAGCGAAAAGCCGTCAGGACGGCCGACACGCCACGGGACCGGCACCTCGGCCTGCACCGATCACCGGTATCCTTTTAACTCCCAAAAATCAACAACGATAACGTGAATGGTGGGGGACAATCTGATCACGGTGCTCGGCAACAAGTATAACACGGACATCCTGACGGCGACCGGCGACGCGATGTCCGCGCAGGACCTCAGCGACGAGCTCGATGTCCCAATCGCCACGTGTTACCGCCGGATTAAGGAGCTGGAAGACGCCGACCTCCTCGAGCTTCACGACCGCCCGCTCTCGGACGAGCATCGCCGCGTGAAAGTGTACCGACGGAAAGTCGACGGCGTCGAGGTCGACTTCCGCGACGGGCTCACCGTGGAAGTCGAGGAGCGCTCTGCCGTGAAGAACCGCCTTGACGACGTGTGGCGCGACCTCTCGTCGGGACAGTAACAGTCCGGGCTCGGGTCAGAACGAGGGTTCCTCGGACCGCCCCATCATCGAGAACCCGCCAGCCCGCTCGTGGACGGTGATACCGCCCTGGCCGATCTCCATCGGGAAAATATCGGTGTCGATGTCCTGTTTCCGCATCTTCGCCACCCAGACGTAGCGGTTGACGCCGGAGTCGGTCGGTGTCTGGATGAAGTAGATGTTCCCGTCGGTGAGGAAGTTCTCTAACCCGACCTCGGTGTCGGGAAACACCGCGCCCTGTTCGTTGATGAGCAGCGAAGTCAGCCCGTTGGCCTTGAGGATGTCCGAGAATTTCAGCAGGTACGTCCGCTTCTCTTTTTCGGCGTCGAAGAAGAGCTGGAACATCGACAGCGAGTCGAGGACCAGTCGGTCGAACTCCCCGTCCTCGATCGTGTCGAGGAGCTTGTCGACCGCCGTCGAGAAGTCGGTCTCTCGGAGCATCTCGCGTTTGTCCAAGATCACGATGTCGCCGCTGTCGACGGAGTCGCTGAACCCTTCCAGACCGATGGACTCCGCCGCGCCGCGGATGTCCGCCTCGTCCTCCTCGAAGGAGACGTACACCCCGCGTTCGTCGTGTTCGGTGACGCCGTGATGGAGGTACTGGATCCCGAAGATACTCTTCCCGGTACCGGGGTTCCCGGAGACGAGGACCGTCGATCGCTCCGTGATTCCGCCGGTGAGGATCGAGTCGAGGCCCTCGACCCCGGTGGAGACGAGTTCTGACATTCGTTCCACCCTTTGCAGCGCGAGTATATAAATGACGATCCGACGGACTGATCGCACCGACGGCGACAGGTTTATTCCTCGACACACCACTCATTCCTGTATGTCCGGTGAATCGTCTCCCGTCGACTCCGGCGGTGATCTGCGGTGAGTGATCCCTCGGTTCTCGTCGTCGAAGACGAGCCCGACATTGCTGCGTTGTACGCCGGCTTCCTCGAGGAACGGTACGACGTGGATCTCGCCGAGACCGCCGCCGACGCGATCGATCGGATCGACGGCGCGGTCGACGTGGTGTTGCTCGACCGTCGGCTCCCGGACGGGAGCGGTGACGACGTGCTCGAACACATCCGCGAGGCAGGCTACGACTGCGGCGTCGCGATGGTCACGGCGGTCGAACCCGACTTCGATATCATCGAGATGGGGTTCGACCTGTACCTCACCAAGCCCGTCAGCCGCTCGAAGCTACTGGCGGCGATCGACACGCTGTTGACCCGCAGCGAGTACGACGAGCTCATTCAGGAAACCGCGGCGCTGGCGAGCAAGCGCGCGGTGCTCGACGCCCAGAAGCCCGCCGCCCAGCGCGATGGAAACGACGCGTACGCCGAGCTCGTCGAGCGACTCGAAGACCTCGACGCCGACATCGACGAGCTCGGCGAGTCGCTGTCGTCTGACGATTATCGCGCGATGTTCCGCGACATCGGTAAGGCCTGAGCCGTCGTCGTCTGCGATTCTCTCCTCGCTCGGCCCGTCACTGCGTTACTGTATGGGTTTTCTCCCCGATCTGTTCGGTCTCTCGTACCGTTGTCCTCGACGCCGTCCGACTGCGAAACCCGCTGACCGCGCCCGAATCCCGAACGAAGTTTGAACGGAGTTCGCATCGACTCGGCAACAAGATTGTTCGGACGAGGAGGGAATCGCGCTCTGGCCCGAAGACGGCGAGCCGGTCGACGGTGACGTCACCGACGCCGTGGCGCTGTTCGACGCGGGGACGGAGCCGAACGCGGAGCCCCCCGGAACCGGTCCCGACCAAGCGCCCGCGCAGGACGCGCCCGATCAGGGTGCAGACGAGGGGGACGTCGTGCGGCGCCTGAGTGCCGTCGCCGACGGCCACAAACATCCGGCCGCCGAGGACGTGGTTCAAGTGACTGTAACTCCGACGTAGATCATGATCAGCGTTACCGAACGTCGAGATACGGTTCTCGCGGCGGCGGCCGGGATCGCCGCGGTCGCCGGTTCGTACCTCGTCACGGGGTGGGCCCTGTCGTTCGTCGTCCGGCCCGTCGATCAGGCCATCGTCAACCTGACGCCCGGGCCGATCGTGACGTTCGCGATCGAGACCTTCGGCGACGCGGGACACCTGATCCACATCGGTTTGGCGTTCGCGGTGGTGGTCGGGCTGTTCGGTGCGGTCGCGTTCGCCGGGCTTCGGCTCGCCGCGCGAACCGACCGACGGGCGATCGGCGCCGCGACCGCCGGCGCCGGATCGTGGCTGCTCGCCGCGGGGTTGACCGGAATCTCGACGGGCGCGCTGAGCGCGGCGCTCTCCGCGGCGGCCGTCGTCGCCATCGGCTGGCTCCCCGCGTCCGTGATACCCGCTGCAGACGACACCGCCGCCGCGGGGGACTCGCCGGCGGTCATGGACGCGGTTCGCCGCCGGACTCTCGGGGTCGTCGCCGGGACGCTCGGGTTCGTCGCCGCGACGGCGATCGGTCGCCGGTCGCTCGCGACGGACGACGAACCGCTCGCCGAGGCCCCGCGGTCCGAGGGGGCGACCGCGCGGCTTCGGGAACTCGACTCGGCCTCGCTGGCGTTCAAGAGCGACGACCTCCACGGGATGGTGACCCCGATCGGCGAGTTCTACCACGTCGATATCGCGGAGTTCGAACCGGAGGTCACCGCGAGCGAGTGGTCGCTGACGTTCACCGGCGAGACCGGGTCCGAGCGGACGGTCGCCTTCGACGAGCTAACCGACCGACCGGCCGAACACCGCGCGGTGACGCTGCGGTGCGTCGGCGAGGACCTGAACGGCCGCAAGCTGGACAACGCCGTCTGGACGGGGACCCCGATCCGGCCGCTGCTCGAGTCGGTCGACCCGGAGGGCGACTGTAACTGCGCGATGTTGCGCGGCGAGGACGGGTACTACGTCCAGTTCCCGGTCGACGCCCTCGCCGAGGGGTTCCTCGCGTGGGGGATGAACGGGAAGGAACTGCCCGCCGGCCACGGCCACCCGGTCCGGGTGCTGATCCCGGGCCACTGGGGCGAGACGAACGTGAAGTGGCTCACGGAGATCGAGCTGCTGAACGTCGAGGAGGACGGCTACTGGGAGGAACGTGGCTGGGAGGGCACCGGTGAGGTAAAGACGGTCGCCAAGCTTTGGGACGAGGGAATCACGGAGCGCGACAACGGTCAGATTGAACTGGCTGGGCACGCCTACGCCGGAACGCGCGGAATCGAGCGGGTCGAGGTGTCGACCGACGGCGGCGACTCGTGGACCGACGCGACGCTCTCCGACCCGCTCCCCGACGCCGACGTCTGGCGGCAGTGGCGGCACACCTTCGACCCCGACGCGACCCACGAGGTCGTCGTCCGCGCGATCGACGGCACGGGGGCCCGTCAGATCCGAGAGGAGTCCGGCTCCGTCCCGACCGGCGCGTCCGGCTGGGTCCGTCGAACGGTTGAGGAGTGAGCGGAACGGCGCGTAGACGGCCTCTCACGACAGCTGTTCGCCGACCAACCGGTCCGCCTCGGCGAGGAACTCGTCCCGCTCGTTGATCGGGATTGTGGCGCCCGCGGCAACGTCGTGGCCCCCGCCGTCGCCGCCGACGGCCTGACTCGCCTCGCGCATCACCACCGAGAGGTCGAGCCCCTGCCGGACCAGCGTATGCGACCCGCGGGAGGACACCTTCAGCGCCTCGGCGCTCTCCTCCGCGAACGCGATCACGGGCTTCGAGCGATCGAGAGCCGGTGAGCCGATCGCCATCCCGGCGACGATGCCGACGATCGTCTCGCGGATCCGCGAGCCGGCGTCGAACCACTGGAGGTGTTGTTCCTCGGTGACGCCCTCCGTCTTCACCCACTGCAGCCCCTCGGAGAGGTTCTTGCGGTGGTTCCGAAGGAGCCTGCGCGCCTCGGCGAGCGCGTCGCCCCGGTCGCCGAGACACACCGCGAGTCCCACGTCGGCCCGCTCGTACCGGGCGGTGGCGTTGAGGAGTGTGGAGAACTCGCTTACGTCCCGCAGCTCGGTGCCGGGTTCCTCGTCGACGAGGGTGTAGGAGGTGCCGACGAGCGCCTCGATCCGATCGGCGGGGACGCCGGAGGCGACGGCCCGGCGCATCAGCCCGGACGCGAGCACCTGCCGCTCCCCGCCGTCGAGGTCGACCCAGCGCCGCCACTCCCCGTCGCGTTTCACGTCGATATCGAGATCGCGTAAAAAGGAGATCGCGCCCGCCTCGTCGTTCGAAATCCCCGGGATCTTCACGTCTGAAGCGTACTCCAGAAGCTTCGGGAGCGGGCGGGTCTGTCTGCCGTACAGGTCCAGATCCGTTCGCGTCTCGATGACCTCGGCGTCGACGCCGTCGGTGACGACCGCCTCGTTGGCGCCGACGAGCCCGCCGTCCGAGTCCTGCATGTCGCCGACGGCGCCGACGACCGCCAGCGCGGCGAGGTCGCGGTTGTCGCCGTCCGTCCCCTCCAGCGCACGAGCGAGCACGTAGCTCGCGCCTGCCCCTGATAGCTCGCTCGCGCCGTTTATCCCCTCCAGTAGGGGGTTGAGATGGAACTCCGTCTCGCGATCGGCCGGCTGGTGGTGGTCGGCGATCACGGGAACAAAGTCGCCGTGATCCTCGTGTTCGCCGATCACGTCGAGCTGGCCGGAGCCGAAGTCGGTGAACAGCACCACGTCGAACTCGCGGGCGGCGATCCCGGCGATCGACTCGGCGTCGAGCTGTTTCTCGAAGACGACCTCGTGGTCGATCTCGGCCCGCGCGAGCGCTGTCGAGGCGATCGCGCCGCTGGTGAGCCCGTCGGCGTCGATGTGAGACGTGAGCAGCACGCGATCCGCGGCGCGGAGCCGGTCGGCGCAGGCGTCGGCGCGCTCAGCGAGGGCGGGTACGGGTGTGCTGGCGGCTGCCATTACGACACGTTGGCTCGCGATCGGGGATAAACTCACGCTTCGGTCGGCCGACGGGAGGTGACTTCGCCTCTCGCCGCCGCTCCGACACAGGCCGAGGCATCACTTGCCGTAACTGACGGTTATAGATGTTTGTAGATATATGCACTACACACATGACACGTGGGTTCAACACCCGGAGTCTCCACGCCGGCGCCGAAGCCGATCCGGCGACCGGGTCGCGTGCGACCCCGATCCACCAGACGACCTCCTACGTCTTCGACGACGCGGACGCGGCGGCGGAGATGTACGCGCTCCGGGCGGAGGGCCACATCTACTCTCGGCTCTCCAACCCGACCGTGAACGTCCTCGAAGACCGGCTCGCGGACCTGTCGGGCGGTACCGACGCGGTCGCGACCGGCTCGGGGATGGCTGCCTTCGACGCGATAACGACCGTCCTTGCCAGCGCGGGCGACAACGTCGTCGCCAGCTCTGAGATGTACGGCGGCACGGCCGCGTACCTCACGAGTATCGCGAACCGTCGCGGCGTCGAGGCCCGGCTCGTCGACACGCTCGACGACGAGGCGTACGAAGACGCGATCGACGACGACACCGCGTTCGTCCACGTCGAGACGGTCGCGAACCCCTCGCTCGTCACGCCCGACTTCGAGCGGCTCGCCGAGCTCGCTCACGAGCATGCGGTCCCGCTCGTGGTCGACAACACGTTCGCGACCCCCTATCTCTGCCGGCCCTTCGACCACGGCGCCGACATCGTCTGGGAGTCGACGACGAAGTGGATCACGGGCAACGGCACTACCGTCGGCGGCGTCGTCGTCGACGGCGGGCAGTTTCCGTGGGACCACCCCGACGCCGACTACGACGAGCTCGACGGGCAGTCGCCCGCCTACCCGATCGACTTCGTCGAGCGGTTCGGCGACGCCGCCTTCGCCAACGTCGCCCGCCAACGCGGGGTGCGGCCGACCGGCGGCCAGCAGTCGCCCTTCGACGCGTGGCAGACGATCCAGGGGCTGAACACGCTCCCGCTCCGGATGGAGCGCCACTGCGAGAACGCCCGGACCGTCGCCGAGTTCCTCCGCGACGACGACCGGGTCGACTGGGTGGCGTACCCCGGCTTCGAGGACCACCGGAGCCACGACAACGCCGCAAAATACCTCGACGGCTACGGCGGGATGGTCACCTTTGGCGTCGACGGCGGCTACGAGGTCGCCAAGGCGTTCTGCGAGTCGGTCGATCTCACGAGCTTCCTCGCGAACATCGGGGACGCGAAGACGCTCGTCATCCACCCCGCCTCGACCACCCACGCGCAGATGGACGAGACCCAACAGCGTCTCGCCGGTGTCCACCCGGAGATGCTCCGGCTCTCCGTCGGGATCGAAGACGCTGACGACGTGATCGCCGACCTCGATCAAGGGCTCGCTGCCGGCGAGCGTGCCGCTGCGGAGGGGCGATCCGCATGAGCGCGACGCCGACCGACCACGGCGTCGCTTCGCTCGGGGAGTTCACCTTCGAGTGCGGCCAGTCGGTCCCGGACCTCGAGGTCGCCTACGAGACCCACGGCGAGTTCGACGGCGACAACGTGGTGTTGGTCTGTCACGCGCTCACCGGCAGCCAGAACGTCGCCCGGTCGCCCGCGCCGGAGCGCGACGAGGGAACCCGCGGGGCCGGACAGGCGGGGCAGGCCCGCGCGTGGTGGGACGACATCGTCGGGCCGGGGAAGGCGATCGACACCACGGAGTACTACGTCGTCTGCGCGAACGTCCCCGGCTCTTGTTACGGCACCACGGGCCCGACGAGCGAGCGGCCCGCCGACCTCGACCTCCCCGACGAGCCCGACCACGACCGGTGGGGGACCGCCTTCCCGCCGGTGCAGGTCGAGGACTGGGCGCGCTCGCAGCGCCGCCTCCTGGACCACCTCGGCGTGGGTCGGCTCCGGGCCGTCGTCGGCGGGAGCGTCGGCGGGATGAACGTCTTAGAGTGGGCGAAGCGCTACCCGGACGACGTCGACCGCGTGGTCGCCATCGCGACCGCCGGGCGCCTCGACGCGCAGTGTCTCGCGCTCGACGCGGTCGCCCGCCGCGCGATCCGCGCGGACTCGAACTGGAACGGCGGCGACTACTACGGCGAGAGGCGGCCCTCGCCGGACGAGGGGCTCGCCTTAGCCCGCCAGATCGGGCACATCATGTACCTCTCGAAGGCGTCGATGGAGCGGAAGTTCGGACGACGCTCGGCGGGCCGCGACTCGCTGACCCGCGAGGAGGGGGACCTCGGACTGCCGCCCGAGCCGACGGCGGCGTTCTTCCCGTACCGCGAGGTGGAGTCGTACCTCGACTATCAGGCCGAGGGGTTCAGCGAGCGGTTCGACGCCAACAGCTATCTCTACCTCACGCGCGCGATGGACGAGTACGACCTCTCTGCGGGCCACGGCACCGACGCCGACGCGCTCGCTGCCTTCGAGGGCGAGGCGCTCCTGTTGAGCTTCACCGCCGACTGGCATTTCACCATCGAGCAGTCGTCGTCGCTCGCCGACGCGTTCCGCGCCGGCAACACCCCGGTCGCGCACCACGTGATCGACTCCGATCACGGCCACGACGCGTTCCTCGTCGAGCCCGAACACGTCGGCCCGCCGCTCCGCGACTTCCTCGCCGAGGGGACCGCCGGTCGCGCCGTCTCCGACGACGGCAGCGAGGGCGACGACTCCGCGCGTCCCGAGCCCGACCACGCGCCGGTCCACGCGAGCCTTTTTAAGGGATAGCTGGGGCTTTGGCGGTGTTCGTGGTCGATCCGGTATCAACGATTTATAAGCAATCGCCTGTGTCGCCAGAAACGTCTCCTCAGAACTCTCACGATCAACCATGATAACGTTCATAGTTCTCGACTCCGTGGTGTGTGAGGTATGCCCGGTGGACACTCCCAGACGCTCAAACCGTTCCTGTGGCGCGCCGAACGACTGTACCCGGACACCGAGATCGTCTCCCGGACTCACGAGGGACGGACGCGACACACGTACGCCGAGTACGCCGGCCGAACCGCTCGGCTCGCGAACGCGCTCGACGAGTACGGGATCGAACGCGGCGACAGGGTAGCGACGTTCTGCTGGAACCACACCCGCCACTTCGAGACGTACTTCGGCGTCCCGAGCGTCGGCGCGCAGCTCCACACGATCAACCCCCTGCTGCCCGACGAGCACATTCAGTACATCGTCGACGACGCCGAAGACGAGATCATCTTCGTCGACCCGTCGCTGGCGCCGAAGCTCGCCGCCGCCGCCGAGGGCGCCGAGGAGTTCGCCGACGTCGACTTCGTCGTGATGGGGTCGACGGAAATCGACGAACTCGACGCCACGCCGTACGAGGAGTTCATCGCGGACCAGCCGACCGACTACGACTGGCCCGAACTCGACAGCGACCAGCCGGCCGGCCTTTGTTACACCTCCGGGACGACGGGGAAGCCGAAGGGCGTCGAGTACACCCAGTCGATGCTGTGGGCCCACACGATGGCCTCCCAGACGCCGCAGGGGATCCCGATGGAGGACTCCGACGTCGTCATGCCGGTCGTTCCCATGTTCCACGTCAACGCGTGGGGGATGCCGTTCACCGCGACCGCGGCGGGCGCGAAACACGTCTATCCCGGGCCGTCGCCGGATCCGGCCGACCTCGCCGCCCTCATCGAAGAGGAGGGCGTGACGATCTCCGCGGGCGTGCCGACGGTGTGGCTCGGGCTCCGGGAGTACATCGGCGAGGGGAACGACGTGGACCTCTCGACGCTCGACACCGTGATCGTCGGCGGCGCGGCCGCGCCGCAGTCGCTGATCGAGTGGTACGACGACCGCGGCGTCGAGGTGCTCCACGCGTGGGGGATGACCGAGCTGTCGCCGATCGGCACCGTCTCGCATCTCACCGACGACCTCCGTGACGCCGACTACGACACGCAGGTCGACAAACGAGCGAAACAAGGGCTCGTCGTTCCCGGATTGGAGTTCGAGGTCATCAACGAGGACGGCGAGGAGATCGCGTGGGACGGCGAGGCGTTCGGCGAGCTCCGGATCCGCGGGCCGTGGGTCACCAAGGAGTACTTCGCCCGCCCCGACGCCAGCGAGGAGGAGTTCGTCGACGGCTGGCTGAAGACCGGCGACGTGGTCACCGTCGACGAGGACGGCTACATCCAGCTCGTCGACCGAACGAAGGACGTGATCAAGTCGGGCGGCGAATGGATATCCAGCGTCGAGTTGGAGAACGCGATCATGGCGTACGACGGCGTGAGCGAGGCGACCGTGGTCGGCGTCCCCCACGAGCGCTGGCAGGAGCGCCCGGTCGCGTTCGTCGTCCCGGTCGACGACGTCGATCGCGACGCCTTAGTCGAGGAGATCGAGACGGGACTCCGCGACGAGTACCCGAAGTGGTGGGTCCCGGACGCGGTGGAGTTCATCGACGAGGTACCCAAAACCGCCACCGGGAAGTTCTCGAAGAAGGACCTCCGCGAGCAGTACGCCGACCAGTCGCTCGTCGAGGGGTCCGTGCCGGAAGACGACGCGCCGGAGCAGGAGTAAGTCGCTAGCGAGCCGCTCGCGACGGGTTCACTCGCCGTCCCGGTCGCCGACGATCCACTTGTGCGAGTAGCTCTCGCCGCAGGTGCAGTGGGCGTACGCGTGGATCACGTCGCCTTCGGCGTAGAGCCCGCCGACGTCCTCGTTTTGCGCCTCCGCGAACGCGAAGACGAAGTTGACCGCGTGGTCGTCGTCGGGGCCCTCCTCGGCGAAGGGACACGCCCCGTCGTCGAGCGAGCGGGCGATCCCGCCCTCCGCGCCCATCGCCGTCTTCGCGAACTCCATCGCGCCCATGCCCGTGCCGGCCTCGAACGCGGACCGACCGGTCTCGCCGTCGAGGATCAGTCGAACCCCGTCGTCGGTCTCGGTGCCGACGTTCCGGAGCCGGGAGTCGTCGTCGAGATACGCGTCGCTCAGGTAGAAGACCACGTCGTCGAGCCGCTCGCCCGCGAGGAACTCGTCGAGGTTGCTCATGCCGGCCCGAGGCGCGTGAGCGGTAAAAGGGGTGCGAGTCGCGGTCGAACTGCGCAATCGTCGCCGGTAACGAGGGTCGACGCGCATCGAACCGATGACAGATCATGTGGAATCGGAGTAACTGTTAATACGTCTCACTGAGATCCGTCGCCTAATGAGCCCGCAAACACCATCCGGAGACCGGCTCGCCGAGTGGGCTGAGCTGGTCGACGAAGACGTCCCCGAGAAGCTCCGCGAGGAGCGCTCCGCCGAGCGATAACTTTCACCCCGCTTCGCGAAGGCTTTAGGCCGACGGCGGCGAAGCACCGCCGATGGCGACCGAGGCCGCCGGTATCGACAGACCCCTGCTCGTCGACGACTTCCTCCAGCGGCGTCGCTACCAGCTCCAGTTGGCGGACGCCGCCGCCGACGAACACACCCTCGTCTGTCTCCCGACCGGCCTCGGCAAGACGACGGTCAGCCTGCTCGTCACCGCGGAGCGCCTCCACGAGGCCGGCGGGAAGGCGCTCTTTTTAGCCCCCACCAAACCCCTCGTCCAGCAGCACGCCGACTTCTACCGCGAGGCGCTGGAGATTCCGGACGACGAGATCGTCGTGTTCACCGGCGACGTGAAGCCCGACGACCGCGCCGCGCTCTGGGACGGCGCCCGGATCGTGATCGCGACTCCGCAGGTCGTCGAGAACGACCTGGTCGGCAACCGGATCTCGCTGCGCGACGTGACGCACTGCACCTTCGACGAGTGTCACCGCGCGACCGGCGACTACGCGTACGTCTACATCGCGGAGCGCTACCACGCCGACGCGGCCGACCCGCTCGTAACCGGCATGTCGGCGTCGCCCGGCGGCGACACCGAGGAGATCGAGACGGTCTGTGAGAACCTCGGGCTCTCGAACGTCGAGGTGATGACCGAGGCGGACGCCGACGTTGACGAGTACACCCACGACACCGAGGTGCAGTGGGAGCAGGTCACGCTCCCGGACGAGGTCCTCGACATCCGCGACGCGCTCAACGAGGTGATCACCGACCGGCTGGAGAAGCTCAAGTCGCTGGGCGTGACGAACAAGACGAGCCCCGACCTCTCACAGAAGGACCTCAACAAGATGCGCGGGCAGCTCAAGCAGATGATGGACAACGACCAGTCGGACGGGTACAAGGGGATGTCCACCCACGCCGAGGTGATGAAGCTCCGGCGCGCGACGGAGCTCGTCGAGACGCAGTCGGTCGAGTCCGTCCGGCGCTACTTCGAGCGTCAGCGCGAGGCGGCCAGATCGTCGGGCGCCTCGAAGGCGAGTCAGCGCATGGTCGCGGACCCGAAGGTACGCGAGGCGATGCGGAAAGCGGAGTCGTTCGACGGGCTCCACCCGAAGTTCTCGAAGGCCCGGATCCTCTTGGCCGAAACCCTCGGGATCAACGAGGGCGAGCGCGCGATCCTCTTCACCGAGTCCCGCGACACCGCCGAGGCGCTCGTGGAGTTCCTCTCGGCGAGCTTCGACGTGCGGAAGTTCGTCGGGCAGGGCGACAAGGAGGGCTCCGACGGGATGAGCCAGAAGCAGCAACAGGAGGCGCTCGACGAGTTCAAAGCCGGCGAGTTCGAGGTGCTCGTCTCCACGAGCGTCGCCGAGGAGGGGCTCGACGTCCCCGAGGTCGATCTCGTCTGCTTCTACGAGCCCGTCCCCACCGCGATCCGCTCGATCCAGCGCAAGGGCCGGACCGGCCGACAGGCCGAGGGGAAGGTCGTCGTCCTGATGGCCGAAGACACCCGCGACGAGGCGTTCTTCTGGATCTCCCGGCGGCGCGAGAAGAAGATGGCCAGCCAGCTCGACGAGCTGAAGGAGGCAACCGACGACATCGAGGAGACCGTCGGCGACGACGGGCAGGCGGGGCTCGACGCGTTCGCCGGGGGATCCGCCGCACACGACACCACGCCGGAAGCCGGCGATAGCGCGGCTGACAGTGATGATACCGATAGCAGCGACGCCGACGCCACCACCGACGGCAACACCGCCACCGACGGCGACGCCCCCACCGACACCGACGCCGGCCTCACCGACTTCGCGGCGGAGACGCGAGACGGGGATGCCGACGGAAAGGGCGACGGGGAGAGCGACGACGAGAGCGAGCGGGCCGGCGAGGCAGAAGCGAGCGACGTCGATAACAACGACGACGGCGTCGTCGCCACCGCCGGCGTCGACGACGGCGTCGAGGTCGTCGTCGACCAGCGTGAACTCGACTCCTCGATCGCGAAGGACCTCTCGACGCGCGACGGGCTCGTCACCCGGCTGGAGACGCTCGCGGTCGGCGACTACGTGCTCTCCGACCGGGTCGCCGTCGAGCGCAAGTCGGCGGCCGACTTCGTCGACTCGATGCTCGACGCCGACCGCTCGATGTTCGAGCAGGTCGGCGAGCTCTCGCGGGCGTACGCCCGCCCCGTGATGATCGTCGAGGGGACGAACCTCTACGGCCAGCGCGACATCGATCCCAACGCGATCCGTGGCGCGCTCGCGTCGCTCGCGGTCGACTTCGACGTGAGCGTCCTGCGTACCGAAGACGAGGGAGACACCACGGAGCTGCTCGCGACGATCGCCAAGCGCGAACAGGAGACGCGCGACCGCGAGGTGAGCGTCCACGGCGAGAAAACGACGAAGACCCGCGCGGAACAGCAGGAGTACGTCGTCTCCTCCATCGCCGACATCGGCCCGGTCACCGCGCGCACCCTCCTCGAACACTTCGGCACCGTCGAGGCCGTGATGACCGCGCCCGAGGACGACCTGCTGGCGGTCGATGGGGTCGGCCCGGTGACCGCGGAGCGCATCCGCGAGGTCGTCGGGAGCGACTACGAGTAGCTCCGACGGGACGACCGGAACCGCTCGCCGCGAAAAGCGTCCTCCGTGGGTCTGATCGGCGAAACGGTATTGTATACTGGGTAGTATACGAGATCACATGAGCAAGAGCATCCGCGTCGACGAGGACACGCACGCCGCACTCGCGTCGCTGAAGGGCGATGACGAGACTTTCGATGACCTGCTGACTCGACTGATCCGCGAGCGTCGCGAGGATATCCGGGCCGGGGCCGGCCTGTGGGCAGGGAGCGACGCGCCTGAGCGTGCACGAGAAAAACGCCGAGAGATGAAACGCGGGGTCGACTCGCGGTGACGGTGTACGACAGCAGCGTTCTCATCGATTACCTCGCCGGACGAGACGCGGTCGTCGAGTACGTGCACGAACGTGCCGACGAGCCGGCGAACGCACCGCCGCTCGTGCTGTTCGAGGTGTACCAAGGCGAGGTGTTCCGGTCGGGATCAACGAATCTCGACGCGGTCGACGACGCTCTCGATTGGATACAGGTGGTCGACACGTCGGCGACGGTCGCGCGCGAGGCGGCGGTGCTTCAGGATGCGCTCCGCGACCGAGGTGACCCGCTCGCGGCTCGTGACGCATTTATCGCGGGGAGCGCTGTCGCCCTAAACGAGCGACTCGCCGTGTCTGACGCCGATTTCGATGTCGACGGGCTGCGTGACGTTCTCGATCTCGATCTCGTCTAGGGGGACTCATTCGAACCCGCTCACCAGCGTCACGACCCACTGGCCGAGGTCGTACTCCGCCCGGACCTACACGCGCGTCATCCACTTCACCCACTGGAACCCGCGGCGGTCGGGCGCGACAAGCCGAGCCGGCGCGCCGTGGCCGTGGCTCAGCCGCTCGCCGCCGACGCGGCTCGCGAGCAGGGCGTCCTCGGCCTCGTCGATCGGGAGGCTCCAGCGGTAGCCCGTGACCGACGTGAATCGGACGTAGGCGGCATCGTCGTCGAGCTTTCCCGCCGCGTCGAGCAGGTCGCCGACGCGGATCCCGCCCCACTCCTGCACCGTGTGCCAGCCGCTGGTGCAGTCGAGCAGCGCCTCCGTCTCGTGGCCCGCGGCGAGTTCGTCGGCGGTCAGTTCGACGGGATCGCTCACGAGCCCGCCGACCCGAAGCCGGTAGTCGTCGCGGTCGATCGGATCGGGGTCGTCGGCGACCCACGAGGTGATCGGGAACGCGCCGTTTCCGGCGCCCTCGCGCGGCTGCGACCCGGTGAACCGTCGGTCCGAGCCGGCGGTGTCGAGCGCGTCGTTGATCCCCTGCTGGAGTCGGTACGTCGCCGCGCCCGCGGTCAGCAGGGCCGTGTACCGGAGCGCGGTCCGGCGGCGCTCGAAGTCGACCCGCCGCGGGAGCCGGAACCGGGTCGTCGCGTGCGCCGCCACGAGCGGGACCAAGGCGAGGCCGAACCCGACGTGGACGGAGAGGAGCGTCCAGTAGGAGACCCGCACGTCGAGCCCGAACACCCACGCGATCCCGGTCGCGAGCGCGCCGAGCGCGGCGACGAGCGTCAGGACGGACAGCGCGGTCGACCGCCGCCAGAGGCCGGGATCGGTGAGGCGGTGACGGACCCGGGCGAGCTTCCACGCGAGCAGCGCGACGATCCCGACGCCGAGCGCGCGGTGGAGCCAGAACAGCGGCCACCCCTCGGGGACACCCACCGTGAACGAGGCGAGGCCGGTCGCCGCCTCGGCGACGACGAACGCGAACAGCGACCAGTCGACCGCGCGCGGCGGCGGCTCTAGCCGATCGAGCGCTTCGCCGAGCCGGGATCGCACGTCCATCTCGTCCGTGATACGTGCTACCGAGACAAAAGCGCCGTCACAGTTCGTACACCTCGCCGTCCACCGCGAGCGGCTCTTCGAACGCCTCGTCGGGCGGGTAGTAGTGCGCGAGATGGACGAGCCGGGTGCGGTCGGCGTCCAGTTCGTCGGCGAGCGCGAGCGCCCCCTCCCGAGTCATGTGTTTCGAGCCGAACGTGCGCGGGACGCCGTCCGGGCCCTCGTGGCGCCCGCCGATCGGGTGGTGTTCACAGAGCGAGGCGGGGACGATGGCGTCGGCGAGCAGGAGGTCGGCGTCGGAGAGGGCCTCGCGCGACCGCTCCGGGATGTCGTAGCTCGTGTCGCCCGTAAGCGCGAGCGTCCCGCCCGTCTCCGGATCCTCGATCACGACCCCGTAACACAGGAGCGGCGGGTGGTCGACGGGGACGAACCGGACCTCGAACCCGCACGTCTCGAAGGGATCGAACGGATCGCGGGCGTGGACGCCGATCCGGTCTTCCAGGTAGTCGTACTTGCGCCGGATCGTCTCCGCGACGCTCTCGTCGGTGGCGGGATCGGTCTCGTTCGGCGCGTGGACCGGGAGCCCGTCGACGATCCGGTAGACGTTGCCGAGCCCGTCGAGGTGATCGAAGTGGATGTGCGTCACGAGCCCGGCGTCGGGCGGCGAGACGTCGTGGTCGAGGAACTGGCTCCGGAAGTCGGGACTGAAGTCGACGAGCAGCGATTCGCCGGTGCGCTCGTTGGCGACATGGACCGAGAACCGCGAGCGCGACACCCCTCGCTCGCGCGCCGCGGCGCAGGTGTCACAGTCGCAGCCGACCGTCGGCGTCCCGGTCGTGTCGCCGGTGCCGAGAAGGGTGACCCGCATCTCGGATCGGAGTCGGCTCCCCACCGACTTAGCGTCCGTGATCGACCCGCGGGGTCGGCGGTCGCGAGGGTGACGTTCGTGTCGCCTCCCGCCCCGATTTATAAGCCCATCAGGGACGACGCTCCGGTATGCACGACGCTCGCGACCTCGTCCTCGCGCGGCTCCCCTCGGCGGTCCCGGTCCGCACGACCGTTCACGTCTACGGGGAGGGCCGTCTCGTCGACGGCGCGGACGGCCCCGAACTCGACGTGCCGGCAGACGGCGGTCCCGTCGTCTACGCGCAAGCGGCCCAACACGGCCGAGAGGTGAACGGGACGGCGGTCCTCCGCCGGCTTCACGAGCGGCTGACGGAGACGGGCGAAGACGCGACGAACGCGGAGTTCGCGGGGACTCTCGTGACGGTTCCCGTCGCCGACCCGCTCACCTTTGACCGGGTCTCGTACACCACTCCGGAGCCGATCGACGCGGTCCACTCGAACATGAACCGCTGTTGGCCCGGCGACGCCGACGGGACGCTCCACGAGCGGATGGCGGCCAGCCTCTGGTCGTTCGCGAGCGCGGCGGACGCGGTCGTCGACCTCCACACCGGGTCGCCCGCGATGCTCACGCACGCCGTGTACATGCGCGATGACCCGGCCTGCCGGGCGCTCGCGGAGGCGTTCGGCACCGACCTCCTGCTCGCCGAGGCCGCGGACGAAGAGGCGGACGCGGAGTGGGCGGTGCGCGGCTTCGCGGGCAAGCTCCGCGTCGCCGCTACCCGCGAGGGGATCCCGACGGTCACGCCCGAACTCGCGCACAGCCGTGAGATCGTCGCCGAGGCGGTCGACACCGGCGTCAAGGGGATGCTCGGCGTACTCCGACACGAGGGGCTCTTGCCCGGTGAGCCGGCTTCGTGGAACGGCACGGTCGCGCGGAACCACCTCGGGCGCGTTGAGGCCGCGGAGTCGGGGCTGTTTACTCCCGACCGTGGTCTCTCGGTCGGCGACGACGTCGAGGCCGGCGACAGACTCGGCGTCGTCCACGACCCCGCGACGTTCGAGCCGCTTCAGACCCCGACGGCCGACCGCGACGGGATCGTCTACTCGATCGCCCGCGAGGCGACCGTCACTGCGGGCGCGACGCTCGTGGGCGTGGCTGAACGGCTGGGGGAGTGATCCGACGCGGCCGAGCAGGTCGCTGCCGTCTAGGGCTGCCGTACCCGGATCGTCCCCGCGGCGTCGACGGTGACGAACAGCCGCTTGCGCACCTCGCGGCCGCGGACTGCGTCGCCCGCGCGCTCGCCGATCGTCTTCATCAGGTCGGGCGCGGTCTGGTTCACCTTCACCCCCGCCTCGTCGCAGGCGTCGTACACGCGTTTCGGCGCGTCGTAGAGGTCGGTCCCCGCCTCGATCTCGACGCGGACCGGTGCGGCGAGCGCCTCCGCGAACGCGACCGTCTCGCGGGCGCTCGCCACGTTGTCGCGGGCGCTGGCCTCGACGCTGGAGACGTTCGCGCGCGACGTACCCAGCCGGTCAGCGATGTCAGATTGGCGGAGCCCCCGCTCGCGGAGCGCCAGCACCTCGGCCTGCCGGCGGGTGAGAACGCTCTCGTCCGCGGCGAACCCCGCTCGCTCCAACAGCGCCGCGGCGTCGACGTCGTCGGGATCGGGGTCCGGGCCGGAATCGGGGACCCCGTCGTCTGCCACCATACGTGTCCTCTGGGGACGCGCGGTCAAAAAACGGCGGTTTCGGCGAGCGTGGACGGAATCGGTGAGTGAAACGAGACCTCGAGTCGGTAGCGGATCGGTAGCGTCCGGACTGTCCGTGGGGTGGGGCCGCCCCCGGGACGCGACCTACTTGCCCCAGAAGTTCTCGCGGCTGCCGAGCCGTTCGCGGTCGGGGCGGTCGCGGCGCCGGTCGCCCTCCTCGTCTTCGTCGGCGTCGTCGCCCAACTCCGCTTCGTCGCCGTCGCCGTCTTCCCCCTCCTCGCCGTCCGGATCGTCGGGGAGACGCTCGACGACGTCTCGTGCGGTCGCGTGACTCGACTTCACGCGGTGGATCCGGACCTCCGCGCGTGCCGGGGGGAGCAGGCCGTCGACGAGCACGATGAAGCCGTCGTCGGTGCGCCCCACGCCCGCGCCGCTCTCGTGGATGTCGTCGACCTCGACGACGACTTCCTCGCCGGGCTGGACCGGCTGCTGTTTCAGCTCGTAAATGGGCATGTCGTAGTGGTTACACCACTCCGCGCCGCCCTTGTTGCCGTAGTGTTGACACCCCATCCCCTCGATTCGTTCGTCGAAACTGGGGCAGTCGTCGGCGAGTGGACAGTCCGCCATACCGTAGGGGAGACCGGCCGCCGTTGTAAACGTTTTCGACTGGCCGGGCGAAAGTCCGACGTATCGGCGGCTCATCCGGCTAAGCGGTGGCTGAATCGGTCAGCCGGACTCGTTCCAACGCCGGGTCACAGAAACTCTCGGACCTCCGAGTACCACATGTCGTGGTGGTCGACTGCGTCGACTGCGTCCGCCACGTCGACCGCAATCGCGTGCCAGCACCGCTCGGAGGGGTCCTCGGCGTCGAGGTTGTACGTCGCGTCCGCGCAGGTGCACTCGCCCTCTTCGACGACGTACTCGTCGTCGTGGCCGACGACGACGGTGAAATCGCGGTAGCGTTTCACGCGCTCCTCGCCGACCGCCTCGATGGCGCGCTTCCCACGGTCGCCGTGCTCGTCGACGACGGCCGCCGCGATCGGGCCGGTGAGCTCCCCGGCCTCCGCGATCGCCGCGCGCCAGTCGTCGACCGGTTCCATGTCGCCCCTTTTTCGGGCGTTCGGTTAAACACCGTCGGTCAGGACGGGTCTGCGCGCCTCGACGCGGGTCTCACGCGCTACGCCCGCTGTCGTCCCCGTCGCTCCGTACACTAGTTGGTTATATGATAGCTGGGGCCGTATCATGAACGCATGCCAGAAGAACAACTGTTCAAGACCGAGGAAGCGCTCTCGAGAACGGAGATCGCCGACGAACAGCAGGTCGCGGTTCCGGAACGACCCCGATTCGAAGTCGAACTCGAACGGCTCACCGACTCGGAAACCGGCGAACAGCGGTACGAACTCGAGTACGAGATCCGGTGGACGAAGTAGCGCAGTCGCTGTGCCGCCCGTTATTTTCACCGTGCTATTTAACCGATCTCGAACCGCTGCGGCGATCGTTTATAAACGGGTCCGCTCGCGCTCGACGCCGCGCTACTCCAGAACGATCAGCACGTCGCCCATGTCGACGCTGTCGCCCTCGCCGACGTGGACGCTCGCGACGGCGCCGCCGCGCTCGGCGACCACGTCGTTTTCCATCTTCATCGCTTCGAGGACGCAGACCACGTCGCCGGCGGACACCTCGTCGCCCTCGTCGACGTCGACCGAGAGGATCGTCCCCTGCATCTCCGCCTCGATCGCCTCGCCGCCCTCGGCGATGTCGACGTCGTCGTCGCCCCCGTCGTCGGACTTCGCCTGCGGGGGTCGCTGCTGACCGCTGCTACCGCCGGTGCCGCCCTCCGGTACCGGAATCGCGGGCGCGCCGCGCTCTTCGAGTTCGACCTCAAAGCGCTTGCCGTTCACCTCGACGGTGAACTCGCGTTCGGACACCTCCTCGTCGCCGTCGTCGCCCGTCGACGACGACTCGGTGCCCCACTTCTCCTGTGCCTCTGCGACGAGCGCCTCGTCGAGTTCCTCGTCGAGGTACTTCGTGGTGTGGGTGCCTGCGACGAACCGCTCGTCGTCGAGCATGAGCCGGTGGAACGGGACGATGGTGACGACGCCGTCGAGTTCGTACTCCGCGAGCGCGCGCTTGGACCGAGCGAGACATTCCTCGCGGTCAGCGCCCCACACGATCAGCTTCGCGATCATCGAGTCGTAGTCGGTGACCAGCTCGTCGCCCTGTCGGAGCGCGTCGTCGACGCGGACGCCGATCCCGCCCGGCGGGTCGTACGTCTCCAAGCGCCCCTCGTTGGCGGGCTGGAAGTCGTTCGCGGCGTTCTCGGCGTTGATCCGGAACTCGATCGCGTGGCCGTCCAGCGACACGTCGTCCTGCGAGACGGAGAGCCCCTCTCCGGCGGCGACCCGGAGCTGTTCTTTCACGATGTCGATCCCCGTCAGCTCCTCCGTGACGGTGTGTTCGACCTGAATACGCGTGTTGACTTCGAGGAAATAGAAGGGGGTGTCCGGCCCGAGCAGGTCCGACGAGTCGCGGTCCACGTCCTCCTCGACGAGGAATTCGACGGTGCCGGCGTTGGTGTAGTCGGCGGCGGCGACGCCGCGACGGGCGGCCTCGCCGATCTCCTCGCGCAGTTCGTCGGACAGCGCGGGGGAGGGCCCCTCCTCGATCACCTTCTGGTAGCGGCGCTGGAGCGAACAGTCGCGCTCGCCGAGGTGGACCACGTCGCTCTCGTCGAGGGAGCCGTCACCCTCGGCGTCGTCTGCGACGATCTGGACCTCGATGTGGCGGGGGTTCTGTAGATAGCGTTCGAGGTAGACGGAGTCGTTCGAGAAGTACGCCTCGCCCTCGCGTTTCGCGGATTCGAGGGCCTCCTCGGCCTCGTCGGCGCTCTCGACGACTTTCATCCCGCGGCCGCCGCCGCCGCCCTCGGCTTTGATCGCGACGGGGTAGCCGTGTTCGTCGCCGAACTCGGTCACCGCTTCCACGTCGGTGACGGGCTCCGTCGTCCCGGGGACGATGGGTACGTTGGCGTCGTCCATCACGCGGCGCGCGTGGGTCTTCTCCCCGAGTCGCTCCATCGCGTCGCTGGCGGGGCCGACCCAGGTGATCCCGTCGGCGGCCTCGACGCGGGCCGCGAAGTCGGCGTTCTCGGCGAGGAAGCCGTAGCCGGGGTGGATCGCGTCGGCGTCGGCCGCCCGCGCGGCCTCGACGACGGCCTCCCCGTCGAGGTACGAGTCGGCCGCGCGGGCCGGTCCCACGTTGTACGCCTCGTCCGCGTGCCGGACGTGACCGCCGTGTTTGTCGGCGTCGCTGTAGACGGCGACGGTGTCGACACCCAACTCCGCACAAGCGCGCATCACCCGAACCGCAATCTCTCCACGGTTCGCGACGAGAACCTTGTCGAACATTCTTACACCATCATTCCACCATAACCCACCTCATTCTATCGGTCCGCGACGACGGTCGGTGACGACAGTCGTCGTACTCTGTCCGCGATCTCCGCGACCTCCCGAGATTGTTAAGAGCCTGCCGGCCGCCACATCCGGATATGCTCTCGCCAGGGAACCCCTACGTGTTGCCGTCGGTGTTGGTCGCGGCGGGCGCGTACCTCGCCGCGACCCTGCTGACCGACGCCTCGCTGCTCGTCCGGATCGGCGTCCTCGCGGTTCTCGCGGGCGTCGTGCCAGTCGGTCTCAATCGGCTTCTCGGCGGCGGCTCGACCGACGACTGGCGCGGGGAGTCACGCGAGGGAGCGGGGACAGGCGACGATGACGGTAGCGTCGACGAGTCGCGCGAAGCGTGAACGAGTCGGCTGTAGACACTGTCGATAAACGAGTCGGCTGTAGACACTGTCCATAGTTATATACTCGATCAGACGCATTCTCCGACGCGCCCTGCGAAGGGTTCGCGTGGCGGTCGGGCACCGGGTCCACCGGGACGTATCGGGTCCACCGCCGGGGGAATGCGCGTGACTCGACTCAGAAGCGGTCGGCGCGGCCGGCCGCGGTCCACGGGTCCGTCGGCGCGTCGACGGGGGCGCGGACCGATCGATTCTGCAGCCGATCGACTCGACCCGCGAACGCCCAGCGGTCGCCCTCCCAGTTCGGTTCGTCGTCAGCGGCGGCCGCGGCAGCCGCCGCGGCGCGCTCGCCGTCCCGAACGTGGGCCGCGACCGCGGCGGCGATGGCGGCGGCCTCCGCGTCGTCGGCGTCGTCCGCGATCGACAGCCCGTCGAGGGCGGTTACGGGCGCTTCGCGGCCCTCGACGTCGTCAGATTCGGATGCGTCTGTCGCCATCAGATCGGGATGTTACCGTGCTTCTTCTCGGGCACGTCCGAGCGCTTCCCCTTCAGCATGGTCAGGTCGTCGATCAAGCGCGCACGCGTCTCCGCGGGCTCGATCACGTCGTCGATGAACCCGCGGTCGGCGGCGCTGTACGGGTTCGCGAACTCCTCGCGGTACTCGTCGATGAGCTCCTGTCGGCGCGCGTCGGGGTCGTCCGCCTCGGCCAGCTCCTCGCGGTAGAGGACGTTGACGGCGCCTTTCGGCCCCATCACCGCGATCTCGGCGGTCGGCCACGCGTAGTTCACGTCGCCGCCGATGTGCTTCGACGACATCACGCAGTAGGCCCCGCCGTACGCCTTTCGGGTGATGACGGTGAGCAGCGGGACCGTCGCCTCTGAGAAGGCGTACAGCAGCTTCGCACCGTGGCGGATGATCCCGTTGTGTTCCTGATCGGTGCCGGGCATGAATCCGGGCACGTCCTCGAAGGTGAGAATGGGGATGTTGAAGGCGTCACAGAACCGGACGAATCGGGCGCCCTTCTGGCTCGACTCGATGTCGAGCGTGCCGGCGTTGACACGGGGGTTGTTGGCGACGATTCCGATCGAGTGGCCGTCGAGTCGGCCGAATCCGACGACGATATTCTTCGCGAAGTTCTCCTGCACCTCGAAGAAGGAGCCCTCGTCGACGACGCTGCCGATCACGTCCTTCATGTCGTACGGCTTCCGGGGGGCGTCGGGGACGATATCGCCCAACTCGTCGTCGGCGCGCTCGGGGTCGTCCCACGGCTCGACGCGCGGGGGATCCTCGACGTTGTTGGCGGGGAGATACGACAGGAGGCGGGCGATGCCGTCGAGTGCCGCCTCCTCGCTCTCTTCAGCGAAGTGCGCGACGCCGGAGGTCGAGGTGTGGGTGACCGCGCCGCCCAGCTCCTTGAAGCTCACCTCCTCGCCCGTGACGGTCTCGATGACGTCTGGGCCGGTGATGAACATGTGCGAGGTGTCCTTGACCATGAACGTGAAGTCCGTGATCGCCGGGGAGTACACCGCGCCGCCGGCACAGGGGCCCATGATCGACGAGATCTGCGGGATCACGCCGGACGCCTCCGTGTTGCGCCGGAAGATCTCCGCGAAGCCGCCGAGCGATGCGACGCCCTCCTGAATGCGAGCACCCGCGGAGTCGTTGAGTCCGACGACGGGCGCGCCCACGTCCATCGCCTTGTCCATCACCTTGCAGATCTTCTCGGCGAACACCTCGCCGAGCGATCCGCCGAAGACGGTGAAGTCGTGCGCGAAGACGAACGTCTTCCGCCCGTTCACCTCGCCGTAGCCGGTGACGACGCCGTCGCCGGGGATCTCTTCCATGCCGAACTTGTGGTTCCGGTGGGTGCGGAATCGGTCGAACTCGTGGAACGTCCCGTCGTCGAGGAAGTAGTCGATGCGCTCGCGCGCGGTCATCTTCCCCCGCTCGTGTTGGGACTCGATCCGGTCCTCGCCGCCGCCGAGCGCTGCCCGCTCGCGGCGCTCCCGGAGATCTTCGATACGGTCGTCCATCGTCACGCCGGACCACCCTGAGTCATTACCTCATGGGTCGATGAGCGGCATCAAAAGGGTTCCCCTATGCGACGTTTTCGCCTTCGACGCGTGTCGATCCGTGCGCTCGTATCGCCACCGCTCCCGATCGGTGGCCTCCGCTCTCGACTGGCCGCACGCGCCCTGTCGGCGGTTCACACGCTGACCGGCGGTTCGACGCTTTTAAATCTCCGATGGACCACTTTCCGGTGAGACAGGCTTCGCCTGTTTCACTGACCCGTAGGAGCGACCTGCGTACTACGGAGGTGAAAATGGCAGACACAATACAAGAGGCCGTAACCCTCGCACTCGACGATGCGCCCGAGCGGAACTTCCGCGAGACCGTGGACATCGCGATCAACCTGCGAGACCTCGACCTCAACGATCCGTCGAACCGCATCGACGAGTCCGTCGTGCTGCCGGCTGGAACGGGGCAGGAGACACAGATCGTCGTCTTCGCGGAGGGCGAAACCGCCGTCCGCGCTCAGGAAGTTGCTGATCAAGTGCTTGACAGCGACGACCTCGAGGACCTCGGAGACGACGACGACCGCGCAAAGGACCTGGCCGACGAGACCGACTTCTTCGTCGCAGAGGCCAACCTGATGCAGGACATCGGTCGGTACCTCGGTACCGTCCTCGGTCCGCGCGGGAAGATGCCTACCCCACTACAGCCGGACGACGACATCGTCGACACAGTCAACCGGATGCAAAACACCGTGCAGCTTCGGTCGCGCGACCGGCGCACATTCCACACCCGTGTCGGTGCCGAAGACATGGGCCCCGACGCGATTTCGGACAACATCGACGTCATCATCCGACGACTCGAAGCGAGCCTTGAGAAGGGGCCGCTCAACATCGACGGGATCTACGTGAAGACCACGATGGGTCCCGCCAGGGAGGTGCCCGTATGAGCTCGGTCCGCAAGACCGAGACGATCCCGCAGTGGAAACAGGAGGAGGTCGACGAGCTCGTCGACTTCATCGATTCGTTCAACTCCATCGGGATCGTCGGCGTCTCCGGCATTCCGAGCCGCCAGCTCCAGGCCATGCGCCGCGAGCTGCACGGCTCCGCGGACGTCCGAATGAGCCGCAACACGCTCACCGTCCGCGCGCTCGAAGCGGTAAACGACGGCGTCGAAGAGCTGACCGGGTACGTCTCCGGTCAGGTCGCGCTCATCGGCACGAACGACAACCCGTTCGGCCTCTTCAAGCAGCTGGAAGCCTCGAAGACCCCCGCCCCGATCAACGCGGGCGAGGTCGCCCCCAACGACGTCGTCATCCCCGAGGGTGACACGGGCGTCGACCCGGGACCGTTCGTCGGCGAGCTCCAGACCGTCGGCGCCGCCGCGCGCATCCAGGACGGCTCGATCAAAGTCACCGAGGACTCGAAGGTCCTCGAAGAGGGCGATGTCGTCGACGACGACCTCGCGAACGTCCTGACCGAACTCGGCATCGAGCCGAAGGAAGTCGGACTCGACCTCAAGGGCGTCTACTCCGACGGCGTCCTGTTCGAGCCGGACGAACTCGAAATCGATGTCGACGAGTACGAGGCGGACATCCGCTCGGCGGCCGCCGCCGCGCGGAACCTCTCCGTCAACGCCGCGTATCCGACGGCCGCCACCGCCGGCACCCTTCTCGCGAAGGCGTCCGGCGAGGCGAAGTCCGTCGGGCTGTTCGCGGAGATTGAGAGCCCGGATGTCGTGCCCGACCTCATCGGGAAGGCCGACGCCCAGCTCCGCTCGCTCGCGGCCCAGATCGACGACGAGGAGGCGCTTCCCGAGGAGCTGCAGGGCGTCGAAGCCGCCCCGGCTCCCGAGACGGACGACGCCGACGAGGAGGAGGAGGAACAGGCGAAGGAAGAAGACGAGACGGACGACGCTGAGACGGCCGACGACGACGCCGACGATGACGACGGCGACGACGGCGGCGAGGGTCTCGGCGCGATGTTCGGATAACACCACGAGGACACAACAATGGAATACGTTTACGCTGCGCTCATCCTGAACGAGACTGGCGAAGAGATCAACGAAGACAACGTCACCGGCGTGCTCGAAGCCGCCGGCGTCGACGTCGAGGAATCCCGCGTCAAGGCGCTCGTCGCCGCGCTGGAGGACGTCGACATCGAGGAGGCCATCGAGACGGCCGCCGCGGCTCCCGCCGCCGGCGCCGCCGCGGGCGGCTCCGCGGACGCCGCTGAGGCCGACGAGGCCGACGACGAGGCCGACGACGAGGAGGACGCCGCCGAGGAAGCGGCGGACGACGACGACGACGAGGACGAGGGCGACGGCGGCGAGGGCCTCGGCGAGCTCTTCGGCTAACGCCGGACGACCGCCGAGACTTCGACCGCGTCGACCGCTCTCTCAACACCCGATTTTTATCGAACTCCGCTATCCGAAGTGATAACGCCGTCCGCGAGTTTATATATCGATCTCGGAAACGGAGACGTAATGAATATCGTCGACGGCGATAAGATCGAGTGCGATCGATGCGACTCCGTGTTCCCGATTGAGGACGTCTCGCTGCTCGAGAAGGAGACGAACCGCGACTACGAGCGGGTGCTGTGTGAGGACTGCTTGGGTGCCGTCGGAGTGCCGAAGGGATACACGCTCCGCCGTGACATCAGTCACTTGGCCGGGTGAGCCGGGAGGCCGGGAAGCCGTACCGGTCGCAGTCCGCGACGCTCCGCCCCGGGCGGACCGACTCCGCGTAGACTGCTTCGACGACGGGCTCGTGGGCGCCGTAGTCGGCGTTCGTGGGATAGTCGGCGACGGAGCGCCCCTCGTCGGTCCGGTAGGCGTCGGCTCGCTCGGTCGTGACCGCGACGACGACGAGCCGCTTTCCCGTCTCGCGGTCGCGGACGATCGCTCCCGGTTCGAGGGCGTGTCGGTCACAGAGGTGTGTCCCGCCGGCATCGAACGGAACGAACGTCTCCGCGCCACAAACCGCGCAGACGCCGACGCGCTCGTCGGGGGCGGGGACGGCCCCCGCGGTCACCTCCATCGCGACGCGGCGGAGGTGCTTACAGCGCGAGCCGCGGATCGCGTGGTCCGGACAGGTGCAGGTGCCGGCGTCGAGCGCGACCACGTAGGTGCCGCCGTCGGTCTCGACGACGTATCGGCGGTCGCGGAGCGGGCGAATCGTCATCTCCTCTGTGGCGGCGCGCGCGGATCGGTCGTCGGGCTCGCCGGGCCCGCCGGACTCGCCCGACGATGTCGACGCCGCTAACGACACCGTCGCGGATGACTCTCGCGCCGGGCTCGGTTCGGGGGCTGCTGACGCGGGTGTGTTTCGGATGTGCGTCATAAGTGACCGCGAGGGGGACCCTCGCTTCACGTCGAGATAGAGGACGGAAACGGATAAATTCGCCGCCGAAGCGGGTTGAGAGGTCGATATCTCGTTCTCGGATCGAGAGCGGTGGTCGGACCGCACCGGTCTCGCCGCCCCCATCGAAGTCCTTTTTTAGCGGCGACGGAAACTCGCGGGCATGGAAATCGACGCGGAGCTTCGTCGGCAGATCGCGGTCTCTATGGCGGCGGCCGCGGTCTTCGTCGCCGGACTGATCGGGATCGGGGTCGCGTTCGGCGGTCCCGAGGGGTTGCCGGAGACCGGTGCGATCGCCCTCGTCGCGTTGCTCACCGCGTTCGTGCTGTTGATGGCGCTCGTCGGCGCATACCTCATCCGCGCGGGCGACGACGACGACGCGTAGAACGACTACTCGCTTCGGGCTTCTGCCGCGGTCGCGTTCTGCTCTCTCCAATCGGTGATCTCGTCGGCGTCGGCCACGCGCGTCTCGTAGTACGCGAGCGGGTCGGCCGCGACCTGCATGTGGTCGTCTTCGTTGTGACAGATCCCGTAGTTCGCCAGCGTCTCGCAGGTCGGCGGCGGGTACTGGCTCCCCCGGTCGTCGCTCAGATACTCGGTCTGGTACCGGATTCCCTCGGCGTCGAGGCTCGTGTCGGCGCAGAACGCGACCACCTCGTCCGGACTCATGCCGATCCCGACGAGGAACGCCATCAGCGCGAACGACTCCGGCGGGGTGAGATCCGTACCGCGCTCAGCCTTGTCGATCAAGTTCTGCATGCACGGCGGGAACAGGTCTGGCGCGATCACGTCGACCGGGCCGGCGTAGGTTCGCTCGGAGAGCAGTCGCTTGAGGTCCGCGACGCCGGACTCGAGCTCGGCGGCGATCCCCTCGCCGGCCGCCAGCTCGAACGGGAGCCCCTCGTGGACTCGGTCCTCGACGGCGGCTTCGAGCGCGTCGAGTAGCTCCTCGCGGGAGACGCGCACCTCGCCGTCGGCGAGCGCGCGGTTGACGAGTCGCCACGACTCGCCCCACGAGGGCGACGTGAGCCGGAGGTACGGCCCCACGGCGATCCAGTAATGGTCCGGGTCGCGGTCGGAGCCGGAGGTGGCACCCGTCGCGGTCGCACCGCCGCCTCTCGGGCTCTGTCGGGTGGATTCCGCTCGGACCGCGTCTGCGAGGCCGAACTCGGCGAGTACGTCGCCCAGCGCGACGGTTGGCGTCGACATCGACCGCAGCTCGTCGTCGGTCGCGAGGTCCTCGCGGATCCGATCGATCGCGGTCGCGGCCTCGGCGGCGGCGTACTTCTCGATCGCGGGTTCGGAGTCCAAAAGCGAGACGAGGATCCGCGCGATCGGGTACGAGAGCAGTTCGGCCTGCGCGTCGTAGGCCGACTCGGCGGGAAAAACCCCGCTCTCGGACGTGACAGTTCCCTCCATCAGGGCGCGCTCCACGCGTTCGCGGGCGCGCTCGACTGCCGGCGCGTCGGCCGCGACGAGCTCCGGTAGCGACACCGCGGCGTCGGCGACCGCCTCACGGGCGGTCGCGAAGAACGGGTACTTGGCGTCGAGCGCGTCCATGTCCGGGCCGAGGTAGCAACGGGCGGCGAATAAGCGGTGCGGTCCGCGGCGGCGCGAACCGGTGTCTCCGGCGCGGCCTTATAACTGCCCGCGGAGGTAGTGCCCGAGAATCCCGCCGACGATCCCGGACCCCAGGGTGTAGGCCGCGGCGAGGCCGACCACGAACAGCGCGATGACCCCGAACTCCGCGGGCGCTCCGGCGAACCCGAGGACGAACAGCAGGAAGAACACGACGGCCGCGAACGGCAGCGTCATCACGACGCCGGCGACCGTCCCCGTCTTGAGCGCGTCGCTCGACCGGCCGCCGCAGAGATAGCCGGCGATCCCGCCGCCGAGGACGGTCGCGAAGGGGACGAACGACAGCACCGAGCCGGCGATCCCGCCGACGAGCCCGTAGACGAGTACGTCGCCCAGATCTGCGGCCGTGTCGTCTCCGGGTGCGAGGAAGCCGTTCGAGGGATCGACTCTCGCGTCTGGAGATGCGTCGGGAGCGGCGGTGTCGCCGGTGGAGGCAGTTTCGCCGGTGGAGGCAGTGTCGCCAGTCGAGACGGTGTTATCGGTGCGGACGGTGTCGTCGGCGGAGACGGTGCCGTCAGTGGAGGACGTGTCGTCGGGGACCATCTGCTGATTACTCCTCGCCGTCGACCGTCTCGTCGGCACCAAGCTCTTCGGTGGCGGCGCCGGGCGCGTTCGACTTCACGCTGTTGAGCCCCTGTTTCGCCTTCTGCTTGGAGGCGTACCCCTGTCCGCTGTCGGCGATGACGTTGCCGTTGTCGTGGACGAGCCGCCAGCGGTGGTCGTCCGCTTTGTCTCTGAAGACCTCGAAGGTCGCGTTGCTCCCTCCTTCGTCGGGCGCCTCCTCGTCGCGGGAGACGTCGATCACGTGGGCACCGGGCGCGTTCCGCTGGACGCTCTCGATCCCGAAGTTGGCGTCGCGCTTGTCGGAGTACCCGCCGCCGCCGTCGGCGATGATGTTTCCGTTATCGTGGACGAGCCGCCAGCGCCACTCGTCGGCGTTGTCTGCGTACAGCTCGAAGGCCCCCTTGCTCGCGGCGGCCTCCTCGTCGATCTCGCCCTCCGCTTCCGGCCACTCCATCTCGACCTCGAAGTGGACCGTCCCGTCCCGGCGTTCGAGTTCGACTTCGACCTCCTGTTCAGCCGCCGGGCCAACCGTCACCGTACCGGCGTCGTCGACGGGGACCGGCTCCCCGCGACCGAGGGCCTGCGCGATGCGTCGGAAGTAGGTGGCGAGGGCTTGTCGACTCCGTGACTCTCGTGACTCGTGAACCGTTTCTTCGGGCATACGAGAGTCACGTCACGGCGAGCGCACAAAACGCTATGGCCGATCTCGGTCACTCAGGATTCACTTATAAATCGACGTGCCGGTGGCGCGCCCCGGTGAGCGGCCCACGGGCCGCTCACCGACGGTGCGAGGGACGCGGCGAGCGCTGGCAAGCGCGAGCCGCGAGGCTGGGGAGGTATGAGGCTGCGGTGCTGTGCGGGGTGGGACTCAAAGGGGCAGCCGGCGAGGCGGGCGCAGGCGTTCACGAGAGCGGAGCTCTCGTGAGCCAATCAGAACGCTTCGCGTTCTGATGACGACGTAAGCACCGCAGCGAAGGAGCGGTAGCGACTGAGCGAGGAGCGCAGCGAGCGTGCGCCCGCCTCGCCGGCTGGGGCTTTGGAGGTGTTCGTCGTCGACTCAGCACTAACCGTTTATAAGCGAGCAGCTGGGGATTTGGCGGCATTCACCGCCGATCCGGTGTCAGCCATTTATAAGCGAGCGACAGGGGGTCGACAGTGGTCTCCACAGAGTACCTGATCACGTCTATCTGCGACCGATCGAACACCGCCAGTCGCACCTGCGTCTCGATCGATCCCCATCGCGTAGGGGCTCGGGCGGGTTCGAACCTCACTCACTCCGCTCGCTTCGCTCGCTCCGTTCCCTGCTTCGAACCCGCCCCGCCATACCTGCGGCTCGCGGATTGCTCGCCACAGGTATGGGCTCGGGCGGGTTCGAACCGGAATCAGACGTGCTCGCTCACTGCGTTCGCTGCGCGCGACTGATAGGGTTCGAACCGCGCCCTCAAACAGTCACAACGACGCCGCTCACGAGTTGTTCGCGGCGCCGATTAGTGGGCTCGGGCGGGTTCGAACCGCCGACCTCAGCCTTGTAAAGGCCGCGTCATAACCAGCTAGACCACGAGCCCTCAGGGTTGTAAACCCGCCGGGAGCGGAAAACGGTTTCTTTCTGCGGCGCGAGAAGCGACCGTGAACCGCCGTCTCCTCGCGATCGCCGGCGCCCTCGCCGCCCTCACCCTCCTACTCACAGTCGCAATCGCGACGACCCCGAGCCTGCTGATCGCTGGCTACGACACCGCGACCGTCGAGGCCGTCGACGGCGAGACGGGCGAGTCGCTCGCGACCGTCGAGGCGCGTGTCGCCGACAGCCTCGCGAAACAGTACGTCGGGCTCTCCGCGACCGACGAGCTCGCCGCCGACGAGGGAATGCTGTTCGTCCACGACGAGACGGGCGAACACGCCTACGTGATGCGGGACATGGCGTTCGGACTCGACATCGTCTTCGTCGCTCCGAACGGGACCGTCACCGAGATTCACGAGGCAGCGCCGGACTCGCGCCCGTACACCCGCTACCGGGGCACGGGGCAGTTCGTCCTCGAAGTGCCGCGCGGGTGGAGCGAGCGCAACGGCGTTGAGCCGGGCGACCGGCTCGTCTTCGAACTCGACTAATTCGCGACGGCCCCGCTCCTCCGCGACGAAACCGATTTGCCCCTCGCGGGCGTCACTCAAGCTATGACCGACCTCCCCCGCCGGATCGCGTGGAACGTTCGCCACCGCTGGCGGCGGATCTTCGTCCTCCTCGTCGTCGGCGCCGGCGCCGCCGCGCCGCTCGTCACCGGGCTCTGGTGGTCGCTGCCGCTCGTCTGGTTCTTCGGCCTGTTCGTCGCGCTGCCTGTCCTCCACACGCTGACAAAGCCAGTGCCCGACGCGGACGGCGACGGCGGTGACGCCGACGCCCCCGACGACCCCGCGCTCCGCGCGATCCGCGAGCGCTACGCCCGCGGCGAGATCGACGAGCGCGAGTTCGAACGGAAGCTCGACCGGCTCTTGGAGACCGAAGACGCCGAGACCGTGGACCGCAACGACCCCGAGGACATCGCCGACCGCGTTCGCGACGGCCTCCGACGCGAAGTCGAGCGGGTCCGAGAGTGACCCCGGCCCCGATCCCGAGCGCGACCGCCACCGCTTTGGGCGGCACTAGCGAGAGGATCTGACGTGTTCGTGGACGCGCTCCGGTACCCGCTCGCCGATCGGACGCGGTTCGACGGAACCGCGAAGAGCTTGGCGTCACTCCTGCTCTGCGGAGCGCTGATCCGGTTTTCGGCCCGCCTTTGGCCCGATTGGTCGTTAGTGGTGCCGCTCGTCGTCGCCGTTGCCCCGCTCCTCGCGTGGCTCGGCCTCCTCGGCGGCGTCCTCGCGGGCGACGGGTTTCCCCCGCTGGCGACGACTCTTACGGGACGGCTCGCCGGTCGGCTGCTCGGCGTCGCCGCCGTCTATCTCCTCCCCGCGGCCATCACCGTCGCTGCGGCCGGCTACGTCGTCGCGAGCGGGACGGTTCCGGACGCGTTGGGCGGCGTGACCCTCGCGATGCTCGCGACGGTCGCGCTGCTCGTCACGGTCGTCTGCGGGTACCTCTTTCCGGCGGCGGCCGTCGTGGGCGTTCGAGACGGGCTCCGTGCGGGCCTCCGCCGGGACGCGCTCCGCGGTACGGCGTCGAGTACGTACTTCCTCGCCTGGGTGGGCGCGACAGTCCTCGTCGTCGTCGCGTGGAGCGCGCTCGCGGCGACGACCGCACAGAGCGTCGCCGCGCTCCTCGCGCTCGGGTGGTGCGCCTACGCCCACGTCGTCGCCGCGGCGCTCCTCGCCGAGGGGGTCGATCGAACCGCCTACTGGTGACGGCGATTCAGAAAAGGAAAACGCACGAACCGGTGGGCGACCCGATCAGGTCAGGTCGATCTGATCCGCGGCGTCCTCCATCGACCGGTTGTGAAGCGCCTCGCCCGTGACGCGGTCGAAGAGGTGGATCGCGTCCTCCGGGATCTGTGCAACCACCGAGTCGCCCTCGCTGACCCGCGTGAACCCGTCGATCGTCGCGACGAGCGTCGCGGCGGTCTCGGGGTCGGCATCGGGATCGAAGTGGAGGTACACCGTGTTCTCGTCGCCCATCGGTTCGACGACGTCGACGGTCATCTCGAACTCGTGTGCGTCGCTCTTCCGCTTGACGAGCTTGATCGCCTCGGGACGGATCCCCAACACGAGGTCGGTCGTCTCTCCGAGGTCCACGCGCACGTCGTCGTCGATGGGATACTCGAAGACGTCGCCGACCAGCCGGTCGCCGTCGAGCGTCACGTCGAAGAAGTTCATCGAGGGCTCGCCGAGGAAGCTCGCGACGAACTGGTTGGCCGGCTCGTGGTAGCACTTCAGCGGCTCGGCGATCTGCTGTAGTTCGCCACCGTCGAGGATGGCGATCCGATCGCCCATCGTCATCGCCTCGGTCTGATCGTGGGTGACGTACACCGTCGTCACGCCGAGGTCGTTCTGGAGCCGCTGGAGCTCCGTCCGCATCTCCGCGCGGAGCTTCGCGTCGAGGTTGCTGAGCGGCTCGTCCATTAAGAACACCTCGGGGTCGCGGACGATGGCGCGGCCGAGCGCGACGCGCTGCTGTTGGCCACCGGAGAGGTCGCTCGGCTTTCGATCGAGCAACGGCGAAATACCGAGCATTTCGCCGGTCTCGGACACCATCCCGTTGATTTCGTCGTCGGAGAAGTCTGTCGACTCCTCTAATCCGAACGACATGTTCTGCCGGACGCTCATGTGCGGGTACAGCGCGTACGACTGGAACACCATCGCGATGTCCCGGTCCTGCGATTTCACGTCGTTAACGACGCGATCGTCGATGCTGAGCGTGCCGGCGGTGATCGTCTCCAAGCCGGCGATCATCCGGAGCGTCGTGGACTTCCCGCAGCCGGACGGACCGACGACGACGAGAAACTCGCCGTTGTCGATCGACATCGACACGTCGTCGACCGCGACGATCTCCTCGTCGCCGTCCTGGAACGTCTTCGTTATCGAGTCAAGTTCAAGCGTTGCCATATCTGTGTGTTGTGGTCGGTGTTGTGTGGTCGTTCGCGCGCCGCGCCGCGTCGCATCCCGGACGTCCTCGCCTCGGACGGGTCCCGCCGCCGGACTGAGTTGGCGTGCGGGTCACGCCGCCACCCCCTCGGCGAACTCCTCGCCGAAGATGATGTACACCGCGAGCGTCGGCAGCGCCGCGAAGAACGCTCCGGCCATCCGGAGCGCGAAGTCCTGCCCCTCCAGCGAGCTCCCGAGTCCCGCGAGGATCAACACGACGGGCGCCGCGGGGCTCGATTCCGTCGAGACGATCACCAGCGTAAAGAGGAGATCGTTCCAGATCTGGGTGAACTGATAGATCAAGACGACGGCGAACATCGGTCCCGAGAGCGGGAGGACGATCCGTCGGTACACCCGGCGGAGCGTCGCTCCGTCGAGACGGGCCGACTCGATCATCTCGTCGCTCATCGTCTTGTAGTACGTCCGGAACAGGAGCGTACAGATGGGGAGCCCGTACGCGACGTGGGTGACCACCAACTCGATGATGCCGACGTAGTCGTCGTCGATCCCGAGTGACCAGACGAACCACAGTACCTCGTCGAGCTGAACCCACTGCGACCAGAACTGGGTCAGCGGGACCAGCACGGCCTGGTACGGGATGAAAATCCCGGCGACGATGAGCATGAGTACCACCGCCTTGTACGACTTCTTCCAGGTCGGGATCGTCAGGCCGTACGCCGTGACGCTCCCGATGAACGCCGAGATGACCGTCGCGGGCACGGCGTACAGCAGGCTGTTCCCCATCCCGCGCAACAGGACGTCGATCGCCGTCCGCCACTTCTCGAACGTGAGCCCGGACGGGCCGGGCGGGGCGAACGGCGCCGTCTGGATGATTGCAGTGCCAGTCTTGAACGACGTGACCAGGCCGGACTCGATCGGAACGAGGTAGAACGCCGCCGCGAGTGTCAAGACGATGTACAGGCCGAGGTCCTCGACCGTCAGCTGATCGATGGTCCGGCGCAGTCGCGCCGTCCTTGTCGTCGCGCCGCCGTCGGTTCGAGGTTCTGGGTCACTCATAGGTTGTCCCTCCGGTATTCGTACACGAGGTAGGGGCCGATGACGCTGAGCGCCATCCCGAACAGGACGATGGCGATCGCCGACCCGTACGCCCAGTTGAGATTCGCGTACGCCTCACGCACCATCTTCGTCGCTAAGATGTCGGCGCCGTTCGGCGGCCGATAACCCCCCGACAGCGAGTAGAGGAAGTCGAAGGCCTTCATCCCGAACACCATCAGCACCACGGCGGCGCTGATCGTCGCGCCCTTCAGCTGGGGAATGATCACGCGCCAGTACATCTTCAGGGCCGACGCGCCGTCGACCGTGGCCGCTTCGTAGTGCTCTGTCGGAATGGCTCGGAGCCCGGCGAGGTACACGACCATCGCGTACCCCGAGAACTGCCACATCAGCGCGAAGATGACCGCGTAGAGGACGATATCTTGGTTGCCGAGCCAGTTGACCGGACCGAGTCCAAACGTCCCGACGACGCTGTTGGCGATCCCACGGTTGTAGTTGTAGATCCACAGCCAGAACTGGGCCGTCACCACGAACGAGAGGCTCATCGGCAGGAGGTAGATCGTCCGGAACGTGTTCTCGAACCGGATCCCCCTATCGATCAGGATCGCGAGTAAGAGCCCGACTACGAGCGTCCCTGCGGTGAACGCGATAAGCAGGATCAGCGTGTTGACCGCGGCGTCGATGAATCCGGAGTCCGCGAGCGCCCGCGTGTACATCCCGAAGTCGAGATTCGAGTAGTCCGGCGCGTTCTCGAAGCGCTGGTAGTCGGTCAGCGAGATCAGCAGGTTCCAGATGATCGCACCGTAGACGAACAGCCCCATCAGCAGGAACGGGGGGAGCCAGAAGACGGACGACTCCATGAAGTCGCTCCCGAAGCGCCGGTCCAGGGCCGCCTTGAGACGGGCCGCCCGGTCCCGATCCGGTTCCGGCGCCGGGTCGGTGTCGGAGCTATCGCTCACGACCCCGCCGTCCGTTCGGACCTCGCTGTCGTCGTCCCGCGACGAGGGACTGATCGTCCGGTGCAATCGACGGTAAAAATCGAGCATCGCGCGGAGTTCAGTTCGACACCGCGTCCAGGAAGCCCTGGGTCGCGGCGTCGACGTCGTACGGTCCGGTGAAATCCGAAGAGATGACGTCGTTGAGCGCCGTCATCGTCTCGGAGGGAACACCGAGGCCATGCTGGAGGTTCGGCGGCCGGTACTCCGCGTTTGCGAAGTCCTCGGCCGTCTCCTGGAGGTACGGACCGAACTCGTCCATGCTCACGTCGGTCCGGGTCGGGATCGAGCCCTTGTACTGGTTGAACGCGACTTGGGCCTCCGGACTGCCGGCGAACGCCGCCCAGGTCTTCGAGGCCTCCGGCGTCGGGTTGTCCGACGGGTAGAGGAACGAGTCGAAGTGGAGCGTGTACATCCCTTCCGTGCCGGGGAACGTCTTGAAGCCCCAATCGTCCCCGTACTCGAAGTCCTCGGCGTTCCGGAACGCGCCCGCCGCCCAGTTACCCTGGTGGATGAACGCGGCGTCGCCGTTGATGATGTTCTGGTTCGACTCGGTCAGCCCGATCGAAGAGGCGTCGTCGCTGATGTAGTTCTCCAGCATCTCTGCCGTGGTCTCGAACGCCGACCGGACGGCGCTCTCGTCGCCGTTCCCCTCGAGGAAGTCCATGTACGGCTGGTAGCCGTTGACGCCGAGCATCACGGCGCCCCACAGCTGTGTCGTCGTCCAGGTACCGGCCATCCCGTGGGTCATCGGGATCGCGTCCGTCTCGGTGGAAACCGTCTCGAAGGCATCGATGAGCGCCGAGGGGCTGTTCAGCGACTCGACGTCGATCCCCGCGTCCTCGACGACGGAGACGTTGTAAAAGAGGCAGTTCAGTCGGTGGGAGCCGAGCGGGACGGCGCGGTAGCTGCCGTTCTGCTGGTGGAGCTCGACTGCCTCATCAACCATCGCGTCCTCGAAGCCGTTTTCCTCCCAAACGTCGTCGACGTTACCGAGGACGCCCTGATAGCGGAGGAGGTTCGGGCCGGGCCAGTTAGCGAACGATCCCGGCGGATCGTCACTCTGGAGTCGGTTCGCCACGACGGCGTCGAGGTTCTCGTTGCCGCCGCCGCCGATGGGATTCATCTGGAGGCCCGTGTCCGGATACTCCTCGTTGAACGCCTCTTCAAGCGCCTCGGCCGCCGTGGCGCCGTCGCCGCCGGTCCAGCCGTGGAGCACCTCGACCGGGTCGCCGGAGCCGTCGCCGCCCCCGGAACAACCCGCGATCCCTACGGTCGCAAGGGTGCCGGCGCCGGCCACATAGTGGCGACGGGTGAGTCTACTCTCCGAGTCGGCACTGTTGTCACGTGACATGTACTTGGGGATTCGGATGCACCATACTTAATGATTGATGTTCATTTACTCAAATCCCTATTAATAAACACGGTCCGTGTCAGTGCGCCGTAGGAGGCTTCTACGCGGTAAATTGGAAATATGGGTACGGATCGAGTCCCGTCGGCGACCGACTTCTAGACGACTTGTCAGGGGGCGATCGTAACGAATTGTCGTCGATCGTCGCTGATACAGATGTGAGCGCATACCGTCGCCTTCAGGTGGAGGAGGAGGTCAAGCGCCCTCGACTGCCGAGGAGAACTCGCCGGGGCGGCGCACCGACCGACCGATTCTTGAGCGCCCGGCCCTGACGAACACGACATGGACGGACCGCTGTGGATCGATGCGCACGCTCCCGCGCTCGACGAGATCCGACAGGACGAGGCCCGCGAGCGGCTGGAGCGCGCGGTCGACGAGCCGATGAACCTCGTCGTGCAGGGGCCGCCGGGAGTCGGGAAGACGGCGGCGACGCGGGCGCTGACGCAGGCCGCCCACGAGAGCCCCGAAAGTGACCTGATCGAGATCAACGTCGCCGACTTCTTCGGGCGGACGAAAAAGGAGATCCGAACCGATCCCCGATTCGAGGGGTTCCTGCAGGGCCGCAGTCGAATGGCAAAACGCGACATGATCAACCGCGTCCTGAAGGAGTCAGCGTCGTACGCGCCGATGTCCGGCGAGTACAAGACGGTCCTCCTCGACAACGCCGAATCGATCCGAGAGGACTTCCAGCAGGCGCTCCGGCGCGTGATGGAGCAACACCACCGCACCACGCAGTTCGTGATCGCGACTCGGCAGCCGTCGAAGCTCATCGCGCCGATCCGCTCGCGGTGTTTCCCGATTCGCGTGCGCGCGCCGACGACCGACGAGACGATCGACGTGCTCGAAACGATATGCGACCGGGAAGCCGTCGACTACGACGGCGACGGACTGGAGTTCGTCGCCAGCGCGGCCGGCGGCGACCTCCGGGAGGCGATCCTCTCGGCGCAGGCCACCGCCGTCGAGGGCGGCGAGATAACAATGTCGACCGCCTACGAGACGCTCGGTGAGGTCGGCGACGACGACGCGATCCGGGAGGCGCTGGCCGACGCCCGCGCCGGCGACTTCAAGGACGCGCGGTCGACCCTCGACGACCTCCTCGACGAGGGCGGGTACGACGGCGGGGAGCTCCTCCGGGAGACCCTGCGGGTCGCCCGGGCGGGTTCCGAGTACGGCGGCGACGACCTCGCGCGGCTCCACGTCCTCGCCGGGGAGGCAGATCTCGACCTCGTTGACGGACTCGACGACCGGACCCACCTCGTTCACCTGCTCGCGGCGTGGGCCGCGGGACGCACAGAGCTCCGACCCGCCCTCCGAGATCCCGCGGGGGCCTGACGATGGCCCGGAATCCCCCGCTGGCGACGATGCTCCCGTTCGACGTGGTCGACGAGGCGTGGCGGCTGGCGCTCGCGCCCGCGCTCGCCGCCGCGGTGACGCTCCCGTTCCTGCCGCCGCTCGGGATCGGCCTGTTCGCGCTCGCGCTCGGGGTCCTCTGGTTCCACCGCGACCCCGACCGAGCGACGCCCGAGACCGACGGGACCGTCGTTTCGCCCGCCGACGGGACCGTGAGCGTCGTCCGCGCGGAGGGCGAGCGCCTGCGCGTCGGCGTGTTCATGAACGTCACCGACGTGCACGTGAACCGAGCCCCGCTCGCCGGCGAAGTTCGCGAGGTGCGGCACCGCCCCGGCGCGAACCGGCCCGCCTTCGACAAGGAGTCCGACCGCAACGAGCAGGTCGTGATCGACTTCGGCGAGTACGAGCTGCTGATCATCGCCGGCTGGTTCGCCCGACGGATCCATCCCTCGGTCGAGCCCGGCGACGCCGTCGACCGCGGCGAGCGCGTCGGTCACGTCTCGTTCGGCTCGCGGGCGGACGTGATCCTCCCCGCCGATCTCGACGAGAGCGACCTTCTCGTGCGCGAGGGCGACGCGGTGCGCGCCGGCGAGACGATCATCGCCGAGCGAAACTAACCGTTCGGAGCAGACGCACCTCTCGACCGCTGGTCGACCGTCTCAGACGCCCAGTTCGTCGGCCAGCTCGTGGATCGACTCGATCGTGAGGTCCGGCTCGCCCGCGAACGGCTCCCACGGGGTCCCCTTCCGGTCGACGCGAACCGCTTGCATCCCCGCGTGCGACGCCCCAAGCACGTCGAACCAGCCCGCGGTGACGTGGACGATCCCGTCGATCGGCGTCCCCGTTCGGGCGGCGCCGTGGCGGTACAGCTCCGCGGCCGGCTTGAACGTCTCCACCTCGTCGGCGCTTATGGTCCCCGCGACGAGGTCACCGATCCCGGCGTGTTCGACCATCGAGTCGAGCATCTCCGGGTTCCCGTTCGAAAGTACGTACGGGTCGTAGCCCCCCTTGCGCAGGCGCTCGATCCCCGACCGCACGTCGTCGAACACCTCCAGCTCGTGGTACACCGCGAGGATCTCGTCGCGCGCTTCAGGTGCCAGATCAACACCGTGAGCCCCCAGTGCGTACGTCAACGCGTCGCGGTTCATCTCGTAGAACGGCTGGTAAGCATCGATCGCGTTCGCGACGAACGTGTACGCCAGCGACCGCGAGCGCCAGAGCCGCGACACCGGCTCCGGATCGGGAACCCGGTCGGCGAGCGCCGCCTCCGCCGCCTCCACGTCGACGAGGGTGCTGTACGAGTCGAACGTTACCGTTTGAACGCGGTCAGGGTCGAGCGACATTCGGTCGTGCCTTCGGCGGCCCGCGGTATCATACCCCGTCTTCCCGCAGCGACCGGTTTATAAGACGAACGGTCCCTGCTGGCGGATGGGCTCGCCGTGCGGGCGCCCGGAGACGGCGACGAAGCGGAGCCGCTCTCCCTCATCGCTCTCGACCGTCACGTCCCGCGCGTCCGCGTTCGGAAGCACGTCGCCCGCAGCGAACTCACGGCGGGCGTCGGCTCTGATCCCGTCGCCGGCGTCTGCGCCGGCTTCCCTCACGGTCCCGCTCCCCGCGACCCCGTAGAGGAAGCCGGCCCACCCGTCCGGCACCGTCCACGTCCACGCGTCGCTGACGTGGACGTCGAGGTACTCCATCGGCGTGTGTAGCTCGATCGGCGATCCCTCGCCCACGACGGTCGTGACGGTCGCACCGTCGAGGCCGGTCGTCGGGAGCTCCGCCGCGCTCGCGTCGACGTAGTCCGGGTCCGCCTCCTTCTCCTCGCGCGGGAGGTTCACCCACAGCTGGAGCCCGTTACAGGCCTCGCCGTCGGCGGGGAACTCCGAGTGGCGGATACCGCTCCCGGTCGTGATCCGCATCGCCTCGTTCTCCCGGGCGGTGTGTTCGACGCCCAGCGAGTCGGCGTGGTCCATCCCGCCTTCGATCATGTACGAGACGATCTCGAACCCCTTGTGCGGGTGCATCGGGAACCCCTTCTCGGGGTCGATGTAGAACCGCTCGAACAGCACGAACGGGTCGAGGTTGCCGGGGTGGCCGTTCGTCGGAAACGCGCGATCGGAGTTCACGCCCGTTCCGTGTCGGACCGTCTCGCCGGAGAGCGGCTCGACGCCGCCCGCGGTCGCCTCGTCTGGAGTCATAACTCGATCTGATGAGTCCGGGATTGATAAGGCGCGCGTCGCCGATCGCCGAGCGACAGACTCACCACCGGCCACACGGTCGACACACGGGTCCGTCGATCACCGTTTCCGGCGCCGCTTCGCCGCGATCGGCGATCCAGCCGACTGCAGCCGTCCCAAGCACGACCGGCCCGTCAAGCTCCGCGACTCGGACCGCCGCCAGCGACGCCGCGAGAGACGGGCCGTCGTACGCCGCGGGCTTGCTGCCGGCATCGGCGGGGCCGACACTCGGAATAGCCGACAGCGCGTCGCGGAACGCCGGATACACCTCCCTTGCGAGCTCTTGGCGAGCGTCTCGGCGGCGATTCCGCAGTCGGTCTTGGAGTTCGAGGCGTCGCTCACGGGCATCTCGAGCAGCGGCGGCTCGCTCGCGGGCGCGTTGAAGCGCCTGCTCGGCCGCGATCCGCTCGCTCTGCGCGGCCGACAGCTCGGCGGCCGCGGACTCCAAGTCGCCGAGGGCCTCGTCGGTCTCCGCCTCGACCGCTCTGCGCGCTTGCACGCTCCCGCGGAGGGCCGCGACGCGCTCTTTCAGCCGTTCTTCCTCGCCGCTCGCGGCCGCGACCCGACGCCGGGCCGCATCGAGGTCGACCGGTTCGACCTCGATCGACGCGATCGCATCGCAGACCTCGATCAGCTCGCTCTCGACCGACGACGCCAATCCGCGCGTCCGGGCCGCCGCAGCGAGTTCGCGCCGGAAGCTTGCCGCCGTCGGGACGCGACCGATCACGGCGGCGGGCTCGGGAATCGCCGGCTCGGAGGCGGCAGCGCTCTCGTCGCATCCGTCCGTTTCGCCGGGTCTCTCGGCCTCACCCCATCTGTCCGTACTATTCACAGCTCTTCGCCCTTCAGCTGGTCCGGATCCGGGTGATCGGTCCCGGAGGCGAACGCGGCATACGGCGTCGACTTCGCGTCGCGGTTCGCGTACGCGCTCGCCGCCTCCCGGACCGGTTCGTCGAGTACGACGAACTCGTTGAACGGCTCTGTCCGTTCGATCTGTACGTCCCCGCCGTACGACTCGCGCAGTCGGAGCGCGAGGAACGCGGCGTACACCGTCGCGTCGAGCAGCGCCGCCCGCCCGAACCGTCGCACCACCGTGTCCTCGTGGCGGCGACACAGGTTCCGAAGGCCGGTGCGGGCCGCCGCGGAATACGTTACGACCAGCAGCACGAACGCGGCTGATCGGTTCCGGAACTTATCGGTTCCGAACTGGTACGAGGATCACACTCGTTCCACGTCGAATTCGGGGACAGGGTCGGTTATCACATTTGTCGTATCCTCTAAACGATCGGACCCGGAGAGTGCGAGTACGCGCTCTCGCGCCGCGGGCGCCGACGGCGCGACCACGATCATCCCGTCGACCGGTTCCTCGCCGACCGCACGGAACACGTCGTCGTCGCCGTCGAACTCCGTCGCGTACGTCCGGATGACCGCCGCCACGCGTCGCTCGGTGTCGGCGAGGTCGGCGTCGCCGTCCTCGAACGCGCGGAGCGCGTCTTCGACGTTCCGTATCGCGGAGATTCGGTCCATCTACGTCGTTCTGAGGTGACCCTGCTGGGGCTCGTACACTTCGCCCTTCGTGCGGAGCTTCTCGATCTCCTGTTCGGCCTTCCCCGAGTCCATCCCGATCTCGCCGGCGCGGTCGAGCACCTCGTCGACGGGCGCCCCCTCCTGGTACTCCTCTTCGATATCGGCGATGAGCGCTTTGATGTTCTTGATGCGGTCGCGCTGGCTCTTTGAGGTACCCGTCTCGACCACGTCGGCGTCGAACTGTCCCGTTTCCGGATCGACGCCGATGTCCTTGAGACAGGACTCGACGATGTCGGTCGCGCGGTCAGCGTCCTCGCGCTCGACGGTGTCCGAAAGCCGGAGCCGCGCGCTCGCCTCCGCAAGCCGCACCATCGCCTCCAGCTTTCGGGCGGTGACCGGGACCGGGGCGTCCTCGTCGGCACCCTTCGAGCGCAGGTTGACGTAGAACTCCTCGATCAGCTCTTTCGCCTCCTCCGTCATCGTCGGGTAACAGGAGCGTTTCGCGTGAGCGATGTACTTCCGGAGCAGCTCCGCTTCGATCTCCGGGGCGACCTCCTGTGTCACCTCCGCGACCTGTTCCGGCGTGAACTCCGAACTCGCCAGCTCCTCGCGCTGCGTGTTGATCTCTCCGGCGTAGTTCGTCTTGATGATGTGTTTCGCCAGCCGGGAGTCGTGTTCCGGGTCCGGACTGTCAGTCACCGTGAAGATCAGGTCGAACCGCGAGACGAGCGCGGGTTCGAGGTCGATCTGCTCGCCGATCGGCTCGTACTGATCGAACCGCCCGTACTTGGGGTTGGCCGCACCTAAGAGGGAACACCGCGCCTTCAGCGTCGCGTTGATCCCCGCCTTCGAGATGGAGATTTGCTGTTGTTCGAGGCCCTCGTGCATCGCGGAGCGGTCAGATGAGTTGTGAACGACTAGGCCGTTCGCGACGAAGTTATGTGTCTCCTCAACGGTCAGGTCGTACACCTTCGGGGTCCGCCCGTCTTCGATCCGCGTCAAGAGAGCGCGCAGTTCCTCTTCGATGTCGTCGACTCTGCCCACGACTGCCTCACGTACGTCTCCGAGGCGGTCCGTCTCGACGGCTCCGGACAGCCACCGCGAGACGGTGGCCTGATCCACGTCGAGCGACGACGCGACATCGGCCTGACTGACGCCGTACGCGTCGAGTGCGGCCGCCAATTCCTCTCGCGTCTCGCCGATCGGACCGCGTTCGAGTAGGTCTCGAGCGCGTTTCTCGACGTTCTCGGTTGGGCCACCGATAACGTCGGCGAGCCGCTGTCGAAGCACTTTGCGGCGGTCCTCGGTCGATTCCGGCGGGACGGTTTCGACCGACTCGACCCGACGCCACTTCACGTCCCCGCGGACGAACTCTCGTAAGTCGTCGACATCGGTCTCTGCGACCGCAGTGAGTATATTCCGCAGTCGATTCGTCACGGTTCGGCGAACGTCGTCGCTCTTGCCCCACTCTCGAGATATCTGCTGTTGTGACAGCGCCGTTCCCTCGGCGAGTTCGGACTGAGAGACGTGGTACTGATCGCGCATCTCGGCGAGAGTTTCCCACGGCGGATCGCCGTCGAGTACCGAACGATCCTCAGTCACCGCCTCCAGTCTGTCCTCGAACGCGGCGAGTATCCGACGAGCACGATGGAGCGACACGTTCGCCGCTCCGCTCTCGAAGTCGTGATACGTTCCCGCGTTGAGCCCGCACTCGCTCTGGTGAAGGCGGAGCGATTTACGGCCTCTCGCGAGGACGTCGTCGATGTCCGGAACTACGTCCAGAATCGTGCGGTCGCCGTCGGCAGACTCGACGACTCGGTCGAGCGCCTCCGCCTTCCGAGTCGCGGTGAAGCCGACGAAGCGCCGGAACGCCGCCAGCGAATCCGCGTCGGTCACCGTCAGAATGTACACGTCTCGTCCCTCGTCGCGCTCGCGGTGCTGCAACTGGCTCGACACGCCGAACTGTAGGAGGAGATTTTGCGTGCCTCGAAGCAGGTCGCGACTCGCGGAGAACACCCGCACGTTGCCCGCCGACTCGTCGACGTGGCCCTCGCTGTCGGCCAGCGCGCGGACAAATGCGGCCTTCGCCGCGCGGTCCCCCGTCGAAACAGGGGTCGGGAAGCGCTTCTCGTCGTACCGGCCGAGGTTCATCCCGGCTTCGAGAACGGCGTCGGCGTGTGCTTTTCCGGTAATTCGGACTGTCTCGACGCCGTCTTCGCGCGTTTCACTCGGCGGTCGAGTCGGCTCCGCGCCAAACGCCTCCCGCGCCGATCGCTCGAAGTCGGCCAGCAGTTCGTCGGTGGCGTTGGTGAACCGGACGCCATAAGCGCCCTCCTCGCGGTCGTAGTAGACGTTTCCGTCGCCGGAGAGATACCCGAGAACGCTCGCCATCGCGGCGTCGACTCTCTCGTCGTCGCCGACGAGTTCGCCGTCGACGGTCTCGGCGTCAACGCTACTGCCTGCCGCCGCTACCGCCCCTGCACCGTCCGTAGCCTTCGTCGGAATGCTTCGGGGAACGTACACCCAGTCCCCCTCGCCGAGTGTGGCCGCCTCACGTTCGACGCGCTCCCCGTCGTCCAGCACGAAGAACGGGTGGTCGGCGGTGGCGGACAGCGACTCCCCGGTCTCCATCGTCACTCGAGTCAGCTCCGACGGCGCGTCGTACTCGTGGACCGCAGAGACGGGACGTTCGACCAGCCGCCCGTCCTCACTCATCGTCCAGACGTCGAGGTCGGCGTCGCGGACACGGCGACCGTTCGAGAGCTCCTCGATCTCGCCGTCTTCGGCGGCCTCCCGTGCCAGTTTGCCGATGCGCTCCACGCGCCCGTCGGCCAGCGTGACCAGCGTGTCGCCGGTCACGCAGTCCATCTTGTCGAGCTCGTCGACTGCGGCGATCCCCTTGTCGGCGAGCACGAGCGCGCCGGCTTCGAGCGACCACTGCTGGCCGTCGCCGAAGTCGTCGCGTACAGCTGCTGCGGTGTTGTGTGTCACGAGTCCGTTTCCGAGGAAGTTGTGCGTGTCCGGAACGGTTAGGTCAAACACCTCTTTTTTCCCGGTGTTCTCGGCGTCGACAACCTCGTCCCAGACGAGGTCAGCACTGGCAACTTCTTCAACCAGAGGGCCGACATCGCCGAGATTGAGATCGTCGATCATCGAGAGGGTCCGTTCACGACTCGGATCGTCGCCGCGGTTCAGATTCTGCCAGTACCTGCCTGCGCCCCCATCGGTACGAGCGAGGGTGTTTCCGATAGGAAGTCGTTCGCCGCGTCGAGGTGCATCGCGGACGATCTCATCCAGCGCAGCTGACTTGGTCGTCGACCGGAACCCGATTCGGTCGGCGAATCCGTCGAGCTCCTTCCCGTATATCGCGAGATGCGTTTGGATCGACGTCGACTCGATCTCGTGGCCGTCGGCCCGTTCGTATGTCCCGCGGCGATCGCGCTCACGCGTCCGAGACCGAACGCCGTACGTTTCCAGCATCAGCTGGACCTGTTCGGCGAGTTCGCTACAGACGGTTGAAAACTGAACGCTGGATCCCCCGTTATCGCGCCCACACACGGAGCCGTCAGCATCGAACAGACCCCGTAGGAAGGCGTCGGCGTGTTCGGCGGTTGTGAGCTTCGGATCGAGGGCGATATCGTCTTTCGGCGACTCGACGCCGACGTTGCTGAAGAAGCGGGCAACGGTCGCACTGTGGAGTCGAATGCAGGGGACACGATCGTCTTGATACTCGATATCGACTGACTTGTCGAACTTTGTCTCGACGATGTCCGCGGCGCGTTCCAGCAGCTCTTCGTCGGAGTTCGAGATTCGGACGTGTCCGCGATTTCCGCCTCGTCGGGAAACCATCACGTCACCGTCGCCGAAGACGAGGCCGATCAAGTACATCAGATCCGCGTCAAACTCATCGGGTATCGTAACACCGCCGCCATGGCGGAGCATCACACGATCGATGACAATGTCATCGATATCCGCTCCGATCGCCGTGAGGACCGTATCTAATTTACTAAGTGGAATATGCCGGTTCGAGAGGGTGTCGTACACGAAGTCTTCCGAGAGACCGAGTTCGGCTGCAGCATTGCGGAGCGTTCCGAACTCTTCGGTGAGTTCGGAACGGAGGAACTCGACCGAACCGTCGGTCGGCTTGATCTTTTCCTCCGTGAATTCGACGTACTCACGGACTGGCGGGGACGAGCGATCGATGTCGGTGTACTTCGGTACCCCGACGTGGTCGCCAGCGTCGACGTCCGAGATCGACTTCCACTCGATCCCGTTCTCGCCGCAGACGAGGACGGGCGTGTTGACGGATGCTTCAAGATCCTTTCCGTGCGCCGTCTCGATCCGCCGACACGGCTTCTCCGGCATCCGCCAGACGTGGGAGCTCCCGGTGAGGTCGATCCTTCCAGACGCTCGATCGAAGGTGTAGAGATCGTGGTTCGCGTCAGCACTCGTCTCGGAACCGACCGATTCCGGATGGTACTCTGTCGCGATCTCACGGATCGGAACGAACCCGTTCGAAGTGTGTATCTTCGTGTCTCCGGTGACACACAGGCCCGCTGCAGATGATCCTTTCCCAGAGGTATAAACTGACCTTGGGGCAATATTCTCTACATAACTGATCATTTGTGACTTACCCGTACCCGGGTCACCGATCAGGAGCATATGCAGGTCACCCCGGATCCGCGAGCCGTCGGGGAGGTGTTTGGTGACGCCGGAGAAGAGCTGGAGGATCATCGCGAGCTTCTCCTCCTCGTAGCCGTAGATGGCGGGCGCGATGGAGTCGACCATCGCCTCGTAGATGTCATCGCGGTTGGAGAGCTCGATGATCTCGCGTTTGTCCGCCTCGGTGATGTCCATGTCCTCGAACTCCTCGTCCTCGATGGCGATGGAGACGCCGTCCATGTACAGGTCGAAGATGGCGGACTTCTCGTTTCCCTGCTCGACCTGTTCGATGTGGAGGACGCCGACGCAGGTGACGTGGTCGCCGGGGCTCACCTCTCCGGTGATGTCGTCGACGATGTCGACGTCGATGTTCTGGGGCGTCTCGCCGCCGCGGAGCCCCTCGGGCGACTCCTGGATGCGAAGCTTCTGGGAGTCGATGAACTCCGACTGATCGAAGTTGACGCGGAAGGGGCCCTGTCGCTCACACCCCTGACACTCGTGGGGCTCCTGAAAACCGCCGTCGGACTGCGGAATGTACGTCATCGTGCCGCAGCGCTGGCACTCGAAGGCGGCCTCGGTCACCTTCGGGCGAACGTCCGTCGCCTTGCGAACGATCCCCTTGATCGAGACGAGCTTGCCGATGTGATCGTCGTGGACGCGGATACCGCGGATGTCGATGCTTTCGGGGAGGTTCTCGATCCGAACGTGCGCGCGCCCGAGACTGACGTCTGCGGGGAGGTCGTAGAGCCGCAGCGCCTCCTCGGCGTACTCGCGCATCTGCTCCGGCTTCGTGCGGAAGTCCTCGGCGAGGTCGCGGTCGAACTGGTAGAGGTCGTCGTACTCGACGTACAGCGAGCGCTGTTCGTTGGGATATCGCTGCGCGAGGGTGCCGATCTCCTCGCGGTAGTAGTTGCGGTAGAACTGAATGAACCGCTCCGTGAGGTCCTGATTACCGGCCTGAGCCATTACGAAATCTCTTCGTCGCCACCACGTATGAACCTCATGCTCGGAGCGGAGGTGATCCGTTTCGGGCAGAACACCGGCATATCAGCCCTTCGTCACGAACGTCGCGTCCGCCGAGGTACGCCCCTCGTTGAAGGAGAGCACCTTCGCGCGGATCACGTCGCCTTTCGCCACGTCGCCGGGGATATCCTTGGTGAAGACGACGAATCCCTCCACCTTGCCGACGGCGACCTCTTTGCCCGAGTGGTGATCGGTGAGTTCGGTGACGCCGAACTCGTACGTCTCGCCGATGTCGACCGGCGGGTCGCGCTCCTGGGCGGCCTCGTGGGCGCGCTTCGACTCGCGCGCGCCCGACGAGGGGGCGCGCAGGCGACGGACGACGACCAGCAGGACGAGCAGGACGATCACGGCCGCTCCACCGATGACGGCCGGCGACGACGGTATCATACCGGGCGGTCGACCCGCTGTCACGTAAACGCTCGGGGTCGACGACCGACGCGTTCGCCCGCGGCGACCGACCCGCCCACATGAGAAACGCCTTTGCGCTTGAGGCCCCCGGTTCGACGTGATGCGAACGACTCTCGGTTGCCGTCGAGTCGCCCACGGGCGTGGTGCGGCGTGAAGGTCGCGGACGCGGTGCCGGCGTTCGCCGACGCCTTCGGGTTCGAGGAGTTCAACCGGATGCAACGCGAGGCGCTGCCGGGGATCTTGGAGACTGACCACAACGTGGTCGCTTCCGCCCCGACAGCCTCCGGAAAGACCGCGCTCGCCGAGCTCGCGATCTGTAAGACCCTCTCGGAAGGCGGCACCGCCCTCTTCATCGCCCCGCTCCGCGCGCTCACAAACGAGAAGGAGAGCGAGTGGGAGCGCTTCGAGGAGCTCGGCTACTCCGTGTACGTCGTCTCAGGCGAGCGCGACCTCAACCCCCGCCGCGCGGAGCGCGCGGACGTGCTCGTGACGACCCCCGAGAAGGCCGACAGCGCCACCCGAAAGCACGACTCCGGGCGGTACTCGTTTATTACTGACGTGGACTGCGTCGTCATCGACGAGGTCCACCTGCTCGACAGCGAGAAGCGCGGTGCGGTGCTCGAAGTCACCGTCTCGCGGCTCCGCCGCCTGCAGGACCCTCGCGTCGTCGCGCTCTCGGCGACGATGCCGAACATCGCGGACATCGCCGAGTGGCTCGACGCGCCCGCGGAGACGACCTACGAGTTCGGCGACGAGTACCGGCCGGTCGATCTGGAGACCGGCGTGAAGACCTACTCACACGGCTCGAACGCCTTTGCCGACAAGTACCGGCGGCTCTACCGCGCGCTCGATCTGGCCGAGCCGCACGTCCGCGAGGACGGGCAGACGCTCGTGTTCGTCTCCTCGCGGCAGGATACGGTGCAGGCCGCCAAGAAGGCGCGCGACGAGATCACGGAACGGGACATCCCGATCGACTCGCGGGGCGACTACGACTTCCACAACGAGGCGAAAGAGCTGACCAACGACACGCTCCGGCAGTCGGTTACCGACGGCGTCGGCTTCCACCACGCGGGCCTCGGGAAGGAGGACCGCGACCGCGTCGAAGAGTGGTTCAAACAAGGGAAGATCAAGTTCCTCTTCTCGACGTCGACGCTCGCGTGGGGGGTGAACCTCCCGGCGCGCTGCGTCGTCATCCGCGACACGAAGTACCACGACCCGCTGGAGGGCGAGACGGACATCTCACCGCTCGACGTGCTCCAGATGCTCGGGCGCGCCGGCCGTCCCGGGTACGACGACGTGGGGTACGGCTGGGTGGTCTGTGACCGCGCGGACGCCGACAAATACCGCACGCTGTTGAAGGAGGGCAAAGCAATCGAGTCGCGGCTCGCCGCCGAACTCGAATCGCACCTCAACGCCGAGATCGCGATGGGGACGATCCGCGGGCTCGAAGACGTGATGGAGTGGTTAGAGACCACGTTCTACTACGTCCGCGCCGAGTCGAAGCCCGACGAGTACGAGTTCGCCACCCTGCGCGACCGCGTCCGCGACACCCTCGAATCGCTCGTCGACGACGGGTTCGTCGCGGCCGACGACGACCTCGCGATCGAACCGACCGGGCTCGGGCGGCTCGCCTCCAAGTACTACCTCCGGCTTGACACGGCTCGTCGCTTCCGGCGGCTCGCCGACCGGGAGACGCTGACGGTCGATTCCGTGTTAGAGACGGTCGCATCGGCCGGCGAGTTCGACTCGGTCTCCGCGCGCTCGGCCGAGTCGGACGCGATCGACCGGACCCTCGACGGCCGCGACACCGATCTGGAGGACGGCCACCGCAAGGTGTTCGCCATTCTACTCGCCGGGATGGCCGACTCGATCCCCTCTGACCTGCGCTCGGACGCGTGGGTGATTCGCCAGAACGCGCTCCGCCTGCTCGCCGCGCTCGCGGAGTTCCTCGACCGGTTCGCCGGCCCCCGCGCCGCGAACCTCGCGTGTCGCGTCGAGGCGCGCGTCGAGCACGGCGTCTCCCGCGAGGCCGTCGCGCTCACCGCGATCGACGGGGTCGGCTCCGGTCGCGCCGAGCGGCTCGCGGACGCCGGGCTCACCTCGCCCGCCGCCGTCGTCGACGCCGGCGTGAGCGAACTCGAAACCGCCGGCATGAGCGGCTCGGTCGCCGAGCGCATCGTCGACGCCGCGCGGGGCTGCCCCCGGATCGACGTCGACTGGGGCGACTTCCCCGACGCCATCGCCGTCGGCGAAAACGAGATGTGCGAGGTCGCCGTGACCGCCGTCTCCGGGAGCGCCCGTGCGGGGATCCGAGTCACCGTCAACGACGTGGAGATGACCGCGACGACGACGTATCTGGACGGGGAGACGATGGTCCCAGTCGGCGTGTTCGGCCCGCCCGACACCGACGAGCTGGCGTTCGTCGTCGAGGTCGTCTTCCCCGACCTCCCGCTGATGCCCGTCAGGGCCACGCGAACGGTTCGGGTGGAGTAGACGGGTCGACGTCGGACGTACCCCCGTGCGTCGCCGCCGCCGACCGGGTCCCTATAAAAGCGCCGCTGGGGCAGTTCCGGTCTCGAACGACCGGGAGCGATCGTCAGAACGAGACCCTAGATCCACCCTCCGCCCCGGTTCCGGACGCCGTGCTGCCCCGGTCATCGTAGTATTTGCGCCCGATGAACGTCTCATCGAGATTACCGACGATCGCGGCGTAGAGAGCGTCCGATGTCTGGTAACGGTCTTCCTCGATCGGGTCTAAAATCTCTCGAACAGTCACCGAATCCCCGGAGGGAGACGTTACTTCGACAGTACCGATCTCTTCGACCGCCGTCGTCTGTGTCACCGGAAATTCGAGCGACTGGTCGACGACCTGCTTTGTGTCTGAGTATTCCATATCAAGTGTTCCTGAGCCGGCGTCTCGGTCTCTTCACTGCGTGATAAGCGACGACCACGAATCAACCCCACCAGTTTTCACTCCACACTGAATTTTGATTAAGTGGGTCACAACGTCGAAGCGAGTCAGTTCAACACGCACACAGCCGCCTGTTTCACGTCTCAACCGGACTCTCGTGCCGACCGCTTTTCACCCATACCGCGGCCACCCGTCGTATGCCCGAACGACTCCGCGTGTTCGCCGGCGACTGTCGAGTGACCGAACGCGGCGACCGCTCCCGGACCCACCGGGGGCGCGTCGTCGTCATCATCAAGCCCGACGACACCACCCTCGTCCACGACGCCGACGGCTACCAGCCGGTCGCGTGGCTCACCCGGCCGGACTCGGTCGTCGTCGAGAGCGACGGCGACGGGTTCTCCGTCACCGCCCGCGACGGCACCCGTCGGCTCCGGGTCGTCGCCGAGGAGGCGACCGCCAGCCGCGCGCTACCGATCACTGAGGCCGGGGTCCCAGTCGGTACCTGTCCGGACGACGACGGGGTGCTCGTGCGCTCGCGCGGCGACGTGGTCTGTCTCGACTGCGAGGAGCGATGGGGGCTCCCGGCCGGCGCGAGCGTCACCGACGGGGTCTGTGACGACTGCGGACTCCCGAAGATCCGGGTCGAGCGCGGCGAGCCGTTCCACCTCTGTCTCGACCCCGGGTGCGATCCCATGGAGGCCGCCGTCAGCGACCGGTTCGACCGGGTCTGGGGCTGTCCGGACTGCGAGGGCGACCTCACCGTTCAGTCCGCGCCCGGCCGCGTCTACCTCGGCTGCGAGAACTACCCCGACTGCGAGACGACGTTCTCGATCCCCTCCGGCGTCGTCGTCGACGACTGCGACTGCGGGCTCCCGATCTTCGAAACCGCCGCTGGCCACGGCTGTCTGGACGGGATCTGTGAGTACGAGGGGCACACGGCGAGCGAGTAGCGACGGCAAGTAGAAGCGAGTGAAAACCGACGAAGCCGCCTACTCCGCGAGCTGCTCGCGGCCCGGCGCGATGAGTCGGTCGAGGTACTCCGCGAGCGCGCCCTTCGCGTCGGCGGGGTGGAGTTCGCCGGACTCCAGCTCCGCCTCCAACGCGTCGTACGCGTCGTACTCCAAGTCGCCGCCGTACTCCTCGGGGCGCTCGACGACGACGGTGTCGAACCGCGGGAACACGTGGTACTCGAACACCTGTAGGACGGGGTTCTCGCGCTCGACGCCGTCGTCTGTCGGCTCGGGGTCGGCCGTCCGCGGGCAGTACGCGTCGTTCACCTTCGACTCGATGTCCTCGCGGGAGTCCTCCATCGAGATGGTGACCCCCGTACTGGAGGACATCTTCCCGCGGCCGGTGCCCAGATCGGCGATGAGCGGGGTGTGGAGGCTCGTCGGTGGCTCGCGGTCGATGCTCGGGAGCACGTCGCGCGCGAGCATGTGGACCTTGCGCTGCTCCATCCCGCCGATCGCCAGATCGACGCCGAGGTACGGGATGTCGAGCGCCTGCATCAGGGGGTACACCGCCTGCGACACCTTTACCGAGTCGCCGGAGGTGATCTCGGCCATCGCGCGCTCGGCCCGTGCGAGCGTCGTCTCGAGCTCCAGCGAGTGGAGGTCGAGCGTGTAGTCGTCGTCGAGCTGGAAGTCGGAGCCGAGCACGAACTGCGTGCTCGACTCGTCGAGCCCGTAGGCGATGAACTGGTCGCGCATCCGCTCGGCGGTGTGGCGAATGTCCTCGAACGACCCCTTGTCGTTGAGGTACGCGTGTACGTCGGCGAGCAGCACCGTCACCTCGAACCCGGCGTCTTGGAGGTCGATGAGCTTGTTCGCGGTGAGCATGTGCCCGATGTGGAGGACTCCCGAGGGCTCGTAGCCGACGTACGCCCGCTTTCCGTCGGGGTCGTCGGCCAGCGCCTCGATCTCCTCCTCGGTGACCACCTCGGCCGCGTTCCGGGTGATCCGCTCGTAAGCGTCCATACGCACGACTGTGCGGTTGTCGGTCATATGACTTCTGGATGCGTGCGGACGGGTGGCGAGGGAGAGAGCGCCCGCCGCGAAGGCCGCTGAACTACTCCTCGGTCTCCGGCAGCGTCCGCCCCGCCCGATGCTCCGAGATAATTCGGTCGAGGTGTTCCTGTTTCTCGGCCTTCCGCCGGCGCTCAGCCCGGCGCCCCCAGTCGTCGATGGCGGCCGTCACGGCCTCCTCGCTCGCGACGGCCAGTTCGTCGACCTCGCGGACCGGGACCGCCTCGGCCGGAACGACCGGCACGTCGTGGTCGAAGAGCACCTGATCGGCCACGTCCGAGATGTTCCCGTCGCGGATCACGGCGCGCGGCTCCGTCTCCGCCAGCCGCTCTGCGGTCCGCCGACCGGCGCCGGAGGCGTCCCGCAGATAGACCACGTCGCCGGCGACGAGGCCGTACGCTTCGTCCGCGGCCTCGATCGCGTCGAGCGTGAACTGCTCGACGACCTTCACGCTGGCGAGCCCCTGATCCGCGGCCACGTCGTCGAAGTTCGAGTGGTCGAGCCGCCACAGCTCTTTCAGCGTCTCCACTTTTCCCTCCAGTTCCGTGGCGCGCTCGCGAGCCTCGTCGCGCTCGCGCTCCAGCCGGTCCGTCTCGCGTTCGAGCCGCGAGACCGCGCGCCGGCTCCGCGCCTCGATCCGCTCTTTCCGCCTCGCTTCTTCCAGTTCTCCTTCCAGCTCCGCGATCCGCTCGTCGCGCTCGGTGAGGTCCGCTTCCAGCGACTCCGCGTGCGACTCCAGCCGGTCGACGCGCTCGCGGAGCCGGCGGATCGTCTCCTCCTCCTCGGTGCGTTCGGGCTCGGTGGGATCCGTCTCGTCGGAGTGCTCTCCGTCTTCTCCGCCGCCGCCTCCGTCGTCCTCGCTCAGGTCCTCGATGACGGCCTCCACGGAGTCGCCGCCGGCGACGACGCCAGCGATCACCGCCCCGCGATCGAGCCGGGGCGGGGTCTTCGCCGCGATGCGCTCGAACTGGTTCTCGTGGTCGTCGTAGGCGTACAGCGCGGCCGCCAGCGCGTCGCGCTCGTGGTCGTTGTCGTAGTTGGCCTCGCGGGTCCGGTGGAGCTTCTCGTCGACGGGCAGGTCGGTCGTGGGCTGCCACCCGGCGGCGTCGAACGAGCGCCGGAACTTCTCGACGGTCTCCGGCATCGGTTCCACGTCGGCGGCGACGATGATCGGGCGGCCTTGTTCGATGATCCACTCGGTGACGTCGGCCGTGTCGGCGGTCCGCGAGGAGTACAGCGCGTGGACGGTGCCGTCGAGTCCGATCACGGCGGCCGCGGTGGTCGTCCCCGGGTCGATCCCGACGATCACCCGGTCGCGCCGCTTCACGAGCGGTTCGTACTCGATCCCGTCGCGGCGCTCGCGCTCGACCTCGACGCGGACGTCGCCGGCCCGCGAGTTCGACACCGGAATGTCCTCCGGGCGCGCCTCGACGGTGAACGTCGCGTTCGCGTAGCCGCCGTACTTCTCGGTCACGTCGCGCTCGAAGTCGAGGTTCGTCTCCTTGAGCTTCGACTGGACCTGTCGCGTCCGCTTCCTGACGTTGCCGTGAATCCGTCGGGTGTAGCGGTCCTGACTCCACCCGCCCTTTCCGGTCGAGCGCCCGCGGGACACCTTCACTCGCGTCTCGTCGGTGAACGCGGTCACCTCGTGGCCGACGTTGGCGGCCGCGAGCCGAGCCGACGCTTCGGCCTCCTTCATCGGATCCTTCCCGTACGGGATCCCGTGGCGGGAGGCGACTCGCGAGAGGGGCTCCGGGCGCTCCGCGCCGGTCACCTGTACCAGCCGGGTGCCGTCGGGCAGCGACCGGAGGAACCCGACGAGCTCGTTTTTGTTCGCCGCCAGCTCGTAGGCGTTGTCGGTGGCGACGTACAGGGGCTCGCGGTCGTCAATTAGCCGGCAGAGCTTCCGGAACGACACCACGTCGCGGGTGATCCGGGCCATGGGCTCGTCCGTGTCGGGCGCGTCCGGATCGTCGTCGTCGACGGGGTCCAAGATGACGAGGGCGTAGGAAGGGTCGTCGCCGCGAACGTCGCCGCTGTGCACGTCGACGCCGAACACCGGCCGGTCGCGGGCGCGGATGGTCCGGGTTGTCACGTATTCACGTAGGCCGTTGGCGCGTATATACCCCACGCCGGGTGTGGCGGTTTCGTCGTGGAAGCCGGCTCAGCAGAGCAGCCTCAGTACAGGTCGTCGAGACCCGACTCGACGTGTGAGTGCTCTTCGGCCGGGAACTCGCCGCCCGTCACCGCGTCCTTGTACGCCTCAACGGCCCCGAGCATCTCGCCGCGCACGTCGCCGAACTGCCGGGAGAAGGGAGGCGACCACTCGCCGAGCCCGATCGCGTCGTTGATCACGAGTACCTGTCCGTCGCAGTCCGAGCCGGCGCCGATGCCGATCGTCGGGATCTCCAGCGCCTCCGTCACCGCGCCCGCGAGGTTCGCGGGGACGTGTTCCAACACGAGCGCGAACGCCCCCGCATCGACGTGTTCGCCCGCGAGATCGACGATCTCCTCGGCGGCGGCCTGATCGGTCCCCTGTCGGGTGTAGCCGCCGAGTCGATTGACGTGCTGGGGCGTCAAGCCGAGGTGCGCCATCACCGGGATCCCGATGTCGGTCATCCGTCGGGTCATCTCGACGGTGTGGTGACCGCTCTCTATCTTCACCGCGTCGGCGTTCGCCTCCTTCAGGAGTCGCCCGGCGTTGCGCACCGACTCCGCCTCGTCGACGCCGAAGGAGAGGAAGGGCATGTCGGCGACGACGAGCGCGTCCTCGGTCGCGCGGGCGACCGCCGCGGTCCGGCTCGCGACTTCCTCGAAAGTCACGGGGAGCGTCGAGTCGTAACCGAGAGCGGCGTTGCCCATGCTGTCTCCGACGAGAACGATATCGATCCCGGCCTCGTCGACGACCGCCGCCGTCGGGGCGTCGTAGGCGGTCAGCATCGTGATCGGCTCGTCGCTCTCCCGGAGTCCCCGCGTCGTGGTCATACTCGAACACACCCGGGCGACCGGTTAAAATCGCCGGAATCCGGAACATCGGCGCCTCCTCGGGTCGGTCTCTTCGCGCTCCTGCCGCGCTCGCGGACCGTCACCGATTTGCACGTCCGCCACCGAAGGCTCGCCGTGCAACCTGTCGAGCGGGCCGAGTACGAGGGGATCGACTACGGCTGGGTGATGCAGACGACGTTCGTCGTCACCATCCTCGTCGGCGCGCCGGTCGTCGCGGTCCTCTCCGCGTTCGTCGCCCTCGACTCGTGGGGCGCCCGCGCGGCCTTCGCCGTCCGGGTCGGTGCCCCGATCTGGTTCGTTACCGCCGTCGCCGTCGCGGCCTACGCCCGACGCACCGACGCCGGCGACGGCGGGACGACGGAGGCGGACGACGCTGACGAGGAGGACTCTGAGGCGGACGCCTGAGTACCGACCGAACTCACCGATCGATCAGGTCCGTCGCCCACGCGAACGGGACGCCCGCCCGCTCCGACGTCACGGCGTCGCGCCGCGAGTCACCGACGAACAGCGCGCGTGCCGGCTCGGCGCCGAGTCGATCGACCGCCGCGAGCAGGGACTCCGGCTCCGGCTTGTGCGTGTCGACCGTGTCGCGCCCGACGATCGCGTCCGGATCGAGCACGTCGCCGAGCCCGTGCGTCTCCACCGCGACCCGACACGCGTCCTCGCAGTTGAGCGAGCAGACTCCTGTCGGAGGGCCACGTCGACCGTCCTCGACGGCCTCGCCGCCCTCGATCAGTCGCCGTCCGAGCGGAAGCAGCACGGAGTCGCGCGCGCCGGCCCGCTCGTGGGCCGCGATGGCCTCTTCGACCGGGTCCCGGACCCCGTACTCGTCGGCGGCTTCGAGCAGGCCCCACAGCTCGTCGGTCGGGGGGATCATCGCACGTTCGGCGTACACGTCGAGGACCGACTCCGCGACGGCGCCCCAGTCGACCGCGAGCTCGACGAGGGTCCCGTCCAGATCGTAGACGACGGCGTCGTACGCGGCGAGGTCGATCGGGCGGTCGACGCTCGGGACGGCGCCGGCGGCGCTTTTCGGGGCGTCTCCCTCCGTCTCGTCCACCCGCCCGTCGTCGTCCGTCATTTGTCCAACACCCCCCGAGCGATGATCGTCTTTTGAATCTCCGTCGTCCCCTCGTAGATCTCCGTGATCTTCGCGTCGCGGTAGAACCGCTCGACGTCGAACTCGGTCGTGTAGCCGTACCCGCCGTGGATCTGGACGGCCTCGTTGGTCACGGACATCGCGGTCTCGCTGGCGCGGTACTTCGCCTTCGAGGCCGCGACGCGGTTGTCCTCGCCGGCCTCGGCCTGCCGGCACGCCTCGCGGACAAGGAGGCGGGCCGCCGAGATGTCGGTCGCCATCTCCGCGAATTTGTGACGGATCGTCTGAATGTCGTCGATCGGCCCGCCGAACTGCTCGCGCTCCGCGGCGTACGCCTCCGCCTCGTCGAAGGCCGCCTGCGCGAGCCCGACCGCCTGCGACGCGATCCCGATCCGACCGCCGGTGAGCGTCCGGAACGCGGCCGAGAGCCCCGCCCCCTCCTCGGTGAGCCGGTTCTCGGCCGGGACCCGGCAGTCGTCGAAGGAGATGCCGGTCGTGTCCGACGCGCGCAGCCCGAGCTTCTCCTCTTTTTTACCCACCTCGAACCCCGCGGTGTCGGCGGGGACGAGGAACTGGGTGATCGACCCGCGGTCGTCACTGTCAGCTTTCGCGAAGACGATCGCGACCCCGCCCCGCTTCCCGTTCGTGATCCACTGCTTCTCGCCGTTGAGGACGTACTCGTCCGTCTCCGGGTCGTACTCCGCGGTCGTCGACATCTCGGCCGGGTTCGACCCCGCGTGCGGCTCGGAGAGACAGAACATCCCGACCGGGCGTCCCTCAGCCGCCATCTCCGGGAGCCACCGCTCCCGCTGGGCCTCGCTGCCGAACTCCGCGATACAGGAGGTCGCGAGACAGTGGACGGAGAGCGCGGTCGCGACCGCGAGGTGGCCGTACGCGAGCTCCTCGTTGGCGATCGCGTAGGTCGTCTCGTCGGCCTCGAAGCCGCCGTACGCCTCGGGAACCGTCAGGCCCGTCAGGCCGAGTTCGGCGAGCTCGTCCCAGGCGTCCTCCGGGAACGATTCGGCCTCGTCGGCCTCGCCCGCCCCGGGCCGGAGCGCTTCGACCGCGAACTCCCGGACGAGCTCCCGGATCGCCTCCTGTTCGTCGGTGAGCGACGACCCGACGCGTGCGCCAGTCATGCCTTCCGGTTCGATCTCACACTGAAAAAGGTGAGCGATCGGGGGTGGGGGTCAGCTCGCAGTTCGCGCCGTCCGCTACTCCCAGAAGGGATACAGCTCGTCGCGTGGCGCCTCGTCGAGCCGATCGCCGTCGAGGAGGACCGTGCCGGCGTTGGATCCGTCGCCGTCGTCGGAGCCGTCCCCGTCGCCCTCCGCCGCCCGCACCTCCCCGATCTCGCCGACCGCGATCCCGACGGCCGCCAGCGCGTCGGTCGCCTCGTCGACGCGCTCCGGGGGAACCGCCGCCAGCAGCGCGCCGGAGCCGAACGTCGCCAGCGGGTCGACGCCGAGCGCGTCACAGCAGGCCCGCGTTTCGGGTCGAACCGGGACGCGGTCGCGCTCCACGGACAGGACGGTCCCGCTCGCGCTCGCGCTCGCGGTCTCGACGAGGGCGGTCAACAGCCCGCCCTCGGTCGGATCGTGCATGGCGGTCGCGGCGTCACGCACGGCGGCCGCGTCGGGGACAATGCCCACCTCGTCGAGGAAGCTCGCGGCCGCGTCGAGGGTCTCCTCCGGGACCCCGGCGTCGGCGCATTTCTCGCGGAAGTCGGTCGCGAGGATCGCGGTCGCCTCGATGCCGGCGCCCTTCGTGAGCAGGAGCCGGTCGCCCGGCTCGGCGCCGCCGGTCGACACGAACCGGTCCGTGGTTCCGAGCGCGGTCATCGAGCAGAGCGGGCGCTCCAGCGACGGCAACACCTCGGTGTGGCCGCCGACGATCGCGACCCCGAGGTCTCGGGCGGTCTCGTCCACCTGCTCCGTGACGGTCCGCCGCCGGGCGGGGTCGTCATCGGGGAGAAACAGCGTGTGGGTGAGCCACCGCGGGTCCGCGCCGCTCGCGGCCACGTCGTTACAGGCGACGTGGACCGCCAGCTCACCCACGGCGTCCGCCGCGAGCGACAGCGGGTCGGCGGCGACGACGAGGGTCGACGCCGCACCGTCGAGGTCGATCGCGGCCGCGTCCTCGCCGTAGGCGGGCCCCACGTCGACCGCGGTGTCGTCGGCGCCGGTCGCCGCGAGCACCTCTGCGAGCGCCTCGGGCTCGAGCTTGCCGGTCATCGACTCCGGAGCCACGCGACGACGGCGTCCGGGTCGGCGTCGAGCCCGCCGCCCTGCGCGAACGTCGGGCCGCCGCCGCCCCCGCCGCCGAACTCGTCGGTGACGGCGGCCACGACCGCGCCGGCGTCGGGGGAGTCGTCACCGCTTCCGGCCGCCGCTTCCTCCGCGACCGCGACGACCACGAACGGCGCGTCGCCCGTCCCGACCGCCGCGATCGCGTCGGGCGAGTCCTTCGCGGCGAGGACGCGCTGGGCCGGCTCGCGGAGGTCGTTCGGGTCGGCGTCGTCGACCGTTCCGACCGCCCACGTCGCGCCGTCAGCGTCGTCGCCGGCGTCGGCCTCGCCAGTCGGGAACTCTCGGAGGCGCGCCGCGAGCAGGTCGGCCGTGGCGGCCTGCAGGTCGGCTTCGAGCCGGTCGGTCCGCTCGCGGAGTTGGCCGACCGCGTCCGGGAGGTCCCCGATCCGCGCGTCGAGGGTCGTGGCCGCGTTGAGCGCCGCCGCGTGGACCGCGGCGTCGTGGTCGATCGCGGTCGGGCCCACCGCGAACTCCACGCGGGTCACGCCCTCGCCGGGGTTCGACCGGTCGAGCACGGAGATCGGCCCGATCTCGCTCGTGTTGGAGACGTGGGTCCCGCCGCAGGCGGCCACGTCCCACGTCGGCGCGTCCTCCCCGTCACCCGCCCCGTCGCGCTCCCCGCCGCGCTCGCCGATTGTGACGACGCGGACCGCCTCGCTCCCGCTCATCGCGCCCTCCTCGGTCTTCGTGTTGAACGCGATGCCGTCGAGCGCGCGGGCCTCGTCCTCGGGCAGCGTCTCCCACGACACCGGCAGCGAATCCCAGACGGCCCGATTCGAGAGCCGTTCGAGCTCGACGAGATCGGCGTCGTCGAGCGGCTCCGCGGTCGTCAGGTCGACGCGCACCTTTGTTTCCCCGATGTCGAAGCCGGCGTAGCCGAGGTCCTCGCAGGTCCGTCGCGCCGCCCCGTACAGCACGTGGGAGGCGGTGTGCGCGCGGGTGCAGTAGGTCCGGAACGCGTCGTCGACGATCCCCGAGACCGTCTCGCCCGCCTCGGGGAGCGTCTCTGCGCCCTCGTCGAGGACGTGGACCACCCGCCCGTCGCGCTCGGTCACGTCTTCGACGAGAATTCCGTCGACCGTCCCTCGATCGGCGGGCTGGCCGCCCGACTCGGCGTAGAAGTACGTCTCGTCGAGGACGACCGCTCGGTCGTCGACCGATTCGACCGTCGCTTCGAACTCCCGAACGTCGGGTTCCGTCGGCGCGCGTGACGCGGTCATTGACGGTCCGTGGTGGCGATCGGATAAATAGGTGGGCGCCTCGGGAATTACTAATAAATGACTGTGCGGTCGGCGCGTGCCTGCGAGCGGGCCATCGGCCCGCGAGTCAGCACGCGCGAGGGACGCCGCGAGCGAAGCGAGCGGGAGCACGGAAGTCGCAGCGCCGAGCGGAGCGAGGCGACCGTCTTCCGGCGGTGCTGTGCGGTGCGGGGTGGGCCTCGCGGCTGGGGCTTTGGCGGTCTTCGTCATCGATCCGCTGTCAACTACTCATCAACGAACTCCTCAGACTCTCACACTCCCGACCAACGCTTAAAAAGTCGGACCCGCCGCGTACCGAGACGCGAACCGATCTCAGTTCTCGAGTTCGAACGCGACTTCGACCTCTGCCTGATACTCTCGATCCGCGTCCTTCAGTTCGACGCCGAACTCCTCTACTTCCGCCCAGTAGACGTTTTCTAGCGTGTCTTCGGCGCGATCGATCGCGTTGTCGGCGGCCGCGTCGAAGCTTTCCTCGCTCGTTCCGATCAGCGTGACTTTCTTGAACACCATGTCACGTGCTAGTTGAACGCACATCGATATAAAAGGAGGCGATGGGAACGACGCTACGCCGTCGGGGACGAGGAAGGTCGGTCAGGGGCTGCCGGGCGCGCCTTCCATCACCGCGAAGTCCTTGCCGTCGGCCTCGATGCCGATCACCGCCCAGTCGTACGGAGGCTTCGTGGAGACGAGCTGATCGCGGAGATCGCCCGCCCGGTTACGCCACGTGACGAAACAACGGAGCCGCGGGGTGTCGCTGTCGTCGGCCAGATACGGTTCGAGATCATCGGTCTCCATACACAACACGGTCACGAGCACACGCCGCCATTTCCGCTCCGCGACGAACTCCTGTCCGCCGTCGGGGACGGTGTACCCGAGTTCACGAAAAACGTCTCTGGCCTCCGTCGTCGGTGGAATGCTCGCAGTGGCCATCTACTTCGACATTGGCCGGCTTCCGTGATAAACTTTCTCACGATTTCGGACCCCCGCGATCCCGGCCGCTCGGACCCCGAGACCCCGGCTCTCGGCGATCGCGTCCAGCGGCGACACCCCGATTTTCTCCCGTTTCGCTACTCGTGGGCGGCGTCCCACTCGTCCGGCTTCCGGAAGTTGCTGCACTCCGTACACTGGATCCGCCCCATCGTGTCCATCGCGGTGTCGAACGAGTCGCAGTTGCCGCAGCGGAACCCCCACCGCGAGGAGCCGTCGGCGTCGGAAAACACGACGTAGAACGGTCCTTCAGACCCTCTTTCGATCCGCGTCCGATCGGTGTACACCCGCTCGCCGTCACCCGTCGTCGACGCGTCGAGACTCATACCCGTCCGTATCGGTCGGAACCGGTTAAAAGGACGACTCGATCGCGGGGAGACACAGTCGGTCCGGCTACGTCCGGAACGACTCGCCACAGCCGCACTCGGAGACGACGTTCGGGTTCTCGACCTCGAAGCCGGCGGCCTGCAGGCCGTGTTCGTAGTCGAGTTTGCTCCCGCCGATGTAGTTCCGGCTCGCCGGGTCGACGAACACGCGCAGCCCGTGGTGTTCGACCACGAGGTCGTCGTCTTCCGGCTCCGTATCGAACCGCATCCCGTACGAGAGACCCGCGCAGCCGCCCTGCTGGACGAACAGGCGGAGCCCGGCCACTTCCGTGTCCAGGCCCTCGCCCTCCAAAAGCGAGAGCGCCTCCTCGGCGGCGTCTGCGGTCACCTCGATCGCCGGGTCGCTCCCAGAGTCGACCGTTTCGGTACTCATGCGAACGTGTTCTGTTCGCACGGTAAAAACCCTGCCGGCGTATTCGCGCCCGTCGTTGCCACTGACGGTTACGTTCACCGCGCGATCCGGTCGATCGGTCCCGTCAGCGGTTCCGCCGCCACGGTCGGACTGGACCGACTGTCCTCGCTCACTATGTCCATCCGCCGTCGCCATCGCCACCGCCGCCCCTCGGCGCTCCGCCGTCGACGGCGGGGCGAGTCGTCGCCCGCTCGTCCGGGCCCCTCCTGTCCGCGTCGCTGGCGGTGGTGACCGTCACGTCGCGTTTCGGGTACGGGATCTCGATGTCGGCATCGGAGAGCGCCTTGTACAGGGCGCGATTGAGCTTGTGTTGTGCGCGCCGGCGACGCGTCGGTCCGTTGACCCAACAAAGGAGCTCGTACTGCAGCGCCGAGTCGCCGAACGAGCGGAGCCGAGCCCGCGGCTTCGGCGAGTCGAGGACCAGCGGCTCCGTGAGCAGGACCTCGATCGCGAGCGCCTCGAACGCGTCGATGTCGGTCCCGTAGGCGACGCCGATCGGCACCCGGACGCGGCGCCGGCTCTGTGGCGCGGACTCGTTCGTCACCTTCGCGGCGTTGAGCGCGGCGTTCGGGACCGTCACCAGCACCTCGTCGCGAGTGAGCAGCGTCGTTGAGCGCACGCCGACCTTGATCACAGTCCCCGCGGTCCCGTCGTCGAGGACGATGTAGTCGCTGATCTTGTAGGTGTCGTCGAAGTACAACGCGATGCCACCGAAGAAGTTCGCCACCGTGTCTTTCGCGGCGAAGCCGACCGCGATCCCGGCGACTCCCGCCGCGCCCAGAAGCGGCGTGATCTCGATGCCCCACAGCCACAGCAGCGTCCCGGCGGTCCCGACGAGCACTGCGAGCGTCCAGACGTTCGAGAACACCGGCGCGAAGTCGAATCTGCCTCCCTCGGCGTTAACCGCGGCGACGAGCCGATTCACGACGGCGTTGGCCGCGTGCGCCCACACGAGAATGATGACCGACAGCGACGGTCGACCAAAGACGGCGTCGAGCAGCTGCGGATCGACGAGGACCGACGATCGGATCGCCGGAATCTGCGTGAGTACGTACACCCCGGCGAGCGCGGCGGTGACGACGAGCGGGGCGCGCAGCGAGGAAATGACGATGTCGTCGTACGCGGAGTCAGTGGTCGAGACGTATCGGCGGGCGACTCGCAGGACGACGAACTCCATCCCCACGGCGGCGACGACGGAGACCACGAGAACGGCGATCGTCGCTTCGACCGCCGAGAACCCCTCGAACAGCGGAGTCAGGGACGGGATCATGCCTTCGAGATGCGACTCCGCGAGATAACCGTTTCTCTGGAGACCGGTCGTCTTCGACACCGAAAACGGGAGGATCGACAGGGCGAGGGTCGTCGCTGCTACTCGGTTCGGGTCCGGTCGCTCGCGGCGCCGGCCGCCGAACGGGCGGTTCTCGTTGACGCCTCCGTTCCGACGAGTTCGGTGAGCTCCCGGAGGCTCTCGATTTCGAAGGCCGGCTCGACCTCGAGGTCGAGCGCGGCGTTGTGGTCGCGCCTGAGGAACACCCCGTCGAGGCCGGCGCGCTCGGCGGCGATCATGTCGGTCGCGCGGTCGCCGACGTAGAGCCCGCCCGAGGCGCCCAGGGCGTCGAGCGCCTCGTTCAGATAGTGCGGGTCCGGCTTCCGTCGCCGAAACCCGTCCGGGCCGAGGTCGCGGCCGCGGACGAACGAGAACGCGTCGAGCCGGAAGTGGTCGACAACGAACTCGACGGTCGGGTGGTAGTTGTTGCTCACCAGCCCGACAGAGGCGTGTTCGGCCACCTCGTCGAGGGCGTCGGTGTCCCCGCAGAGCCGCCTCGTCCCGGCCGCGAGCCGGGCGACCGCGCGCTTCGCGCTGCGCTCTTCTCGGGCCCGAAAGAGACCGGCGGGGTCGACGTCAAGTTCCTCGCAGGCGGCCCGGAAGTCGTCGTCGTACTCGTACGTTTCCAGCGGGCGCCGGAGGTCGCCACTCACTCGCATGTCTCGCTCCTCGAGCACGTCGTCGAGTGCGCGGCTGTGAACCGCGTCGTCGGTCCCCCAGCCGTTGAGGATCACGCCGTCCATGTCGAAGAGGACGACTTCGTCGTTCAGTCGGTCGATCCGGGTGTCGGTGTCGTGAAGCGTCGTCATGTGTTTCGTGTGTCGTCGTCGGTTCGCGGGTCGGTCGCGGCGCGGGCCGGCTGTACTCTGTTACCGATGTCTCGGAGGGCCAAAGCGGGGATCGCTCCGTCGAGACGCGGGCGTCAGCGCACCTTCCGGCGGGCGTACGCCGATACCCCCTCGCTCACCAGCACGACGCCGAGGATGGCGACGAGAAGCGCCGACACCGTCCGCCACGCGAACGAGTCGATCGCCTCGAACAGCTGGACGCCGATCCCGCCGGCGCCGACGAACCCGAGGATCGTCGCCGCGCGTACGTTGATGTCCCAGCGATACACGGTGAGCCCGACCAAGGCGGGCTTGATCTGCGGGACGATTCCGTAGATCAGCAGTTGGGCGGGGCCCGCGCCGGTCGCTCGGATGCCCTCCACTTGACCGAAGTCGATCTCCTCGATCTCCTCGCCGAGGAGTTTCGCCACGAACCCGATCGATCGGACCGCGGTCGCGACGGTGCCCGCGAGCGCCCCCGGTCCGAACATCACGACGAACAGCAGGGCCCAGACGATCGTGTGGACCGACCGCGACACCGTGACGATGAGCTTCCCGATCGCGTACGTGGCCCGGTTCGGCGTCGTGTTCTCGGCGGTGATGTACGCGACCGGTGCCGCCATCACCACCGCGCCGATCGTCCCGACGACCGCGATCTGGATCGTCTCGGCGAGCGGCCCGACCGCCCTCGGCAGGTACGCCCAGTCGGGCGGGAACATCCGACCGAACAGATCGCCGAGTTGGGCCGGTGCGGTCGTCACGTACCGGAGGCTCATATCGAGCCACTCCCACGAGACCACCACGACCGCGGCGGCGACGAGGACGGACCCGATCCGGAAGAGCCGCTCTCTCGCATCGAACCGGCTCCACTCGCGCGTGGCGCCCGCCATTACTGCACCCTCCGTCTGACGACGGCGCTCACGAACTCAGCGACCAGCACCACGGCGATGATCGCGATGAGGATCGCCGCCACGTAGTCGTACTCGTACCGGGAGTAGGCCCGCTGCAGCAGCACGCCGATTCCGCCGGCGCCGACGATCCCGACGATCGTCGACGACCGGATATTGATGTCCCAGCGGTACACGGCGAGCCCCGCGAAGCGGGGGACGACCTGCGGGACGACCCCGTAGACGAGCGCCTGAAAGCGGGAGGCACCGGTGGCCTCGACTGCCTCGACGCCGCCCATGTCGATGTCCTCTAAGTCCTCGGCGAAGAGCTTCGAGAAGAAGCCGATCGTCTTGAAGCTGATCGCGACGATCCCCGCGAGCGGGCCGAACCCGAGCGCGATGACGGCGATTATCGCGACGATCAGCCCGTCTATCGCCCGCGAAACGCTGATAATCCCGCGGCTGACGTAGTAGGTCGGTCGCGGCGAGATGTTCTCGGCCGCCCCGAACGCGACGGGAAGGCTCATCGCGATCCCCGCCACGGTCGCGACCATCGCCATCGCGATCGTCTCTATCATCCGATCGGCCAGCCGGAGTACGCTCTCTTGACCGGTCTCGGGCGGCAGCATCGAGTCGATCAGCTCGTAGCCGTATCCGAGTCCCGAAAGGAAGCGACCGGGGGTGATCCGGAGGCTCGCGACCGACCACGCGATCAGCGCGAGGACGATACCGTAGACCAGCCACTTCACGCGCCGGCTCCGGAACGCGGTCGGCCGCTGCCATGTCCGTCGGCCGGCCGCGTCGGGTGTGCCGGTCGCCGTCGACGACTCCGTCGCCACGGGTCAGTCCTCCGCAGGCATGCGGTCGGGACCGGCGTTCGACCCGTTACGGGCGCTCGACTCGTCGTGCGGGCCCGACAGCCAGTCCGGGTCGGTCGCGCCCGACTCCGGCGGTTCCTCGCCGCGGTAGATGACGCCCTTCGACTCCTCGGTGAGGTCGGCCGCCGGCCCGTCGAAGACGAGCTCGCCGGCGTGGAGCCCGAGGATTCGGTCCGCATACGCCTCAGCGAGGTCAACCTCGTGAATGTTGATCAGCACGGGCACGTCGCGGTCGACGGCGATGTCGGTGAGCAGCTCCATCACGTCGCGGGAGGTCTCGGGGTCGAGGCTCGACGTCGGCTCGTCGGCCAGCAGGATCTTCGGCTCCTGGACCACCGCTCGCGCGATGCCGACCCGCTGGCGCTGGCCGCCGGAGAGTTCGTCGACGCGCTTGTTCTCCATGTCGTTGAGGCCGACGAGATCGAGGAGCTCGTAGGCGCGTTCCACGTCCTCCGGCGGGAAGTTCCGTCGGAGCGCGGCCCAGTTCGAGACGTAGCCGAGCCGCCCAGAGAGCACGTTCTCCATCACGGTGAGCCGCTCGACGAGGTTGTACTCCTGGAATACCATCCCGATGTCCCGGCGCGCGTTCCGCAGTCCGTCGTCGTCGAGCGCGGTGAGTTCGGTGCCGTCGAGACGAACGCTCCCCGCGGTCGGCTCCGTCAGCCGGTTGATACACCGCACGAACGTGCTCTTGCCCGCGCCGCTCGGCCCGATCATCGCCACGACTTCGCGGCCGTCGATCGTGACCGAAACGTCCCGAAGCGCCTCGTCGCCGGTCGGGTACGTCTTGCCGAGGTTCTCCGTTTCGAGCATGGCGGTCACAGACTCCCGCTCTCGTACTCGACGCCGTTGTACCGCTGGATAACCATGATGTCGTTGAAGACGGTCTTGTAGTCGATCGGGACGTACTCGGCCTCGCCGGTCGCCTCTGCGTAGTCAGTTCCCGTCCAGTCGGTCCCGATGTAGGCCTCCTTGATCCCTTCGACGATGTCCGGGTGGAGGTTGTAACGGTGGACAACCGGACCCGGCGGGAACGGATTACTGGCCCAGACAATTTTGAACTCGTCGTAACTCATGTCGTCGTTCGCTTGGATGAGATCATCCACGCACGTACTACAGATCGGGCCGCAGTCGTAGTCGCCGACGGAGATCCCGCGTCCGGACTGGTCGTGGCCGCCCGAGAACTCGACCTCGTAGTCCTCTCCGGGGGTCACGTCGAAGTACTGGTCGAACAACGCCGACGGCGCCTGATTCCCGGAGTTCGACGCCGGCTCGGTGTGGGCGACGTCGTAGTCTGGGAAGTCCTTGACGGACTGAATCTCATTCATGTCGGCGCGGGTGATCGCCAGCAGTCGATAGCCGAACTGGCCCGTAGGGCTGACCGGGTCCGCGAACGGAACGGCGCCGCCGAGGTTGACCGCGAACGCCGTCGTCCCCGTCGAGACGTTCCCCAAGTGAGCGCGCCCCGACCGGAGCGCCTCGACTGACGCCGCGTTGGAGTCGACGGGCTGCCACCGAACCGACCGGCCCGTCGTCTCCTCGAGCCGGTCCAGCATCGGCTGAATGGTCTCTTGGAACTGCGCCTCCCCGGACTCTCCGGGTTTGTCGACGAACACGAGCTCGTCGGGGTCGACCCAGTCGCTCTCGTCGTCGGGCAGCTCCCGTGGCGGCTCGCCGTGGGCGACCTCCTCGATGTCGCGGTTCTTCATGTTCTCCAGGTCCGTCGTGCTCCCCTGGAAGTAGTCGTTCTCCGCGACCGCCGTCATCAGGTAGTTGTTCTCCTCCCAGTTGGGGTCCGCGTACTCGAACTCCGAGGCGTCCGTGAGCATCGGGTCGCCCGACCCGCTGTCGCCGCCGTCGTTTCCGTCCCCGCCGTCGAGGCCCGCCCCGGCATCGCCACCGCTGCCACCGGAACACCCAGCCAATCCGGCGATCCCGACCGCTCCGCCGGCCAGGATGAATTTCCGTCTGGAACTCGTCTCCGTCCGTCCGCCGGTGTCTTCCACCATTACGGTCGTACGTGCCTTTTTTCTGGGTATGAAGCCTGCTATGAGCCGTATACTGTCGTCTTAACGGCTCCGGCTCGGTACGGTGAGGAACGGACCGGTCCGCCTCGTTCCGGATCGATATATATTGTTCCGGATCGATCCGTATCTGTCGTCGAATGCGAACCGTCTCGTCCGGTCAAAAAGGCCGTATCGGACCGTCCGTACCGGACGGACCTATTTAAACCGCTTTCGGACGCTCTCGGCGTGCGCCTCCAGCCCCTCGGCCTCCGCGAGCCTCGTGATCGTGTCGGAGAGGCCGTCGAGCGCGTCGCGGTCGAGCCGCTGGACCGTCGACGATCGGAGGAAGGTGTCGACGGAGAGCCCGCCGTAGCGCTTCGCGCCGCCGTTCGTCGGCAGCACGTGGTTCGTCCCGGTCGCGTAGTCGCCGGCGGCGACGGGCGAGTACGCCCCGAGGAACACCGAGCCCGCGTTCGTGATCCGAGTTAAAAGCGCCTCGTCGTCCTCGGCGACGATCGAGAGGTGCTCGGCCGCGTACTCCTCGGTGAACAACACCGCCTCGGGCATCGACCGGGTGTGGAGGACCCCGGAGGCGTCGTTGTCGAGGGCAGCTCGGATCGTCTCCTCGCGCTCGCGGTTCGCGGCCTGCTCGTCGATCGCCTCCGCGACCGCCTCGGCGAGGGCAGCGTCGTCGGTGACCGCGACCACGGAGGCGTTCGGGTCGTGTTCGGCCTGCGCGATCAGGTCGGCGGCGACGAGGTCGGGGTCGGCGGTCCCGTCGGCGAGGACGAGCACCTCGCTCGGCCCCGCGAGGAAGTCGATCTCCACGTCGCCCTGCACGATCGCCTTCGCGGCGGTGACCCACTTGTTGCCGGGCCCCACGACCTTCTGGGCGTTCGTCACGGTCTCCGTCCCGTACGCGAGCGCGGCGATCGCCTGCGCGCCGCCGACCTGGTACACCGCGTCGGCGCCGGCCTCGTGGATCGCCGCGAGCGTCACCGGGTTGATCTCCTCGGCCGGCGGGGTCGCCACCGAGACGTGGTCGACGCCCGCTACCGTCGCCGGGATCACGCCCATCAGCGCGCTGGAGGGGTACGCCGCCGCGCCGCCGGGCACGTACACCCCGGCGCGGTCGAGGGGGCGGAACCGGCGCCCGAGCTCGCGGTCGCCGAACTCGTCGCGCCAGTCCTCCGGGCGCTGTCGCTCGTGGAACTCGCGGATGTTCGCGGCGGCCTCGCGGACCGCGTCGAGGACCGGGTCGTTCGCGTCGTCGAGCTCAGCGTGCGCGCGCTCCGCGTCGTCCGTGATGTCGATGTTGCCGACGGCGACGCCGTCGAACTCCTCGGAGAACTCCCGCAGCGCCACATCTCCCTCCTTTCGCACCCGGCCGACGATCTCGCTCACGTCGTCGCGGACCGCGTCGACGCCCGCGTCGCGCTCGAAAAAGGCGAGACGCTCGGCCGGCGAGAGGTCGGCAACGGTTCGTACGTCCATACTCGTACTCCGGGCCGGGGTCAAAAGGGCGTTCCGACTTTGCTCACTCCGGCAGGCGGATTCGATCGCATCAGCGACGGTATTTAAACCGTAATGAGCGACAGCGACGATCGTTTATAAAGAACGATTGCGGTGGCGCGCGCCTCCGAGCGGGCCATCGGCCCGCGAGGAGCGCGTGCGAGGGAGTCGCTGGCGGCAGTAGCCGCCAGCGACGAGGCTGGGGAGGCGTGAGGCGCGGTGCTGGGGTGGGACTCAAAGGGGCAGTCGCGAGGGCGAAGCACGGCGACGCAAGGACCACAAGGAGGGAGCGTAGCGACCGACTGAGGACCGCAGCGAGCCGCGCGAGTCCTCGCGACTGGGGCTTTGGAAGTGTTCACCGCAGGCCCATCGATCACGTATAAACACCCGCTAGCAACACCAGAATCCGACGTATGAATAACGCCTCAACCGATCTCCATCACCCACTCCCGCAATTGACCGCTGCTGTTCCCGTAGTGACCGCGAGCGGTTCAAACTAACCTGCTGTACCGATTTCAACAGAGCCGATCACTCCAACCGACGGATCCCGGTCACGTCCAGCGTCGCGAGCGCGACCAGCCCGACCAACAGCGCGGCGGCGACGAAGAGGATCGGTGCCGACAGCGCGACGGCGACCTCGTAGGGCGCGACGAGTCGGGTCGTGCCGCGAACGACGAACGACAGGAAGACCAGCCCGAAGGCGGCGAGCGCGAGGCCGACGAATCGGGATCTGTTCACGGCGCCTCCGAGTCAGTCGGACTGGGCGACGCCCGACCCGTGTGACCCGTGTTCGCGGTGTTCGTGGCTCGTGTCGAAGCCGCCGCACATCTCGTAGAACACCGTTTCGGGGTCCTTGTTCCACTGCCACTTCCAGCGGGTCCGGACGAGCAGCGATATCTTGCGGGCGAACGACAGCTCGGGGGTGGTCGACACCGTGTCGTACCCCAGGTCCCGGATGAGCCGGTGGTGGTCCGCGTACAGCACCGCCGCGAGCAACACCGCGAGCTGGCAGTCCTCCGGGAGGTACTTGATCCCGGCGACGCCCTCCTCGTAGAGCCGCTCGGTCCGGGCGAGCTCCTCGCGGACCGCGGCCGCGACGTCGTCGTCGAACTCCAGATTCAGGATCTGCTCCTCGCTCACGCCGTGTCGCCGGAGCGTCTCCAGCGGGAGGTACACCCGGCCGCGCTCGACCACGTCCTCGCGTACGTCCCGGATGAAGTTGGTCATCTGGAACGCCTCGCCGAGCTTCGTCGCGTGGGGGAGCGCCTCCGCCTCGGCCTCCTCGTCGAGCTCCATGATCGCCGTCATCATCCGACCGACGGCGGCCGCGGAGCCGTCCATGTACGACTCCAGCTGCTCGTAAGTCTCGTAGCGGTCGGTGTCGATGTCGCTCGCCATCGCGTCGACGAACGCGTGTACGTCCTCGTCCGGGATGCCGTGCTCGTCACGCACCGAAGCGAACGCCGACAACACCGGATCGTCGGTCTCCATCTTGCCCAGGGCGGCTCGCCGGAGTTGGTCGAGTTCCGCCCGCTGTTCGTCCGGAGGCCCGGTGTCCTCGGCGTCGACGACCTCGTCCGCGATCCGGAAGAAGCCGTACAGCACGTACGTCGGGTGCCGGATCCGCTCCGGAAGCAGTCGGGTCGCGACGTGGAACGTCTTCCCGGTTCGACGTTGGATCCGCTTCCCCCGGGCAACCTGCGTTTTCTCTACCATGCTGACCTCTGACAGTCGGCAGGGAGGATCGAAAGCGGGTCGCCGCTCATAACATACAGGTCGGACCGCAAGAACATAACAGTTCGCACAGCGTAGTCCTGTGTCCGAGTGATGGGCTCAAGACCATCAGTAGAAGGTGTCCGAGCAGTCGTAGACGACCCCGTGTTCCGGACAGACGTACTTGCAGTGGCGGTGATACATCGGCGTCTCGCACAGGGGACAGGGACGTCCACCGGGACCTCCGGTTGACGCGCCCTCGGCATCGCTCATATCGAATTAAACGGGCGCCGCCGACTTGACATCTTCCATAACCGCTGTCCTCGACGGCACGGCGCGTCAGTCAAGCGTCGGCCAGACGTCGGTCAGGCGTCGGCGAGCGAGTCGTACACCGACTGCGCGACCGACTCCTCGCTGAACGGGAGCGTCACGACGCCGCCCCACTCCTCGTCGGTCAGCGCCGACACCGTGGCCTCGTCGAGATCGACCCGCCTGACCTCGGTCCCGTCGAGCGTCATCGACACCGCGAAGCGCTCCGGCTCGTCCGTCGCGCCGGCGTCCGCCAGCCCCGCCTGTAAGGCGTCGACCCCCGCGTCGCCGAGCGAGACGTACACGAGGTGTTCGTCGTCCTTCGCGATCACGCCTTGGACGCGGTCGAGGTCGCCGGCGTCGAAGAGCCGGTGGTCGCCGTCGCCGAGCAGCTGCGCCTCGAACGGGGCGTCCGGATCGACGGGAACGGATCCGGACTCGGCAGTTCCGTCGTCGCCGGTCCCGTCGTTGCCGGTCCCGTCGTCGCTGGTCTCGTCCGTCACCGAGGCGGCGCCGACGAACCCGACACCGCCGACCGCGAGCGCGGCCCCGACTCCGCCCAGCATGCCGCGTCGAGAGAGTTCCATGCGAGAGCCTCCCCGCCGCGGGTAAAAAGGGTTACACGCCGATTCACGCGGCTGATAACGAGCGAGGGTGGTTCACATGCTCGGAATATACGTCTCCGACTTCGATTTGAGGGGTACTTCGAGAAGCGCTTCGAGGAGTTCATCGCCGTTGTATCGGACTGTCTCGGAATGGGTGTCGAGATCGAACGCATCAATTGCGGCGAGTTTGGGAAGGTGGGTGTGGTGGAGGGCTATCGTCACGCGTCTGCAAACGCGATCGACTCGCGGGTCGCCGTCTCGCCGAACAGCCAGTCGGCGTGCTCGACCGCATACTCCCGGTGGTCCTCGGTGATGTACCCGAGCGCGTCCTCGACGACGACGGGCCGGTAGTCACGGAGTCCGGCGCTGCCGGCGGTGTGGAGCACGCAGACGTTCGCGAGCGTCCCGCAGATCAGGAGGTCGTCGACGCCGTGCGCGTCGAGGTACCCCTCCAGATCCGTCTGGTAAAAGGCGTCGTACGTGTGTTTCTCGACGACGTGGTCCGCCTCGCGCACGTCGAGGTCGTCGACGAACTCGGCCTCCCACGACCCCTCGACGACGTGTTCGCCCCACCGGTCGAACTCGTCGTAGTAGTGTGTCCCGTCGAACTGGTCGGGCGGATGCACGTCCCGGGTGTAGACGACGCTCGCGCCGGCGTCGCGGGCGCGGTCGACGAGAGCCGTCACCGGCTCGACGGCCGCCTCGCTCGGCTCGGCGTAGAGGCTCCCGTCGGGGTGACAGAAGCCGTTCTGCATGTCGACGACGATCACCGCGGTCTCGGTCGGCTCGTACGGCATGCGCGAGGGTTGGGCGCCCGGGCCCAAAAACGGCGGCACCGGTCGCGGGCCGGTGTCTCCACGGCGCCGCTCGCAGGCCGCTGCCGTTGCTGTGACCCGACCGACAAACTACTTACCGGGTCGGCCGTAATCGCACTTATGCGACGGGTTCTCACCCTTGCGTTCGTCGCGGCCGCGATCGCCCTCCTCTCGATCGGTGCCGGCGGGGCCGTCGCCGCCGGTCCGGCGGCTGCGATTCAGGGGGATACGCCAGCCAGCGCGACCGCCGCCGAGTGCGACGCCGGCGCCGGGACCGACCTCGTCGGCTGCTGGAACGGGACCCACTACGAGGACGACCTCTCGTTCAATCAGACGGACGGGCTGACCGAGTCGGAGGTAACGGCGCTGACCCACCTGACGATGGCCCGCGTCGAGCACGTCCGCGAGCGCCCCTTCCGCGGGGACGTACCGGTCGAGACGGTCACGCGCTCCGAGTTCATGAACGACTCCGCGAGCGGGGGCGCGGGCGGCTCCGACGCCGAGTTCCAGCGCTGGAACGACCAAGTGTGGAAGGCGCTGTTCGTCGTCGGCGAGGACGAGAACGCGTCCGACGCGATCGACACCGTCTACGGCGGCGCGGTCACCGGATTTTACTCCCCGAACGAGGGTCAGATCGTCCTCGTCGTCCCGGAGGGGGAGGACCCGCAGATCGACCCGTCGACGCTGGCACACGAGCTGGTCCACGCGATGCAAGACCAGTATCACGACCTCACGAGCCCCCGATACGTCGGCGCCACGCAGGACGCCGACCTCGCGGCCAGCGGGATCATCGAGGGCGAGGCGGTCCACATCGAGGAGGTGTACGACGCGCGCTGTGCCGCCAACTGGAGCTGCCTCGGCTCGCCTGACTCCGGCGGCGGGAGCGCATCGGCGTCCGATTACAACTTCGGCATCCTTCAGACCGTGCTGCAGCCGTACGCCGACGGCGCGTTCTACGTCGAGGCGCTCGTCGACGAGGGCGGGTGGAGCGCCGTCAACGAGACGATGAACGCGCCCCCGAACGCGACCTCAGAGGTGATCCACCGCGAGTCCGACTACCGGACCAGCGAGGTTACGTTCGAGGACACGGCGACCGGCGGGTGGGAGACGTACCCAGACCAAGGCGTCGACGGTGCCGAAACTGCCGGCGAGGCGTCGATGTTCGTGATGTTCTGGTACCAGAGCTGGGAGTACGACCACGCGGTGTTGGACCCGGACGCGACCGCTCGGGAGAACGTTCGGATCCACACGCGGCCGGACGAGCAGCTCCGGACCCGCATGAACTACAACTACGCTCACCCGGCCACCGAGGGCTGGGCGGGCGACGAGCTGTATCCCTACCGGAACAACCGAAGCACGGCCGACGGCGAGGACGGCTACGTCTGGGTGACCGAGTGGCAGACACCCGCCGACGCGACCGAGTTCCGCGAGACGTACCTGCGGATGCTGACCGCCCACGGCGGCGACGACTACGCCGCGGGCGAGGTGTACGAGATCGCGGACGGCGACTTCCGCGGGGCCTACGGCGTCGAACGGGACGGGACGACGGTGACGATCGTCCATGCACCCGAGCCGGCCGACGTGCTCGACCTCCGGCCCGGCTCCGACCTCGCACTCCCCTCGACCGACGGCGGGGGGGACGCGAACGGGACCGATGAAGACGGCGTCGACGACGGAACCGATAGAGGCGACGCGGACGGGACCAACGACGGCTCGGCCGCTCCCGACGCCGCCACCGACGACGGCGTGCCCGGGTTCGGTCCCCTCGTCGCGCTCGTCGCCCTACTCGCGGCGGTTAGCCTCGTCGCGCGCCGCGCGCGGCGCTGACCAGCTGGAGGCCGCCGGAAGCCGAACGCCCACCCGCTCGACCCGGGTGGCTTTTCCTCCCCGGCGGTCGAACCGTCGGGTATGACCGAGTTCGACATCGTCGACGCGGCCGCGATCCGTGACGGCCGGGCGACTGACGCGTACTTCGAGCGGACCGAGGCCTCCTTGGAACACGCGGGGCGAAACCCTCGCGTCGTCGTCGAGGTCACTGCCGACCAGTTCCCCGACGGCGAGTTCGAGCTGTTCGCCGGACTGAAGGACGCGATCGCGCTCTTGGAAGGACGCGATGTCGACGTCGACGCGATCCCGGAGGGGCGCCTCTTCGACGGCGGTCCGGTGATGCGGATCGAGGGGCCGTACCTCGCGTTCGCGCGGCTGGAGACCTCGCTTCTCGGCTTCCTGTCGCACGCGTCCGGGATCGCGACCGCCGGCCTCGACTGCCGGGTCGCGGCGCCGGAGACGCAGGTGCTCTCGTTCGGCGCGCGCCACGTCCACCCGTCGATGACCGCGATCGTCGAGCGCTCGGCGCTCGTCGCCGGGTTCGACGGCTTCTCGCACGTCGCCGCCGGCGACCTGATCGGTCGGGACGCGTCGGGGACGATGCCGCACGCCCTCTCCATTTGCTTCGGTCGGGGCGAACAGGAGGCCGCGTGGCGCGCCTTCGACGAGGCCGTCGACCAGTCGGTCCCGCGGATCGCTCTCTGTGACACCTACTCCGACGAGGTCGACGAGACCCTTCGCGCGGTCGACGCGCTCGGCGACCGGCTCGACGGCGTCCGGCTCGATACCACCGGCTCGCGCCGCGGCGACTTCCGGCACATCATTCGGGAGGTGAAATGGGAGCTGGACGCCCGCGGCCACGACGACGTCGACGTGTACGTCTCCGGCGGGCTCGGCCCCGACGACCTCCGCGAGCTCCGCGACGTCGTCGACGGCTTCGGCGTCGGCGGCTACGTCTCGAACGCCGACCCGGTCGACTTCGCGCTCGACATCGTCGAGGTTGAGGGGGAGCCGGCCGCCAAACGAGGCAAGCTCTCCGGCGCGAAAGCGGTCTACCGCACTGCTGACGGCGTCCACGCGGTGGGACTGGCGGACCGCTCGGGTCCCGAGGGCGCCGAGTCGCTCATGGAACCGGTGATCCGCGACGGCGACCTGGTCGCCGACGACCTGTTCGACCTCGACGCCGCGGCGGAGCGCGCGCTCGCCGACGCGGACGCGGTGGGGTACGGGGCGGTGTAGAACGAAACGTAGGACAGATTTGGGGAGGTCCTCCGTTTCCCGTCGTCTGCCCTCAGCGTGGGGGCCCGGTGGGTGTCGCCGGCCCGTCCGGCGACGCCCCGTTCGGTCCCCCTATGTCGCCGTCGAGAGCCTCGGGGTAGTCCTCCCCGAGGGCCGTCGCTGCGTGTTCGCCGCTGATGAGGCACATCGGCATCCCGATTCCCGGGCCCGTGAATGAGCCGACGTAGTAGAGCCCGTCGAGTCCGGCGCGATGGCCGGGGCGGAGCGGCCCCGTCTGGAAGAGGGTGTGCGCCAGCCCGAGCGCCGTGCCGTCCGGGTCGCCGTAGCGCTCGGCGAACTCGCTGACGCAGGCGGTCGTCTCCGAGACGATCCGGCCTCGGAGGTCGACCCCGGCGTGGTCGGCGAGGTCGGCCAACACCTTCTCGCGGTAGCGCTCGCGCACGTCCGGCCCGTCGTCGAGCCCCGGTGCGATGGGGACTAACGCGACGACGGCCTGGTGGCCCTCCGGCGCGACCGTCTCGTCGGTCTTGGAGGCGACGGAGAGGTAGTAGGCGGGGTCCTCGGGCCAGCGCGGCTCCTCGAAGATGGCCTCGAAGTGGTCCGACCAGTCGGTCGGTAGGACGAGCGAGTGGTGCGCGAGCGGGTCCACGTCGCCCTCGACCCCGAGGTACAGCATGTACGCGGAAGGGGCGTACGTGCGGTCGCTCCAGTAGCTCGGGTCGTGGTCGCGGTCGCTCGGGTCGAGCAGTTCCCGCTCGACGTACGCCGGGTTGGCGTTGCTGACCACGAGGTCAGTGTGTCGCGTTCCGGCGTCGGTCGCGAGTTCGAACTCGCCCGCCCGCCCGTCGATCGACTCCACCTCGACGCCGGTCTCGATCGTGACGCCGCGCTCGCGGGCGAGGTCGGCCAGCCCGTCGACGACCCCGGCGATGCCGCCCTCGGGGTAGAAGACGTTGTTGTTCAGGTCGACGTGGCTCATGATGCTGTACAGCGCCGGCGTGTTGTACGGCGACCCGCCGAGGAAGACGAGCGTGTACTCCAACAGCTGTTTGAGCTTCGGGTGATCGACGTACCGACCCACGTAGTCGTCCATGTTCCCGAACAGCCGGTAGCGCGGGGCCAGCGGCAGCAGGTCGGTGTCGACGTAGTCGCGGAGCCGGTCGCGGCCCTCGTACACCACCCGGTCCATCGCCAGTTCGTAGTTGTGCTCGGCGCGGTCGAGGTACGACGCGAGCGCGTCGCCGGCGCCCGCCTCGTACGACTCGAACACCTCGTGGACGTTCTCGCGGTTCGGCTCGATCGTGGCGCGGTCGCCGTCCTTCCAGAACACCCGGTACTGGGGGTCGAGCCGCTCGAGCTCGTAGTAGTCCTCGGGCTCGCGGTCGAAGTGGCCGAAGAAGCGCTCGAACACGTCAGGCATCAGGTACCACGACGGCCCCGAATCGAACCGGAACCCGTCTCGTTCGATGACGCCCGCGTGACCGCCGACCCGCTCGTGTCGTTCGAGCAGTTCGACATCGCCTCCCGCGTCGGCGAGGTACGCGGCCGCCGCGAGGCCGCCGAACCCCCCGCCGACGACGGTTATCGTCTGATCGCCGCGCAGCTGGTCCGCCATACACGATCGTTCGGGCCCCCGCGCCTTGTCAAGCGGTACCGTTCCCGGAGTGTGGGATCGCTCCCGATCGGTTTTTTTATGGAGTCCATACAGTCTATGAGATGTCTCTGACCGTTCGAAAGCGCGTGTGGCGGTCGGTCGGCGGGGCGAGCGCTCACCCGTCTATCGGACTCTCGCGGGCGGCGCTCGCGGCGCTTATCGTCGGATTCGGCGCGCTGGCGCTCGCCGGAGTCGCCGTCCCGATCGAGGCACAGATGATCGTCTATCTCGTGGGGATGATCGCGTTGAACCTCCCCCACGGGGGGTACGAACACTTCGAGAACCTCCGGCGACGGCGCCCGTCCTTCCGCTGGCGGTACGTCGCCACCTATCTGGTCGCGATCGGCGGCTTCGTCGGACTGTTCCTGCTCGCGCCGGTCGCCGGGCTCGCGCTCGCGCTGGTCGTCGCGATGGCGAAAGGCGGGATCGGCGGGGTCCGCGTCCTCGATGCGACCGTCGGGACCGACCACCTTCAGACGCGACCGCAGCGCGCGCTCGCCGCCGCGGTCCGCGGCGGGGCCGTCATGTTGGTCCCAATTGTGTTCCACACCGACACGTTCTACGCGTTCAGTACACTCATGGTCGGGCTCGTAGACTCGGGAGCGCTCGCGGGCGCGGGCGGACGGCTTGAAGCGATCAAAACGGTGATCCTCGTCGGCTACGGCGCCGCGCTCGTCGTGCACATCGGGCTGGGGTACATCCGCGGCGGCGGACGGTCGTGGCTCGTTGACGCGGGCGAGAGCGTCCTCCTCGCGGCGTACTTCGCGGTCGTCCCGGTCCTCGTGGCCGTCGGGCTTTACTTCCCGTTCTGGTACTCCGCCAGACAGGTCGCACGGACGGCGACCGTCGATGCCGAGCCCGTCGGCGACGACGAGTGGGACCTCGTGGGCGGAGACTCCGTCTCGGCGGCCGCGCTGCGCGCGTGGGCGCTGATGGCGGCCGGCGCGTTCGCCACCTTCGTGGTCGTCGCCGCGCTCTACGTGGCGTTCCCGAGCCCGTTCGCGGGGTCGGGGCTGCTCCCCGGCGCGGTGGCGTTTTGGAGCGTCTCGATCAGCATCATCGCGCTCCCACACGTCGTCATCGGCGACCTCTTGGACGCCGATCGAGGTATCTGGTACGTCCCGTGACGGAGCGGTGAGTCTCGGCGAAAAAGGGAATCGGTCTGCCGGTTCGTTCGGCCGTTACAGCTCTTCGACCGCACCGCCGTCGGCGCGCTCTCGGAACACCTGTCCCTCGATGAGCGTCACCATCGTGTCCTCGTCTTCCCACGCGTTCGGCGCGAGCTTGGCCTTTCGGCAGGCGCGCGAGAGGAACTCCGTGCCGGACCAGCCGTTCTCGACGGGGACCGTCGGGTAGAGCCAGCCGTGCGAGTTGCCGCCGTCGACCGCGACGCCGTGGGTGCCGATCTCCAGGTCGGCGAGGGGGTCGTTAGTGAGTACCGTGTTCGAAACGATGAACACGGAGACGGTGATGTTGTCGAGCTCCTTGGGCTCGACCTCGGAGCCGCAGGAGTCGCCGGAGGCGGCCTTGATGGCGGCCTCGACGATCGCGTGACCGAGCTGGTCGGAGGTCTCCCACGCGCCGGCACAGCCGCGGAGCCGGCCGCGTCCCCTGGTGGACTCCAGTCGGACGAACGCTCCGGTTCGGGCGTAGAACGCCTCGCGCATGCTTCCGGGTTGTTCACGTTGTCCGTGTCGGACGAACGACTCGACCGCTTCCCGCGCGAGTTCGACCGCTCGTGCACCGTCGTCATACGACAGCTGAACGGTCTGTGCCTCGGACATGTACATCCATTACGTTGCTGACGACTTGAACGCTTCCCTTGCGAACCGGTAGCACGATACCCCGTCGACGCGCCCGGTCTCACCCCGATCGTGTGGCGGATCGGGACGCGATCTCGTCGGGATCTCCGCTCCCCGAAGCGTCCGACCGAATCGCTTATTCGCCGCCGCGGACAACGCTGACCCGGACAGAGGGAGCCCGACTCCCGTGCCTCTGGCATGAGGAAAGTCCCCCCACCGGCCGGACAGGCGACCGGGCACACGCCCGGAGTCGGAGACGGCTGGCTCTGGAACAGCAACGACACCCCCCACCCCGACCCGTGATTCGTGCGAACCGACCCGCAAGGGAAGGGAGTTAACCCGATGAGGGCGCGTGGCTTCGCCACGTTGGCGTGGCTTCGCCACGTTACAGACGGGTGGGAACGGATGGAACGGCGAATCCTCGCCGGTGCAAGTCCGCGCCATAAGGTAGTCCGGCCACGGCGCGGACGCTTAGCCGAATGTCGGGATGAACCGAAGGGGGCTTACTCCCCTCAGTCCGCTTTCGTCATCGTGAGTTGTGAGTGTCGCTATTGGCGTCTTCAGTTATAAACCGGACCGTGGGTAGGCGTCCGATCTCTCGCGGTCGGCCGGCGGTGGCGTATCGGTGGTGACTTCCAAAGCCCCAGCCGCGACGACTCGCGCGTGCTCCTCGGGGCCGCCGAGGGCGGCCACTCGGAGGCACGCGCCACCGAAGCGTCTCGATCACTTATAAACAACGTGAGATGCCAGAGATGCCGATCGCGGCGTCATCTCCTGCGTTCGTTGCCGACGCCATCGCCCGCCTACAGCCCGAGAAGCGCCGCGCCCGCCTGTCCCGCGCCCTCCATCTCGGGGCCGTAGGTGATGGCGATGTAGGCGATCGTCAGGAGGAGGCTGTTGTACAGCCCGTGCATCGCGGCGACGACGACGAGGTTGTCCGTGTACTCGTACACCACGCCGAAGATCAGGGTCGGGATGAACAGGATACTGATCGACGTTATCACCGCAGTCACGCCCCCGGTGTATGAGATCACGTGAGCGGGCGCGAACACGGACGCCGCGAGGAGGATGGCGGGTACCACGGAGAGCGCTTCCCGGGCGCGACTCTGGATGACGCCGCGGAACAGGATCTCCTCGCACGGTCCCACGACGAGCAGCATGGCCGCGATCATGACCGGGATGATCGACGGGTTCTCCAAGGTCGTCTGGGCGCCCTGGTTAGACGCCGGCTCGGTCCCGAACTGTAACGCGATCGAACCGACGACGAGCACCGTGACGACCAGGACGATCGGCCCAATTACGGCGATCACGGACTCGACGACACTCGGCCGCCGGATGCCGAGGTACGCTGCCATCTCCTTCCGATCCATCCCCCGCCATCGCAGGTAGCCGAGACCGACGCCGACGAACCCGACGGCCTGCCCGACCACGAACGGCAGGACGAACGAGGCCAGGAGCGACGGTTGCCACCCGCTGAACGTCGAGACGACGTAGACGGTGCCCCCGACGACCGTGGTGGCGACGAGTAGGCCCAGAATGCCTGCGATGCCCAGTCCGAAGGCGACGCCGACCGTCCGTAGCGGGGAGGCTCCGTCCTTCTCGTCCGACGGATCGGCGGTGTCGACCATCGTGCGGGCGTCACCGGCCTCGCCGTCGCTGGCAGCGGCGTCCGCCCGGCCGTCGCGCTCTCGCCTGTCGTCACCGGAGTTGGCGTCGAACTCGGAGGGATCGCTCATTGGATCCCGTACGGACCGATCGCCCAAAGACCTGTCCGTCGTTCCCGTCGCCGGGTACCGGTGACCGCTTTCACCCCCGGTCTCGATCCCGGCTCACCGATACAACAGCTCGTACCACAACACGGCGGTCACCGCGCGTCCGTCGCGGAGCCCCTCGTCGACGACGGCTTCGAGCAGGTCGTCGTACGGCACCGTCTCGACGGCGATCGACTCGTTGTGGTCGAGATTCCGCTCGGCGGTCGGCTCACAGCCGGTCGCGAGGAAGTGGTGGTGGACCGCGTTCGCCATCCCGTTCGTCGGCTCCACCGTGGTCAGGCGCTCGAAGGAGTCGGCCTCGTACCCGGTCTCCTCGGCGAGTTCGCGGGCGGCGGCCCGCTCGAGGTCGTCGGCGTCCTCCGGCTCGACCGACCCCGCCGGGAGGCCGCGGTTGACCCGGCCGACGGCCTGTCGCCACTCGTCGATGACGACGACATCGCCGTCGGGCGTCAGGGGGAGCACCACGACCGCCGGCGCCTCGTCGACGTAGTGGTACCCGTCGGCCTCGCCGTCCGGGAAGCGCACCTCGTCGCGGCGCACGTCGAAGCCGGGACAGCGGTAGTCGATGTCGGTGTCGAGCGTCTCCCACGCCAGATCGTCCATGCGTCGGAGTCGGCGCTCGGGCACGTAAATCCCCGGACTCGGCGGTGACGTGCCGGCGACGGACTCCGGGAGCGGTCGGGCGAGCGCTCACGACCAGTCGCCCAGCGACGCCTGGCCGTCGGCGGTGCGCCGGTCGGCCTCCGCCTCGTCGTCTGCGTCGGCGGCGTCCGGCTCCCCATCGACCCAATCGGTGAGCTTTCCACCGTCGCCGTCGGTGGCGGCCGACCGCGTTTCGGACCCCCGGTCGAGGTCGCGTTCATTGCTCCCTCCCCCGTCGAACCCGCCGAGTGTCGCCTGATCGCTCTCGGCGAAGTCGAGCTTCGAGACGCGCACCCCGAGCTTCCGGACCCGGTCGCCGGCGAACTCGTCGAGGAGGTCCAGCGCCACCGACTCCACGAGGTCGGGGTCGTCGACCGGCCCGGGGAGGCTCCGGGCGCGGGTGTTCACCTCGTAGGGGGGCTCGACCGCCTTGATCCCGATGGTGCGGTACAGACACCCTCGCTCGCGGGCGCGGCGGGCCACGTCTGCGGCCAGCGCGCGCACCGTCTCGCGCTTGCGCTCATCGTCGGCCGTCGCCGACAGCGACGACTCCCGCGAGAGGCTCTTCGGGAGTCCCGTCGGCGTGACCTCCCGGTTGTCGTCGCCGCGGGCGCGTCGGTACAGCTCCCGACCGCGCTCGCCCAGCTCGTCGGCGAGCCGGTCGGGGTCGGCGGCGGCGAGGTCACCGGCAGTCTCGATCCCCAACTCTGCTAGCGTCCGCTCTGTCACCGGGCCGACGCCGTGGACGTCGGCGGTCGGCAGCGACGCGAGGAAGGACTCGACCTCGCCCGGGGGCACGACGACCAGCCCGTCCGGCTTGTCGGCGTCGCTGGCGACCTTCGCGGTCGACATGTTCGGCGCGACGCCGACGCTCGCGGGCACCCCGGCCTCGCGCTCGATGCGCTCTTTGACGTGTCTGGCATACCCCTCCGCCAGCGTCCGGACCTCGGCGGGGCCGGCCGCGTCGCTCTCCCCGGCGGCGGCGTCCCACGCCGTTCGATCGGTGACGTCGAGGTACGCCTCGTCGACGCTCACCTCGCGGAGCACGTCGGCGCAGTCGCGGAGGACGGCTTTCACGTCGCCCGCGACCTCCTTATAAAAGTCGAGTTCGACGGGGAGGTAGTGACCCGCCTCGTCGGGATCGGGCGCGTCCGGGTCGTCGGGGTCGGCGTTCGTCCGTCGCGGGAGCAGGTCGAGCGCTTCCGATATCGGCATCGCGCTCTCGACGCCGAACGCGCGGGCCTCGTAGCTCGCGGTCGCGACCGCGCCGATCGTCTCGCCCGCCTCGTACCCCATGCCGACGACGAGGGGCTCGCCTTCGAGCTCGGGCCGCCGCAGGCGTTCACAGGAGGCGTAAAAGCAGTCCATGTCGACGTGGAACACGACGCGGTCGCTCCCCTCGGTGTCGTCGGTGTCGGTCCCGGGGAGCGTGCCGCCCGCCATCGCCCGAGGCTCCGCGCCGCGCGCCCTTAAGAATCAGCCACGCGCGGCGGTAGTGGACCCCGAGCGTTTCGACGCCGACCCTCCAACCGCTGCCGTCGACACCCGATAGTTCTCGCGAGAGATACTCAGGCCGACATTCGTTTATCTGGAGAGATTCAAACCCATGCCATGTCCAAACGGATCGACGTGTTGCACGTCGACGACGACCCCTCCGTGCTGGACCTCACGGAGGCGTACCTCGAACGCGAGCTGGAGTCCGTCTCGGTGACGAGCGTCACGGAGCCGTCGGCCGCGCTCGACGCCCTCGACGGGGACGAGTTCGACTGCGTCGTCAGCGATTACGACATGCCCGGAACAAACGGGTTGGAGCTCTTCGAGACGGTTCACGCGGCGCACCGACGCCTCCCGTTCGTCCTCTACACCGGGAAGGGGTCGGAGGAGATCGCCAGCCAGGCGCTCAACGCGGGCGTCACCGGGTATTTCCAGAAGGGAGGTCCCGAGCAGCTCCGCCGGCTCGCGAACCGGGTCGAGCAGGCGGTCGAAGAGCATCGGACTCGCGAGATCGCGGACCGGTACTCGACCGTCATCGACGCGCTCGGCTACCCCGTCTACGTCGTCGACGAGACGGGGACGTTCGAGTTCGTCAACGAGCCGTTTGCAGAGCTGACCGGCTACGACCGCGAGGAGATCGTCGGAAGCAAGCCGGGACTCATCAAGGACGACGCGACGGTCGACGAGGCCGAAGACCGGCTCGGGCGGATCCTTTCGAGCTCCGGCCCCGACGTGCTGCACTTCTCGGTCGACATCGTCCCGAAGGAGGGAGAGCCGATCCCCTGCCGGGACCACATGGCCGCGCTTCCGTACGAGGGCGATAAGTTCGAGGGGAGCGTCGGGATCCTCCGCGACGTCTCGGACGAGGCGGAGCGGCGCGAGGAGCTGGAGACGAAGACGCGCGCGCTCGACGAGGCCCCCGTCGGCATCACGATCGCCGACCCGGACCTCCCGGACAACCCGATGGTGTACGTCAACGACCGGTTCGTCGAGATGACCGGCTACGACCGCGACGACGCGCTCGGCGTCAACTGCCGGTTCCTGCAGGGAGCGGACACCGAGGAGGAATCGGTTACGAAGCTCCGTGAGGCGATCGACGCCGAGGAGTCGGCAAGCGTCGAGCTGTTGAACTACCGGAAGGACGGCACGCCGTTCTGGAACCGCGTCAGCGTCGCGCCGATCTACGACGGCGACGGGGCGGTCTCGGAGTGGGTCGGCTTCCAAGAGGATATCACGGCGTTCAAACAACGGGAGGCGGCGCTCGAGCGCCAGAATGAACGTCTCGACGCCTTCGCGGGCATCGTCTCGCACGACCTCCGAAACCCGCTCAACGTCGCGCAGGGGAGAGTCGAACTGGCACGGGAGCTGACGGACGACTCCGAACACCTCGACACTGCGGTCGACGCGCTCGATCGGATCGAGACGATCGTCGGGCACACGCTCACGCTCGCCCGCGAGGGCGAGACTGTCGGCGACGCGAAGCCGGTCGCGATCGCCGAGGTCGCCGCCGACGGCTGGGAGACGGTCGACACCGGTTCGGCGTCGCTGTCGGTCGAGGCCGACGGCGAGGTGTTAGCCGACCCGGACCGGCTTCGGAACCTGTTCGAGAACCTCGTCTGCAACAGCGTGGAGCACGGCTCCACTGGCAGCCGGGCGGAGCCCGGCGACAGCGTGGAACACGCCGGCGACGACGTGCAGATCCGCGTCGGCGACCTCCCTGACGGGTTCTACGTCGAGGATGACGGCTCCGGAATACCCGAAGCCATCCGCGACAACCTCTTCGAACCGGGAGAGAGCGGGACCGACGGCAACACCGGCTTCGGGCTGGCGATCGTCCAAGAGATCGCCACGGCTCACGGGTGGACCGTCGAAGCGGTCGACGCGACAGACGGCGGCGCGCGCTTCGAGATCAGCGGCGTCCAGCGCCCCTCGGCGCTGGAGTAGCCTCTCGCGTCGAAACCGCGATACCGCACTCCGCCGCCGCGGAGCGAAAGCGGATCGATCCCCGGCGTTCGCAAACGCCTTTGTGCTCGCGGGTGAACCTAATTCTGATGGGGTTGCTCTCTGGCGTCGCCGACACCGACCGGCGAGTGATCGTGCTCGCGCTCGCTCGGATGGTCGGCGCCGCCGGCAACTCCTTTCTCATCGTCGTCCTGCCGCTGTACATCGCGAGCGACTTGGTCGACATCGAGTCGCTCCTCGGGACGGCGGTCGGCGTCGGCGCGGCCTCGGTGACCCTGACCGAGCCGCTGCTCATCGGGCTCGTGCTCTCGCTGTTCGGCTTTCTCAACAGCCTTTCACAACCCCTCACGGGCCGGCTCTCGGATCGGACTGGCGCGCGCCGCCCCTTCGTGTTGGCCGGGATCCTCCTGTTGGGGACCGCCAGCGGGCTCTACACGATCGCGGACGCCTACTGGCAGCTGATCGCGCTCCGCGCGGCGCAGGGGTTCGGCGCGGCGCTCATCATCCCGGCGACGGTCGCGCTGGTCAACGAGTACGCCGCGAGCGACGCCGACCGCGGCGGGAACTTCGGCGTGTACAACACGTTCCGGCTGATCGGGTTCGGCTTTGGTCCGGTCGTCGCCGGCGTCGTCGTCCAACGAGGCCCCTACGATCTCTCCGCGATCGGACTCCCCGTCCTCGACGGGTTCGACGCCGCGTTCGCGGCGGCCTGTGCCGGCGCGTACCTCAGCTTCGCCCTCGTCTTCCTCCTCGTGCGCGACGCGGCCGAGGCGAGCGAGGCGAGCGACGACCTCTCGATCCGCGTCCGGGGGGAGCGGCACCTGCTTGACCCGGTGTTCGCACTCGGGCTGGCGACGGTCGCGATGGGGATCTGCATCGCGCTGTTCGCGACCCTCCAAGCTCAGCTGAACGCTCGGCTCGACCAGCCGCCGGTGTGGTTCGGCCTTCAGTTCGGGGCGGTCACGGTCGCGAACGTCCTCTTTCAGGTGCCGATCGGACAGGCCAGCGACCGGATCGGGCGCCGGCCCTTCCTCTTGGCCGGGTTCGCGCTGCTCGTACCGACGACGCTCTTGCAGGGGATCGTCACCGGATCGGCCGTGATGGTGCTCGTCCGGTTAGCGCAGGGAATCGCCGTCGCGTGCGTGTTCGCGCCGTCGCTGGCGCTCGCCGGCGACCTCGCGAAGGAAGGCCAGTCCGGGACGACGCTGTCGGTGCTCACGATGGGGTTCGGCTTCGGGGTCGCTGTCGGGCCGCTGGCGTCCGGCTGGCTCGTCGGCTTCGGGTTCGTCGTCCCCTTCGCCGTCGGCGCCGCGCTCGCCGCGATCGCGCTCGTGGCCGTTGTATCGCAGGTGGAGGAGACGCTCGAGACGGACGACGACCCAGCGGACGCGGCAGCGGACTGACGGCGGGCAGTAGATTTTTATAAGCGATAGGCTGTGTCTGTGGAAGCGTTCTCTGCCCGGCACGTGATCGCTTATAAGTCGCCAACGTGCCAACCCCCTCGCGTGTCCCGCGATCGCGTCCACTGCGTCGACTGCCGGGAGCCGATCCCGAGCGACGCGCGGATCTGTCCCCACTGCGAGACCCTCCAGCCGTCGCCGCTCCTCGATGTCGGCGTCGTCGTCGCCGGCGTGTTCGCGTTCGTCATCGGCGTCGTTCTCGCGCTCATGACGCTCGGGACGACCCGCGTGCTCGGGCTCGGGCTGATCGTGGTGGGATTCGGTCTCGCCGTCGGCGGCTACACTCGGTACATCGACCGACAGGCCGGGCGTCGGGGGCGCTGAGGGCGTTAGGGACGGTAAGCGCGCCGGTCCGACTCCGCCGCTACCGACATTCTCGTCTCGCGACCTTTTAAGTCCGGTCGGGCTCCACGTCACGGCATGATCACGCCACTCTCCGCCGGACTCGTCGTCGCGGGGCTCCTCCTCGCGTTCGTCGGCGCCGCGGTCTCCGTCTACGCCGTCACGCTGACCGGGGTCCTCGTCGGCGCCGGCGCGGGCTATCTCGCCGCGCCGAGCCTCGCCGGGCTGATCGCGGTCGACGGGCTGGTGCTGGCCGGCGTGGCCGCTGCGCTCGGCGCCGCGGTCGGCGGGTTCATCGCGTACGCCGGGCTCTCCTTCGCGGTCGTCGCGATCGGCGGGCTCGTCGGCGGCTTCGCCGGGCGGTTCGCGGTCGGACCGATGTACGCGGCCGACGCGGGCGGGATCGAGGGGACTCTCCTCTTGGTCGGCGCCACGCTGGCCGGCGTCGCGGTCGGCGCGCTGTTCGGATTCGTGCTGAGCCGGACGACGCTCGTCGTCTCGACGGCCTTTATCGGCGCGGCGTTCGCGTCGCGGTCGATCACCCCTGCGACGCTGGACGCGACGACCGCGCAGATGTCGGTCGAACCGCTGTTGTTCGACGTGAGCGCGCCCGCGTTCCTGGCCGTGTTCGCCCTCGGTGCGCTCTCGCAGCTCGGGCTGTTCAAGTTCGGCTACGTGACGAAACTCGTCGGTCTGCTCCCCGGCGCCCGCCGGTGGACCGCGAGCAACGACAAGGACGGCAAGGGCGCTGAGGGCGCCTGATCGCGCTCACTCGTACTCGTAGAACCCCGCTCCCGTCTTCTTTCCGAGGTCGCCGGCCTCCACCTTGCGCTTGACGAGGTACGCCGGCTTGTAGCGGTCGCCGAGTTCGGCGTGGAGCGTCTCGCTGGCGTCTAACACCACGTCGAGCCCGATGTGGTCAGCGAGTTCGAGCGGCCCCATCGGGACGTTCGTGCCCAGCGTCATCCCGCGGTCGATGTCCGCCTTGTCGGCCACGCCCTCGTCGAAGGCGCGAACGCCCTCGTTGATCCACGGCATCAGGATCCGGTTCGTGACGAAGCCGGGCTTGTCGTCGGCCTCCCACGTCTCCTTGCCGAGGTCCTCGGCGAGCGCGTGCGCGAAGTCGACGACAGCGTCCGCCGTGCGCTCCCCGACGACGACCTCCACGCCGTCCATGATCGGCACCGGGTTCATGAAGTGGAGCCCGATCACGTCGCTCGCGCGGTCGGTGGCGCTCGCGATGGTCGTGATAGACAGCGTGGAGGTGTTCGTCGCGAGCACCGCGTCGTCGTCGGTCACGTCGTCGAGGTCGGCGAAGATGTCCTTCTTCACGTCGAGGTCCTCGACGGCGGCCTCGACGACCACGTCCGCGGCCGCGAGGGCGTCGAGGTCGGTGGTGCCCTCGATCCGGTCGCGGATCGCCTCGGGCTCCTCGTCGAGTCGGTCCTTCTGGTCGAGCCGGGCGAGGCTGTCGTCGATCCCCTCGAGCCCGCGCTCGACGTACTCCGGCTCGATGTCGCGCATCACGACCTCGTAGCCGGCCGTCGCCGCGACCTGCGCGATCCCGTTGCCCATCGTGCCGGCCCCCACCACGCCGACGACGTCGATCTCGGATAGTTGCCGCATGCGGGACGCTGTCGCGGCGGCGGTGGTAAGTATTGCGACTCCGCTGACGCGGCTTGCGCTCCGTCCAGGGGTGTGCAGAATTAACTATTTGAGTAGTAATTATAGTGGTGATAGATCGGTCGTTAGAGCAGGCGAGGAGGGCCGTATATGCGGTCTCTAACTCGGTGTGGGAGCTTGAACGACCATAGTGTTTTTTACCGATGTAACGGGAGTATGAACTGATGCTTCCCCACGCCGCCGACAACATCTCTCGGGACGGTAAGTCGCTCATCTTGGCGTACGACCATGGACTCGAACACGGACCGGTTGATTTCGATCCGAATCCCGACACAGCAGACCCCGAGCGGATATTCGACCTCGCCACTCACGAGGCGGTCACCGCGCTGGCCGTCCAGAAGGGGCTCGCCGAGGCGTACTACCCGGATTACGAGGACGACGTAAATCTCCTGTTGAAACTCAACGGGACCTCGAACCTCTGGATGGGCGAGCCCGACAGCGCGGTGAACTGCACGGCCGAGTACGCAGCCGGGCTGGGGGCTGACGCGATCGGATTCACCGTGTACGGCGGTTCGAACCACGAAATCGAGATGGCCGAGGAGTTCCGCGAGGCACAGGAGGGCGCTCGCGCACACGACATGGCCGCGGTCATGTGGTCGTACCCCCGTGGACAGGGACTCCGCAACGACGGGAGTCCCGACACGATCTCGTACGCGGCCCGGCTCGGCTTGGAGCTCGGCGCCGACGTGGTGAAAGTGAAATATCCCGGCTCCGCCGAGGCGATGGGGTATGCGGTCGAAATGGCCGCTCCCGCCAACGTCGTGATGTCCGGCGGGACGATGCGCGACGATAAGGCGTTCCTCCGGAACGTCGCGAACGCTATCGACGCGGGTGCGACCGGGCTCGCAGTCGGCCGGAACGTCTTCCAACGCGACGACCCCGAGCGCATCCTCGACGCGCTCGAGGCCGTCGTCTTCCAGGAGGTCGAGCCGGACGAAGCGATTGCGATCGCCGACGACTGATGACGGAGACTAACCCGATCGTCGAGGCGATCTTCGACGCGGTCGCGGCCACGGCTCCCGAGATCCGAGCCGCGCTCCCCGGCCGGCGCGTCGAGAGCGGGACGGAGAACGCCTCCGGCGAGAGCGTGATGGCCGGCGACCTGTACGCCGACGAACTGCTCGCGGACGCGCTGACCGCGGTCGACGGCGTCGGCTCGTTCGTCAGCGAGGAGCGCGAGACGGCCGTCGACGCCGGCGGCGGGGTCGGCGAGGGTGCGTACGCAGTCGCGATCGACCCCCTCGACGGCTCCTCGAACCTCCGGTCGAACAACGCGATGGGGACCGTGGTCGGCGTGTACGACGCCCCGCTCCCCGCCACCGGACGCGACCTCGTCGCCGCCGGCTACGTGCTCTACGGTCCGATCACGACGATGGTCGTCGCCGACGAGAACGGCGTTCGCGAGGAGGTGATCGAGGTAGAATCCGACGGCGACGACGTCTCCCGCTCGGTCGTCGAGGACGACCTGACGCTTCCCGATGACCCGCTCGTGTACGGGTTCGGCGGGCGCGTCCCGGACTGGCCCGGCGAGTTCACCGCCTACGCCCGCGAGATCGAAGACGAGCTGAAGCTCCGGTACGGCGGCGCCATGGTCGGCGACGTGAACCAGGTGCTCACCTACGGCGGGATCTTCGCCTACCCCGCCCTCGTCGACGCGCCAAGGGGCAAGCTCCGGCTCTCCTTCGAGGCGAACCCGATCGCCTACATCATCGAGCGGGCCGGCGGGGCGGCGACCGACGGCAAGATCGACATCCTCGATGTCGAGCCCGAGGGGGTTCACGACCGCGTCCCGCTGTACGTCGGCAACGAGGGGCTGATCGAGCGACTGAAGGCGGCGTTGGACTGATCGGTCGGTTCGTGGCCCTCCGCCCCTGACTCACCGATCCGGCGCCAACCCGCATGGAAAACTGTTTAGGATCTACCGCAAATCTTGCGCCCATGAACGTTCACGTCGGCGCGGCGGCGACGCCGGAGGAGGCCGAGGCGATCGCGAAGTCGCTCGCGGAACACCTCGGCGTCGACGTCGACGTCCACGTCGGCGACGACCCGGAGCCTGCGGCGAGCGCGTCGCCCCCCGAGGTCGAGTACCCCCTCGACGACGACCTCGGTCCCACGGATCGGGAGCGCGACCTCCAGGCTGAGATCGACGACATCCTGGAAGGGGGTCCCGAGAAGTACCGCGCCCGGCTCCCCGAACAGGGGAAGCTGTTCGTCCGCGACCGGCTCGACCTCTGGTTCGGCGGCGAGGGTGGGACGCGCGGCGCGGCCGACGCGAGCGCGGCTGACGGCGACCCGGCCGGCCTCCACTTCGAGGACGGGACGTTCGCCGCGTTCGACGACTGGCACCCGAACGCGCCCGTTGACGAGGACGGCGAGGGCAACGACCCCGGTGGCGACCGCCTCCCCGGCGACGGCCTCCTCACCGGCGCCGCCGAGTTCGAAGGGCGCGACGTGCACTTCATGGCCAACGACTTCACCGTGAAGGCGGGGTCGATGGCGGCGAAGGGCGTCGAGAAGTTCCTCCGGATGCAACAGCGCGCCCTGAAGACGGGCAAGCCCGTGCTCTACCTGATGGACTCTTCCGGCGGGCGGATCGACCAGCAGAGCGGCTTCTTCGCCAACCGCGAGGGGATCGGGAAATACTACTACAACCACTCGATGCTCTCCGGCGCGGTCCCGCAGATCTGTGTCCTCTACGGTCCCTGTATCGCCGGTGCCGCCTACACGCCCGTCTTCGCCGACTTCACCGTGATGGTCGAGGAGATGTCCGCGATGGCGATCGCCTCGCCGCGGATGGTGAAGATGGTCACCGGCGAGGAGATCGAGATGGCCGATCTGGGTGGCCCGCGGGTCCACGCCGAGGAGTCGGGGTCGGCGGATCTGGTCGCCCGCGACGAGGAGCACGCCCGGGAGCTCGTCGCCGACCTGATCGGCTATCTCCCAGACAAAGCCGGCGAGAAGCCCCCGCGACAGGAGACGAAGCCGCCGAAGTTCTCGCCCGAGGGGATCGACGAGCTGATCCCGGCGTCCCCGAACCGCCCCTACGACGTGCGCGACCTGCTCGACCGGATCGCCGACGCGGAGTCCGTCTTCGAGCTGAAGGAGGGGTACGGCCCGGAGATCGTCACGGCGTTCTGCCGTATCGACGGGCGCCCCGTCGGCGTCGTCGCCAACGACCCCGCGGTCCGCTCGGGCGCCATCTTCCCGGACGCGGCCGAGAAGGCCGCCGAGTTCATCTGGACCTGCGACGCCTACGAGATTCCCTTGCTGTACCTCTGTGACACACCCGGCTTTATGGCCGGCTCGCAGGTCGAGAAGGACGCCATCTTGGAGAAGGGGAAGAAGATGATCTACGCCACCTCCTCGGCGACGGTCCCGAAACAGACCGTCGTCGTCCGGAAGGCGTACGGCGCGGGCATCTACGCCATGGGCGGGCCCGCATACGACCCCGAGAGCGTCATCGGCCTCCCCTCCGGCGAGATTGCGATCATGGGTCCCGAGGCCGCGATCAACGCGGTGTACGCCCGGAAGCTCGCTGCGATCGACGACCCCGAGGAGCGCGCCGAGACCGAGGAACGCCTGCGCGAGGAGTACCGCGAGGACATCGATATCCACCGGATGGCGAGCGAGGTCGTCATCGACGAGATCGTTCCGCCGTCGGCGCTCCGTGAGGAACTGGCCGCCCGCTTCGCGTTTTACGAGGACGTGGAGAAGGATCTGCCGGACAAGAAACACGGGACGATTCTGTGAACTCCCCGGACTACAGCGCCGCGACCGCCTCGGCGCCGAGCAGCCCGAGTGCGCCCCCGAACCCGAGCGCCACCGCGATGCCGATTCCCAGCAGCGCGCCGACGTACGCGGCCGAGCCGACCAGCGACGCGGCGGCGAACCGCGGCGTCGACACGGACGAGGCGTTCGCGGTCGGAACGGCGAGCCACCCGCGCGTGCCGGGGACCGCGTTCGAGGCAGCCACCGCCGGAAGTCCCCATCGCTCGAACCAGCGACCCGCGCCGTCGAGCCGCTTCTCGCCGACCGGAACGAGGGGGAGCGACGTGGGGTCCACGTCGAACCGGCGGACGGCCACGAAGACGGCCGACTGGCCGACGGTCGCGCCGACCACCGCCGCGGCGAACACCGGCAGCACCGCGACCGCCTCGACGCCGACGGCGACGACCGCCGCGACGAACAACGTCCGCGCTGGGAGCACCTTCCCGACGAGCGCGCCCTCGAGCGCGAACACGGCGAAGATCGCGACGGCCCCGTAGCTGTCGGCGAGGGCGAGCGCGGTCGCAGCGTGAAAATCGATCACGCCTCACCTCGGTTGCCACCACCTAAAGGTACTCCGTGAACAGTGCTCTCGGGTACCACAGCGGTAGCTAACCGAGTTTTTTTGCGTTTTGGTGTCTCTGATCGGAGCCGGGCGACTGGGGATGGGGTATTTATCAGTTCCACGTGCAGGTGTCATCCATGATCGATGTCGGCGTCAAGGCCCCGGACTTCATCGCGCCCGCGGTCGCCGGAGGGACCGCGATCGAGCTGGAGCTGTTCCGGCTCGTCGACAGCTACGAGGCGGTCGTGCTCTGCTTCGCGCCCGGGAACTACGTCCCGACCTGCACCGCCGCGTTCGCCGCGGTCCGCGATGCGGGCTGGCACGACCGCAACGACCTCGCCGTCGTCGCGCTCACCGGCGACTCGCTGTACGCGGGGTTCGCGTACGCCGACCAGTTCGATCTTTCCTTCCCGATCGTCTCCGACTTCCACGGGGCCATCGCGGAGTCGTACGACCTCCTCGCCGACTCGTGGGAAGGCCACTCGGATATCCCGCGCCGTGCGGTCGTTGCGATCGACAGCGATTGGACCGTCCGGTTCGCCGAGGCGACGACCGACGCGCTCGACCGCTTGGCGCCCTCACCCGTGCAGAACGCGACCGTGGCGCTCCGCGAGGTCGGGGTCGACGTCGACCGGCCGCGGGTGGACTACGAGGGACCGTGGTGAACGGGCCGTTGTGATCGCGCCCTCTTGATTGCTCACCCCCACGTCGCAGGGGTTATTTCACGCCTCCGCGCAGACGTTCCGCTATGGAAGCCGCTTTTGTGGACTACCTCGACGAGTTCACGCGCCGAGACTGGGAGACGCTCGATCCGCAGACCGTCACCGATCCCGTCCGGGTTGCGATCGTCGGCCTCGGCTGGTTCGCCCGCGACTGGGCGCTGCCGGGAATCGCGCGGTCGCCGTACACCGAAGCGACCGTCGTCACCGACATCGACGCCGACGCGGTGGAGGCGGTCGCCGCCGAGCGCGACCTGATCGGCGTCACCCCCGACGAGCTCCGATCGGGCGCCGTCGCGGACGCGTACGACGCGGTGTACGTCGCGACGCCGAACGCGACCCACTTGGAGTACGTCCGGGCCGCCGCGGAGCAGGGGAAGGCCGTCCTCTGTGAGAAGCCGCTGGAGTCGACGCTGGACCGCGCCCGGCAGCTCGTGACCGCGTGTCAGGAGGCCGGTGTGCCCCTGATGGTCGGCTACCGGATGCAGACCGATCCCGCCGTTCGACGGCTTCGCGAACTCCTTGCGGCGGGCGTCGCCGGCGACGTGGTCCACGTCCACGCGACGATGTCGCAGACGATGCTCGGTGAGCTCTCCGGCGACGACGACCAGTGGCGGCTCGACCCGGAGCTGTCCGGCGGCTGCGCGCTCATGGATCTGGGCGTCTACCCGCTCAACACGACTCGGTTCGTGCTCGGCGCCGACCCGGTCCGAGTGTCGGGGCGGACTCACACGCGCCACGAGGCGTTCGCCGGCGTCGACGAACACGCGACCTTCCGGCTGGAGTTCCCCGACGGCGTCGATGCGCTGTGTTCGGTGAGCCAGAACGCCCAACACGCGAGTCGACTGGAGGTCACCGGGACGGAGGCCAGACTACTCTTAGACCCGGCCTTTTACGAGCGGGAGGATCGCGGGTTCGCCGTCGTCCGCGACGGTACCCGCGTCGACGTCGACTTCGATCAGGTCCACCAGATCGAAGAGGAGTTCGCGTACTTCGGCCACCAGCTGCTGGCGGGCGAGCCGTTCCATCCGGACGGCGAGCACGCCCTCGCGGACGTGCGCGCAATCGACGGGATCTACGAATCGGCCGAGAGCGGCCGGCCGGTCGCGCTCGGCGACGACACGGAGTAGTACGGGCCGGCGTCAGTCGCTGACTGCGGGCCGACTCACTGCTCGATCCCGTAGACGTCGTCCGTCCAGTCGCGGGCCGGGGTGTCGTACACCGGCTCGTCGCGGTCCCGCTCGTCGAGTCGCCGCCGGTCGGCCTCGCCGAGTTCCCAGTCGAGGTCGGCGTTAGCCCGGACGTGGTCCGGAGTCGACGACCGCGGCAGCGCGACGACGTCGTTGTCGAGCGCCCACCGGATCACGACCTGCGCGGGGCTTTTCTCGTACTTCTCGGCGAGCTCGACGACGACCTCGTCGTCGAACACGTCCGTCCGCGCGAGCGTCGCCGCCGCCTCGACCACGGTGTCCGACTCGCGGCAGTAGTCGACGACGTCGGGCTGCTGGAACCACGGGTGGAACTCGATCTGGTTGACCGCGATCGGCACGTCCGAGATGTGCTGCGCGCAGCTCAGCTGGTAGGCGCTGAAGTTCGAGACGCCCACGTCGCGGACGAGCCCCCGATCGCGGAGTTCTTCCATCGCTCGGAGCGTCTCGCGCAGCGAGATCGCGGGGTTGGGCCAGTGGATGAGATATAAATCGAGGTAGTCGGTGTCGAGCCGGTCGAGCGACGCCTCGCACGACTCGATCACCGACTCGTAGTTGAGGTGCTTCGCGAGTACCTTCGAGGTGAGAAACACGTCGTCGCGGTCGTACTCCGCGAGCGCGTCGCCGATCGCTTCCTCGTTGTGATACCCCTCGGCGGTGTCGATGTGCGCGTAGCCGGCGTCGAGCGCCGCGCGGACGCTGTCAGCGGTCTGGCCGTCGAGGTCGTACGTTCCCAGTCCGAGCGCCGGTAGCTCGGCGCCGCTCGGGAGCGTTTTTGTGGGGACAGTCACAGGCTACGGGTTCGGCGGATCGCCGATTGAAACTACCGGTCGGGGAATGTCGCGGACGAACAAAGCGAAGCGAACGCTAGTTCGGTGATTTTGCTCACTTCGTTCGCAAAATGCACCGGCCGAGATTTGAACTCGGGTTGCAACCATGGCAAGGTTGCGTGATACCACTACACTACCGGTGCGTGCTTCGTATCTCCACATAGCCCGAGTCGGAGATATAAGGGTTCCGAACGAGGGTCGGCGTGGCGAGATTCCTGCCCGAACTCGACCGCCGGAAGCGTCATCGGCCTCGCGACCAACTCGAACGTAGAGACGACCTCCATGACGCGACAGCTTGCCCCCGCCGCCAACAGACGCACCGTGCTCCGAGCGACCGGCGGCCTCGCCGCCCTCTCGATCGCCGGCTGTCTCGGTGACGGCGGGACGAACGACGGCGGCTCCGCCGGCGGCAACGGCGACGATTCCGATGCCCCGCCTGACGACGGCGCGGACGTCGAGTACGCGGTCGAGCGCGTCGCGGACGGCTTCGAGAACCCGTGGGGGCTCGCCTTCCTCCCGGGGGACGGGCGGCTGCTGGTCACCGAACGCTCTGGCCGACTCTCGCTCGTCGACCCCGAGAACGGTTCTCGCTCGACCGTCGAGGGGGTCCCCGCTGTCCACGCCGCCGGACAGGGTGGGCTCCTTGACGTCGCGGTTCATCCCGAGTACCCGGACGACGCGCGCGTGTACCTCACGTACGCGGCGACGAACGACGCGGGCGAGTCGGCGACACACGTGGGTAGCGGGCGGCTCTCGCTTTCCGGCGACGCCGGCGACTCGCCTGCGATCGACGACTTCGAGACGGTCCACGTCGCGGGACCGTTCGTCGACTCCGATATCCACTTCGGCTCGCGGGCGACGTTCGGTCCCGACGGTGCGCTGTTCGTCACGGTCGGCGACCGGCGTGACACCGACTTCGGTCCGGACCACGTCTCGCAGGACCGATCGAACGAGCTCGGCGCCACGCTCCGGCTGACGCCCGACGGCGACGCTCATCCCGACAACCCGTTCGTCGACGAGTCGAACGCGGCGGACGCGGTCTACAGCTACGGCCACCGAAACCCGCAGGCGATGGCGGTGCGTCCTGAGACGGGGGCGGTCTGGCAGTGCGAGCACGGCGAGGAAGACGGCGACGAGATCAACGTGGTCGAACGCGGCGGCAACTACGGGTGGCCGGTTGCGAGTGAGGCGTGCCGGTACGGCACCGACGAGCCCGTCGCCCCGAGTCACCGCGAGCGCGGCGATGTGATCGCACCGGTCCACTACTGGCCGTGTGGCTCGGGGGGCTTCCCGCCGAGCGGGGCCGTCTTCTACGACGGCGACGCCTTCCCCGAGTGGCGCGGCGACCTGTTCGCGGGAACGCTCGCCGGGCAGTACCTCGGGCGGTTCACGGTCGAGGGCACGGGCGCCGCCGACGCTGCGGTGACCGAGCGCGATCCCTTACTCGCCGACCGCGACTGGCGGATTCGGGCGCTCGCGGTCGAGCCAACCACGGACCACCTCTACGTCGCCGTCGACGACGCGGACGCGCCCGTGGCGCGGATCGTCCCGGCCTGATTTGACCGCCAAAGCGACCGGTGGCTACGGCTGGCCGTGTGACTCTGTCTCTTGGTTCTCGGACCGAAAAACCCCGATAGACCCTATGTGAACGCCCCACAGCCCGGAAACGGGACCGCTATCCTTTTAGGGTGTCGTCCGAAATCGAGGGGTACAGTCTCGCCACGATGCGTACCGAAGATGGACTCACGATCTGCGTTCCGTCTTCGGTCGTCCGGGAAGCCGAGGACGATCGCGAGGCGACTCGCAAACTCGGCTACGTCGCCCGTGCGGCGGCGGTGTTCCGGGCGGATCGACTGGTCGTCTTCCCCGACAGGGACGGCGAGCGGCGACGGGGCAGCGAGTACGTTCGGACCGTGCTGGGGTACGCTGCGACCCCTCCGGAACTCCGCAAGGATCTCTGGGGGGAGCGCGACGAACTCCGGTACGCCGGTGTGCTCCCGCCGCTCCGCGTGCCGTGGCGGACCGGCTCGACCCCTAGCGGGGAAGAGTCGAAAACACAGGGACTCGTGACCGAGGTCGGACCTGAAGGCCGCGTCCGGGTCAATTCCCCGCTGCGGGAACACCCGATCTCCCTGCTCGTTCCCTCCGGAATGGAGGTCGGGCAAGGGGAGCGCGTCACCATCAGGGTCTCTTCGAGAGAACCGGTCCGCGCCCGCATCACCGGGAAGCCCGAGGAGGGCTTCCAGGTCGTGGAAGCGGACCTGTCGGAAGCGCTCGCCGGCGACGGCTTGGCCGTCGCGACGTCGCGACACGGGGAGGAACTCTCCGTCTCGCGGCTCGGCACCATCGTCTCGGACGCGCGGAAGGCCGGCGGCTACACCGTCGCCTTCGGCTCGCCCGAGCGGGGGCTTCCGGAGATGCTCGGGCTTTCGCCCGACGGCATTCGGGCGGCCGTTGCCGACGGCCGCTCGGTCGAACCCGATCCGGGGTTCGACCTCTGGCTGAACACGATCCCGGCACAGGCGAGCGAGGTCGTCCGGACGGAGGAGGCTCTGTTCGTGACTCTCGGCTCGCTCACACTCACGGAGTAAACACATGCCACAACCAAGCCGACCACGAAAAGGCTCGCTGGGCTACGGCCCGCGTACCCGCGCAGACCGAGAGGTCCCGCGCATTCGATCGTGGCCAGACGACGACGGAGCCCCCGCACTGCAGGGGTTCGCCGGCTACAAGGCCGGAATGACGCACGTCGTTATGGTCAACGACGAGGCCAACTCGCCGCGTGAGGGAATGGAAACGTCCGTTCCCGTCACCGTCGTCGAGACGCCGCCGATGTACGCGGTGGCCCTGCGTGCCTACGAACAGACGCCGTACGGAAAGAAGCCGGTCGAAGAGGTCTGGGCGACCGAGTTCCACGAGGAACTCGACCGCGCGCTCGACCTCCCGGCGGAGGACACCTTCGAGGAAGACGCCGACGAGCTGCGCGCGCTGCTCGACGACGGCGCGGTCGACGACGTCCGCGTCATCACGCACACGGCCCCCTCGGAGCTCGCGAATGTACCCAAGAAGAAGCCCGACGTGATGGAGACCCGAGTCGGCGGCGGCTCCCTCGAGGAGCGCGTCGACTTCGGGCTCGACCTCGTCGCTGAGGGCGGCGCCCACGAGTTTGGCGACGTCTTCCGCGCGGGTCAGTACACCGACGTGTCGGGCATCACGAAGGGGAAGGGGACCCAAGGTCCCGTCAAGCGATGGGGCGTTCAAAAGCGGAAGGGCAAACACGCCCGCCAGGGATGGCGGCGCCGGATCGGTAACCTCGGTCCGTGGAACCCCTCCCGCGTTCGCTCCACCGTTCCCCAGCAGGGGCAGACCGGCTACCACCAGCGCACCGAGCTCAACAAGCGCCTCATCGACTTCGGCGAGGGCGACGACGCCTCCGTCGACGGCGGCTTCGTCAACTACGGCGAGGTCGACGGCGAGTACGCGCTCATCAAGGGCTCGCTGCCCGGTCCGGACAAGCGCCTGCTTCGGTTCCGCCCGGCCATCCGGCCGAACGACCAGCCGCGCCTCGATCCCGAGGTCCGGTACGTATCCACCGCATCCAACCAGGGATAATTCATGAACGCAACAGTACACGACCTGGACGGCGGGGATGCCGGGAGCATCGAGCTGCCGGCGATCTTCGAGACCGCGTTCCGACCGGACCTCATCGGTCGGGCGGTCTCCGCCGCACAGGCTAACCGGAAACAGGCCTACGGTGCCGACGAGTTCGCCGGGCTGCGAACCCCCGCGGAGTCGTTCGGCTCCGGACGCGGGCTCGCACACATCCCGCGCTCCGAGAACGTCGCCCGCCGCGTCCCGAGCGCGGTCTCCGGGCGCGCCGCGCACCCGCCGAAGGCCGAGAAAGACCAGACGAAGAGCCTCAACGACAAGGAGCGACAGCTCGCTATCCGGTCGGCCATCGCGGCCACCGCTGACGCCGAGCTGGTCGCCGAGCGCGGACACGCGTTCGACGAGGACCTCGATCTCCCGCTCGTCGTGAGCGACGAGTTCGAGGACCTCGAAAAGACCCAGGAGGCCCTGGGCGTCCTCGAAGCCGTCGGCGCCGACGCCGACATCGAGCGCGCCGAGGACGGTCGCTCCGTTCGAGCCGGCCGCGGCAAGACCCGCGGTCGCAAGTACAGCCAGCCGAAGTCCGTGCTCGTCGTCACCAGCGAGGAGCCGTCCCGCGCCGCCCGCAACCTTTCGGGCGTCGACGTCGCGACCGCGCGAGAGGTCAACGCGGAAGACCTCGCGCCGGGCACGCACCCGGGTCGACTCACGCTGTGGACCGAGAGCGCCGTCGAAGAGGTGGCCGACCGATGAACTCCATCATCGAGCATCCGATCGTCACCGAGCAGGCGATGAACGAGATGGACTTCAAGAATAAGCTGCTGTTCCTCGTCGACATCGACGCGACCAAGCCCGAGGTCCGCGAGGAAGTGCAGGACCGGTACGACGTCTCCGTCGTCGACGTGAACACGCAGGTGACCCCGCAGGGCGGCAAGAAGGCCACCGTCACGCTCTCCGACGACGACGACGCGACCGAGATCGCATCGCGCATCGGGGTGTTCTAAGATGGGACGACGAATTCAAGGACAGCGGCGTGGACGCGGCGGCCCGACGTTCCGGGCCCCCTCCCACCGCTATAAGGCAGAACTGTCGCACAAGAAGCTCGAAGACGTGGACACGATCACCGGCGAAATCGTCGGGATCGAACACGACCCCGCCCGCTCGGCTCCGCTCGCGGAGATCGAGTTCGAGGACGACGACCGTCGGCTCGTGCTCGCGCCGGAAGGCGTGCGCGTGGGCGAGACGATTCAGGTCGGCGTCTCCGCGGAGATCAAGCCCGGGAACACGCTCCCGCTTGCGGAGATCCCCGAGGGTGTTCCGGTCTGTAACGTCGAGAGTAATCGTGGGGACGGCGGGAAGTTCGCGCGCGCCTCCGGCGTGTCGGCGACGCTTCTCACCCACGACCGCGACGTCGCGGTCGTCGAGCTTCCCAGCGGTGAAGTCAAACGGCTCGACCCGCAGTGCCGCGCCACGATCGGCGTGGTCGCCGGCGGCGGTCGGACGGAGAAACCCTTCGTCAAGGCCGGTAACAAGTACCACAAGATGAAAGCGCGTGGGACCAAATACCCGCGCGTGCGCGGCGTCGCGATGAACGCCGTCGACCACCCCTTCGGCGGGGGCGGTCGCCAACACCCCGGCCAGCCGAAGTCGGTCTCGCGGGACGCCCCGCCGGGACGGAAGGTCGGTGACATCGCATCCAAGCGCACCGGACGAGGTAGCAACAAATGAGTTCTGACTACCGAACAGGCCGTGAAGGCAAGGAGTTTGCCTACCGCGGTCACTCGCTCGACGAGTTGCAGGAGATGGACGTAGACGAAGTCGCGGAACTGCTCCCCGCACGCCAGCGGCGAAGCATCGTTCGCGGACTGGGCACCGAACAGCAGAAGCTGTTGGAGACGGCCCGGAGCCGCGACAAGGAGACGACGGCGGACGATCCGATCCGGACGCATCTGCGCGACATGCCGATCCTGCCGGAGTTCGTCGGCGTCACCTTCTCCGTGTACAACGGACACAGCTTCGAGCGCGTGCAGGTCGAACCCGAGATGATCGGTCACTTCCTCGGCGAGTTCCACCTGACTCGAAGCACCGTCGAACACGGTCAGGCCGGCATCGGCGCGACCCGGTCCTCGAAGTTCGTGCCCCTCAAGTAATCCATGGGAATCAACTACAGCGTCGAGGCCGACCCGGAGACCACCGCCAAGGGGATGCTCCGCGACCGGCCCATCAGCGTGAAGGACAGCAAGGAGATCTCCCGGGAGATCAAAGGCGAGACGGTCGCCGACGCCGAGGAGTACCTCCAGGAAGTTATCGACGAGGAGACCTCGGTGCCGATGCGCCAGCACAATGCCGGCGCGGGCCACCGCTCCGACATCGACGGCTGGGACGCGGGGCGCTACCCCGCGAAGGCCGCCAAGGACTTCCTGAAGCTCTTAGAGAACGTCAAGAACAACGCGGACGAACAAGGGTTCGACGGCGACGACATGGTCATCAAGCACATCGCCCCCCACAAGGTCGGCGAACGACCCGGGCGGAACCCGCGAGCCGCGGGCGCCACCCAGTGGAACACCACGCTCGCCGACGTCGAGCTCATCATCGAGGAGCCGGAGGCTGACGAATAATGGCTGACGAACACCAATTCATCGAGGACGGCCTGCGCCGTTCACAGATCAACGAGTTCTTCGCGGACGAGCTCGGCCGCGCCGGCTACGGCGGCATGGATGTCGCCCAGACGCCGATGGGCACGCAGATCGTCCTGAAGGCCGAAAAGCCCGGTATGGTGATCGGGAAGGGCGGGAAGAACATCCGCAAGATCACCACCGAGCTCGAGGACCGCTTCGACATGGACGACCCGCAGATCGACGTTCAGGAGGTCGACGAGCCTGACCTGAACGCCCAGATCGTCGCGGACCGTCTCGCGAACGCACTGGAGCGCGGCTGGTACTTCCGGAAGGCCGGTCACACGACGATCGACCGGATTATGGACGCCGGCGCGCTGGGCGCCGAGATCGTCCTGTCAGGGAAGGTCACCGGCGCGCGTTCCCGCGTCGAGAAGTTCAACCGCGGTTACATCAAGCACAACGGCGAGCCGGCCCAAGAAGTGGTCGACCACGGGCAGGGCGTCGCCGTCATGAAGCTCGGGACGATCGGTGTCAACGTGAAGATCATCCCGCCGGGCGCGCAGCTCCCCGACGACTTCGACATCCTCGAGGACGCCGAGGTCCCGGAGGTCGAGCAGGCTGCCGCGGGCGACGACGAGGGCGTCGAGGCGCTCCTCGAGGAGGAGCCCGAAGAGGTGCCCGCCGCGGGCGCCGACGACGACGTCGAAGTCCCCGACGAGGACCCCGCCGATGTCATCGACGAAGAGGTCGTCGAGGAGGTCGTCGAGGAGTCGCAGGACACGGCCACGGAGGCGACCGACGTCGCCGAAGAGGAACCGGTCGGCGACGCCGACGCGGACGACATCGACGAGCTCGACGAGGAGATCGAATCGGAAGCGGCCGATCTCGTCGCAGAGATGGAAGCCGCGGACGAAGACGAGGAGGACGAATAAATGGCGATCCTCTACACCGACGAGATCCGCGACATGACCGCGGCCGAGCGCCAAGTCGAGCTCGAGGAGCTCGAGACCGAGCTGCTGAACTCGAAGGCGCAGCGGGCCGCCGGCGGAATGCCGGAGAGCCCTGGCCGCGTCAACGAGCTGAAGAAGACGATCGCGCGGATCAAGACGATCCAAGCGGAAGAAGGCGACTTCGACGAATAACGATGATATCCCCCGACACACTCGTTCGGCACGAACTCGTCGGCCTCCCGGTTCGGGTGGCCGACGCCGACAGCGACGCCCACGCGGGTATCGCCGGTCGCGTGCTGTCCGAGACGTTCAGCACCCTCGTGGTGCGAACGGGATCGGGGGACAAACGCGTGCCCAAGTCGGGCGCGACGTTCGAGTTCGCGGTCGTCGATGTCCCGACCGTTCACACAGATGAAGCCGCCGACGACGACGAGTCGTCGGGGTCCACGTCCCAACTCGGGTCGGATACTACGGGGGTTCGCCCCCGTCAGTCTGGCCCGTCCGGGTCCACAAGCGTCGTCACCGGTGACGACGTGGGTCCGGCGAGCCGACGCGGCGAGTGCAAAGACGTGGTCTACGCGACGGTGGATGGCGAACGGTTACGGCATCGACCCGCCGAACGCACCGAACAAGGTGTCACACAATGGCGATAGGAATCGACGTACCCACGCCTCCGGAGCCAGACAACCCGGAGGATTACGACTACGAGAAGTGCCCGTTTTACGGGCAGCTCTCCGTCCGCGGCCAGACCCGTGAGGGAACGGTCGTGTCGACGGACATGGCAAAGACCGTCATCGTCGAGCGAGAGTACGACGTGTTTGTACCGAAATACGACCGGTACATGAAGCGTCGCTCGCGCATCCCGGCTCACGTGCCGGGCGTGCTCGACTCGCTCGAAGTCGGTGACGAAGTGAAAATTGCGGAGACGCGACCGCTCTCGAAGACGAAGTCCCACGTCGTCGTCGAGAACCTGTCGGGTGATCAGTGATGGAGGCGCTCAAGGCCGACGTCACGCAGGGGCTCTCGAAGGGCTCGCTCATCACGTGCGCCGACAACACCGGCGCCCGTGAGCTGAAGGTGATCTCGGTGGCCGGCTACTCCGGCACCAAGAATCGCCACCCGAAGGCAGGTATCGGCGACAAGGTGACCGTCTCGGTCACCAAAGGGACCCCGGAGATGCGGCGGCAGGTGCTGGAGGCGGTCGTCGTCCGCCAGCGCAAGCCGATCCGCCGTCCGAGCGGAACCCGTGTAAAGTTCGAGGACAACGCGGCCGTCATCATCGACGACCTGGAGGAGCCGCGGGGCACAGAGATCAAAGGCCCCGTCGCCCGCGAGGTCGCCGAACGATTCGGGAGCATCGCCTCGACTGCGACGATGATCGTCTAATCATGACGAAACAGCCACGCAAACAACGAAAACGGTCGGAGACCGCGCCGCTCCACGAGCGGCAGAACCAGGTCCGGGCCACCCTCACAGAGGAGCTCCGCGAGGAGTACGGTCAGCGGAACGTCCGCGTCAACGCCGGCGACACCGTCGAGGTGCTTCGCGGCGACGCGGCTGGCACGGAGGCCGAGGTCATCTCGGTCGACCTGTCCGCAGAACGGATCACCGTCGAGGACGTCACCGTCGAGAAGGCGGACGGGGAGGAAGTTCCCCGTCCCATCCCGGCGAGTAACGCCCGGGTGACCGATTTGGACCTGGAAGACGAGCGCCGGGAGGCGCGGCTCCAGGAGGATAACGAATGACGCGACATCAGAAGCGACTGGCAGTACCGAACTCCTGGCCGGTCGAACGCAAGACGAACACGTTCACCGTCAAGGCCGGCGCCGGCCCGCACGGTGAGGCGGGCGTTCCGCTCGTCGTCCTGCTGCGGGACGTGCTCGGCTACGTCGACTCGACCAAGGAGGCGCGCTACGCGCTGAACAACGACTCGGTCCTCGTCAACGGGGACGCGGTCTCGGACGAGCAGCGTCCGATCGGGATGTTCGACATCCTGGCGTTCCCCGAGCGCGGGGAGTTCTTCCGCGTCTTCCCCGACGAGGGCGGTCGGCTCGCGCTGACCCCCGTCGACGAGGAAGCAGCGGGCAGCCGGCTCGGGAAGATCACGAACAAGTCCGTCGTCCCCGGTGGCGACGCGCAGCTGACGCTCCACGACGGGACGAACGTCATCGTGGACGCCGACACCGAGTACGACACGAAGGACTCGATCGTCGTCGACAACGAGTCGAAGGAGATCGTCGCCCACTTCGAGTACGAAGAGGGCGCCCTCGTCACCGCCGTTGCCGGCCAACACGCCGGCCGTATCGGCGAGGTGGCCGACATCGACGTCACGCTCGGCTCCGGCTCGAACACGGTCTTCGTCGGCGACGACGAGGACGGCTACGAGACGGTCGAGGAGTACCTCGTCGTCATCGACGAGAACTTCACCGGCGACGACGCCGACGAGACGGGTGATTCGGATGAGTGAATCCGAGAGCGCGTCGCACGAGATGCGCGAGCCGTACCTGGAGAAGGTCGTCGTCCACATGGGCGTCGGGCAGGGCGGTGAGCCGCTCGCGGACGCCGAGGAAATCATCGAGGAGATCACGGACCAGCAGTCGGTCCGGACCACCTCGAAGCGCACCATCGCCGAGTTCGGGATCCGCAAGGGCGACCCGATCGGCGTCAAGGTGACGCTGCGGGGCGAGGACGCACACGAGTTCCTCGCGACCGCGCTCGACATCGTCGACGTCTCACAGAGTCAGTTCGACGACACGGGCAACCTGAGCTTCGGGGTCGAGGACCACACCGACTTCCCGAGCCAGGAGTACAACCCGAACATCGGCATCTACGGCCTCGACGTGACGACGACCATCGTCCGTCCCGGCTACCGCGTGTCGAAGCGGGACAAGGCGACCGCCTCGATCCCGCACAAACACCGGATGACCGCCGAGGACGCGGCTGCGTTCCTCGAAACGAACTTCGACGTTGAGGTAACGGAATGAGCGAAGCGAACAACGACACGGGCGAACACGCGTCGAAACGCACCGGCTCCCGGCACACGTGCCGGCGGTGCGACCGCGAGCAGGGGCTTGTCGGCAAGTACGACATCAACCTCTGCCGGCAGTGTTTCCGCGAGGTCGCCCGAGATATGGGATTCGAGAAGTACAGCTGATCATGACGGGAAACGATCCATTCACCAACGCGCTGGCCGGCATGGACAACGCCGAGAGCGTTGGCCACCTGTCGTACACGGTTGAGCCCGCCTCTAACATCATCGGCTCCGTCCTCGAGGTCCTCTACGACCGCGGGTACGTCGACGGCTTCGAGTACGTCGACGACGGGAAAGCCGGGAAGTTCGAGGTCGAACTGAAAGGAGCGATCAACGAGTGTGGCGCCGTCAAGCCCCGCTACTCCGCGGGTGCCGACGAGTTCGAGAAGTGGGAGAAGCGATACCTCCCCGCCCGTGACTACGGGACGCTCATCGTCACGACGAGCCACGGCGTCATGAGCCACTACGAGGCCCGCGACGAGGGCATCGGCGGCCAAGTGATCGCATACGTCTACTAACAATGAACAGAGTCGAAATCGAGATTCCGGACGACGTCTCCGCCGAGACCGACCACCTCGAACTCACCGTCGAGGGTCCCAACGGAAGCGTTACGCGACGCCTCTGGTACCCCGACGTCGAGGTCACGGTCGAGGACGGTGTCGTCGCGATCGCTTCCGAGAACGAGGACGCGAAGACGAACGCCACGGTCGGCACCTTCGAGAGCCACGTCGCCAACATGATCCACGGCGTCACCGACGGATGGGAGTACACGATGGAAGTGTACTACGCCCACTTCCCGATGCAGGTGACCGTGGAGGGCGACGAGGTCGTCATCGAGAACTTCCTCGGCGAGCGAGCACAGCGACGCACCCCGATCCGCGGGGACACGGACGTACAGATAGACGGCGAGACGGTCAGCCTCTCGGGCTCCGATAAGGAGGCCGTCGGGCAGACCGCCGCCGACATCGAACAGCTGACGAAGGTGACCGACAAGGACACGCGCGTCTTCCAAGACGGCGTGTACATCGTCGAGAAGCCCACCGGAGGTGCCTAACCAATGGCCGAAGAACTGGAAGACATCAGCGGTGTCGGTCCCTCGAAGGCGGACGCCCTTCGCGAGGCCGGCTACGAGACGGTCGAGGACGTGAAGGCCGCCTCCCAGTCGGAACTCTCCGAGGTCGACGGCGTCGGTAACGCGCTCGCAGCGCGTATCAAGGCCGACGTCGGCGGGTTGGAGGTCGACGAGGAGGCGGACGCGGAGATCGAAGACGAGACGGACGAGGAGGAGGAGGCCGACGAGGCCGACGCCGACGAGGACGTCGAGACGGAGCTTCGCCCCCGCGGTCACGCGGACAAGACGCCGGAACTGGACGACGAGACCGCTCGCGCGCTCGCACAGAAGCACCGCGAGGGGAAACCGCAGTTCAACCGGCAGGACTACCACAAGAAAAAGCGGATCCCGACGTCGTGGCGCAAGCCGCGCGGCGGGCTCTCCAAGCAGCGCCGCCGTATGAAGGCGAAAGGGCCCGTCGTCCAGGCGGGCTTCCGCTCGCCGACGGCGTCCCGCGACCTGCACCCGAGCGGCTTCGAGGAGGTCCGTGTACACAACACGGACGACCTCGACGGCGTCGACGGCGACACGCAGGCGGTGCGGATCGCCTCGAAGGTCGGCGGCCGCAAGCGCGAACTGATCGAAGACGAGGCGGAGGAGCGCGAGATCCGCGTGCTGAACCCGACCTACGTCGAAGTGGAGGTCGACGATGAGTGATCTGAAGGCGCAGAAACGGCTCGCAGCGGACGAGCTGGACGTCGGCAAGGGCCGCGTCTGGCTCGACCCCGAAGCACAGGAGGAGATCGAGGACGCCATCACGCGAGAGGACGTCCGCGAACTCATCGAACAGGGCACCATCCGCGCGAAGGACGCGAAGACGAACTCCCGCGGTCAGGCCCGCGAGCGCGCCGAGAAGCGCTCGTACGGACACAAGTCCGGCGCCGGTACCCGCAAGGGGAAGGCCGGTGCGCGACAGAACACGAAAGACGACTGGAAGGCGCGGATCCGCGCGCAGCGCGCCCGCCTGAAGGAACTTCGCGACGAGGAAGACGTGCTCGACGCCAGCGAATACCGCACGCTCTACAACAAGTCGAGCGGTGGCGAGTTTGAGGACGTCGCGCGACTGGAAGCGTTCATTCAGACGCAGTACGGCTACGAGGTGACCGAGTAATGGCAACAGGACCACGATACAAGGTGCCGATGCGGCGCCGCCGCGAGGTCCGGACGGATTACCATCAGAGGTTGCGCCTGCTGAAATCGGGCAAGCCTCGCCTGGTCGCCCGGGTGAGCAACGCTCACGTCAGGGCGCAGCTGGTGACTCCCGGATCCGACGGCGATGAGACTCACGCGGCCGCCTCCAGCGAGGAGCTCGGCGAGTACGGCTGGGACGCCCCCACGGGCAACCTCCCCAGCGCGTACCTCACCGGGTACCTCGCGGGCGCCCGCGCTGTCGACGCCGGCCTCGACGAGGCCGTCCTCGACATCGGGCTCAACACGGCGACGCCCGGCAACAAGACGTTCGCAGTACAGGAAGGAGCGATCGACGCCGGCCTCGAAATCCCGCACAACGACGACGTGCTGGCCGACTGGTCGCGCACGCGTGGCGAGCATATCGCCGCGTACGCCGAGCAGCTCGACGAGCCGCTGTATGGCGGCGATTTCGACGCGGCCGACGTACCCGAGCACTTCGACGACGTGCTCGCGACAATCCAGGAGAACCATGAGTAGACACAACGACGGCTGGGAACCGCGGACACGACTCGGCCGCAAGGTACAGAACGGCGACATCTCGTCGATGGAACAGGCGCTCGACTCCGGTCTCCCGATGAAGGAGGCCGAAATCGTCGATCAGCTCCTCCCGGGGCTGGAAGACGAAGTGCTGGACATCAACATGGTCCAGCGCATGACCGACTCCGGCCGCCGCGTGAAGTTCCGCTGTGTGGTCGCCGTGGGCAACCGCGACGGCTACCTCGGCTACGCACAGGCCCGAGACGACCAGGTCGGCGGCGCGATCCAGAAGGCGATCGACGTCGCGAAGCTGAACATCATCAAGGTCGACCGCGGCTCCGGGTCCTGGGAGGACCAGCCCGGCGGCATGAACTCCCTCACCCGCAAGGCCGAGGGGAAGGCCGGCTCTGTCACCGTCGAGATCCAGCCCGCCCCGCAGGGGCTCGGGCTGGCCGCGGCGGAGACGGTCCGGAACATCTTGGAGCTCGCCGGCGTCGAGGACGCTTGGACGAACTCCGACGGCAACACCCGGACGACCGTGAACCTCGCGAAGGCCACGTTCAACGCCTTGCAGAACGCGGCGCAGTCCCGCACTCCGCAACACGCGCGTGAGGTCCACTACGACGAGGTGAGCGAGTGATGCAAGCGATCGTACAGCTCCGCGGCGACGTGAATCTCGAATACGGCGTCGAGGACACGCTCGATATGCTGAACATCGGGCGCGTCAACCACGCGACGCTCGTTCCCGAGACGGAGTCGTACCGCGGCATGATCGCCAAGGTAAACGACGTCGTCGCGTTCGGGGAACCGAGCGTCGAGGCCGTCACGACCACTATCGCGCGACGCGGCGAGCCCCTGGAGGGCTCCGCCGACATCGACGACGAGTGGATCGACGACAACACCGAGTACGCCGATCTCGAGGCGCTGGCCGAGGCGCTCGTCGACGAGGAGACGACCCTGCGCGAGCAGGGCCTCTCGCCGACGCTCCGGCTCCACGCCCCCCGCGGCGGTCACGAGGGAATCAAACACCCGGTGATCGAGGGCGGCGAACTCGGGAAACACACCAGCGAGGAGATCGATAGTCTTCTGGAGGCGATGCGATGACGAGCAAGAAACGTCGACAGCGCGGATCTCGAACGCACGGCGGCGGAACGCACAAGAACCGGCGCGGTGCCGGTCACCGCGGCGGCCGCGGCGCGGCCGGTCGCGCGAAACACGAGTTCCACAACTACGGGCCGCTCGGCAAGTACGGATTCAAGCGCCCCGAGAGCGCACAGACCGAAGTCCTCGAAGTGACGGTCCAAAAGCTCGACGAGGACGCGGCGCTGTACGCCGCAGAGGACCTCGCCGAGGAAGACGGCGACGCGTACGTCATCGACGCGCGCGACGTCGTCGAGGACGGCTACGAGGCTGACGTCGTGAAGGTGCTCGGTGGCGGGCAGGTCCGCCGTGAGCTCCGCGTTACCGCTGACGCGTTCACCGCTGGTGCGGTCGAACTCATCGAGGAAGCCGGCGGCGAGGCGGCGCTCTCCGAGCGCGCCGAAGAGGCCGCTGACGAACCGGAAAACACTTCTGACGACGAGGACGACGAGGCGTAACCAATGAGTTGGAAGGAGGTCGCCGAACCGGTGCTCACGCGGATGCCCGTTGTGGAACGACCCGCGGGTCACGTTCCGTTCAAGCGGAAGCTCATGTGGACGGCCGGCATCCTGGTCGTCTACTTCTTCCTGACCAATATCAACCCGTTCGGGTTGGCCGTCGGTCAGGGATCTGACTTCTTCGGGCAGTTCCGGTCGGTGCTCGCCGGCTCGTCCGGCTCGCTGTTGCAGGTCGGTATCGGACCGATCGTCACGGCGTCCATCGTCCTCCAGCTGTTAGGCGGTGCGAACCTGCTGGGGCTCGACACTGACGACCCGCGCGACCAGGTCCTGTACCAGGGCCTCCAGAAGCTGCTGGTGATCATCGTCACGGCGCTGACGGCGGCGCCCATGGTGTTCACTGGCGCGTTTCTCCCCGCGGATCCGGCCGTCGGGGAGGCGCTCGGCATCGGGACGTTCGGTGTCAAGTCGCTGATCTTCGCCCAGATCTTCGTCGGCGGCGTCCTCCTTCTGTTCATGGACGAGATCGTGAGCAAGTGGGGCGTCGGCTCCGGCGTCGGGCTGTTCATCATCGCGGCGGTGAGCCAGCAGATCGTCGGCGGCTTCTTCAGCTTCTCGGCGCTCGGCGCGTCCGGCTTCTTCGCGAGCTGGTACGGCATCATCGTCGGTGACGTGCCGGTGTCGCTGTCGCCGTTCACGGCGGAGGGACTCCAGAACCTGCTGTTCGACCCCGGGAGCATCTTGGCGCTTTTCACCACCGTGTTCATCTTCGGGATCGTCGTCTACGCGGAGTCGGTCCGTGTCGAGATCCCGCTGTCGCACGCGCGGGTGAAGGGCGCTCGCGGGCGCTTCCCGGTGAAGCTCATCTACGCGTCCGTCCTGCCGATGATCCTCGTTCGCGCGCTGCAGGCGAACATTCAGTTCCTCGGGCAGCTCCTCTCCTCGCAGTGGGCGGGGATGCCCGGGTGGCTCGGCGTCTACAGCGACCAGGGGCAGCCGCTCTCCGGGTTCTTCTACTACCTGAACCCGATCCAGCGCCGGACCGACTGGATGTGGTTCCTCGGTGAGATTCCGGCGTCGGTCGAGCCGTGGATGATCGCGGTTCGGCTGGCGATCGACCTCACGTTCATGGTCGTCGGCGGCGCGATCTTCGCCATCTTCTGGGTCGAGACCACCGGGATGGGCCCGGAGGCGACGGCGAAGCAGATCCAGAACTCCGGGATGCAGATTCCCGGCTTCCGCCGGAACCCGCAGGTCGTCGAGAAGGTCATGGAGCGGTACATCCCGCAGGTGACCGTCATCGGCGGCGCCCTCGTCGGGCTGCTCGCCGTCATGGCGAACCTGCTCGGCACTATCGGACAAGTCTCCGGAACCGGGCTGCTGCTTGCGGTCTCCATCACGTACAAGCTGTACGAAGAGATCGCCGAAGAGCAGCTGATGGAGATGCACCCGATGATGCGCCAGATGTTCGGCAACGAGTAACCCCATTGGGGTCCCACACTTTATTTAGTAAGTCCACGTAGCCGCGGGTATGTCCAGCGGCTCACACAGCAAAGTCAAACTCAACGTTCGTGTCCCCCCCTCGAAGAAAGAGGAGTGGAAGGACACACTGGAGGACGGTGAGACTCTCACTTCTCTCGTCCGCCGCGCTGTCGATAGGGAGATCAATAACGAGTACGTGCCAATAGGGGTACTCGATGACGTAGGTGGCACTCAAGAGATAGACTTCTCTGAAGTCACCGAACAACTGGATACCCTCCAGGCACTCGTTGAATCATTACAGCGCCAGATCGATTTGGAATCGATTAGTGAAGAGCAAGCACCAGCAAGGGAAGACACCTCTGACTTGGCAATGGAGGTCGTTGAGTTCATCCCGAGATACAATGATCTCTCTGACGACCTATTGAGAGTAGCTGGGGAGGTAGACGACGAAGTTGAGGCGTATGAGGCTGCTATCGAGTATGCCCAGCAGAACGACCCAGAGAAGCTTCCGGACGGCACTGTAACCGATATCGCTCAGAAAGCGCGACAGGAAGACGATCACATCGTGTGGCAAGCACTTGTCTACCTAGAACGTCGCACTACGGAGGATATTGAGAGTGTGACGGTCGGTGGACAACGGTACTGGGTTCGAGTATGATACAGAGAAACCAGAAAGGGCAATACTCCAGTCCTCCGGACAAACAGATTTCCCCAGATATGGAGGAGTTACTGGGCTTGTATCTGGAGAGTCTTAAACAGCAAAAGGACGGGACGAAAGAATCCACTATCACAACCCGACGCCGTGAAGTGCGCTACTGGTTGGCGTTTTGTGAATCAAATAATATCGATCCCCTCGCCGCTACGACTGACGATGTCAAAGGATACATCCAGGTGAACTCACACCTCGCGGATACAACTCGGGGTTCGTATTACCGTTCCGTCCAGTCTTTCTACAGTATCGTCCAAAACGATGCTGCGGAGGATCGACTTGAACTTGAAAACGGCCACCCGTGTAAGAACCGGGATACGATCGACCTGAAAGACAAGTACAACATCCACGAAAACAAAGCAGAGTACAAACTCCAACACGATTTTGCGCATGAGGATCTCGATGGTGCTCGGGACGATTCCGAAAATATTCTCGCTCTCAAACCGAATCAAATCAAGCTACTGTTCGAGTCGGTCCCAGGTAAGACACCGGAAACGCGCCTTAGAAACGAGATCGCGGTAAGATTAAACTGGTATACCGGATGTCGGAGTGTCGAACTATCGAGATTAGATATCGACCAGATCGACTGGGAGGAGTGTAATATCACTGTTCAAAGTGCCAAGTTGGAACGGAAGGAACATAGCGGCCTAATCAGACGTGATGTTTATTTCCCGGAAGAATTTCGATTCCAACTGAAGCGGTGGTGCCAAAGAGTTCGTCATTCCTTTTCGTCCGCAGTGGAACCCAACTCGGGGAATATCTTGGTCACCACTCAGAGTTCCGAAATGCCGGGACCACAGATAAACAACGTCGTCAAGCAAGCAGCCAAGAATGCTGGAGTACAGCGACCTCTACGTCCGGTCAATCCGGGTCCTAACGATGAAATCAAAGAGTGGTTCGTTACGACTCATCGGATTCGAAGATCCGCTATCTCTCATTGGGTGAACGATTGTGAGTCGCTGGACATTCATCAGGTCAGACGCATCGCAGGGCACGCGCGTATCCAACAGACGATGGACTACGTTGAGGACGACGACGATCAAATCGCCTCGGACTATCAAAAAGCAATGCAATAAACAGCTGATTGTAGACTACTAGTGCGGTTTGGGCTGATTACTCACGCTTCTCTGGGAGTATATTCCAGATGCGGTTGATATTCTTTGCGGTGGTTGCTGCTGGTGTCGGCTCGTTGAGGAGCGCTCCGCCGTTCTCGGTGCTATTGTACACTCGACAGGGGGTGTTAGAAGTCGGGTTTGATCCGGTTATCATATCCCACCACCCGGAAGTTTATACGCGTACTGTCGACAGGATTAGATAAGCCCACAACGACACTCGCCCCTGCTCGGTCATGTGACCGAGTTTCACAAATGGGACGAGCGCGTATAAGCGCATTTGTACGTGTGTGGTGAGGTATCTATGACGACAGACGAAGATAATAATGGACGGCAGTCGAATCAAGCGGCTATTACCGACCTTACCGACATCGACCTCATCGATGCAGAAGATCACGTTATCCCAGACGACAACGAGATCGTGTGTGCAAGCGACGGATCCGTAGACGACGACCCCGCCGACTGCGCGGCCAACGCCAATAGTATCGATGATGGCTATCGGCGCGCACAGTCACGACGCGACAACTACCAGACTGACAATGGGTTCACATTCGGCCCGGAAGACAATCTTCTCGGTCAGGATGTCGTAGGCATCATCCGCCGTCTCGATACACTCAAAGAGGAGATCGATATGACCGATGATACGGTTATCGAGCAGAACAGTAAGCAGGAGTATGTGCGTCTTGCCCGAAAGCTCGATACCCCTGACGACAATTCGAACGCGGGAAGACGATTATAATACGACTGTATTCTCTACATTCCACGATTTAGTAGTTGAACTTTTATATCCCTCTAAAAACAATCATATAGTAGTGGTTTGTAATAGTATATCCGAATTTTCTATATGAATAATAGTACCGGGGGGAGGGGGGTGCCCCGAGTGTAAATTCAAAAACTGGGGGAGGGGGAAGGAGCAGAATAAACTCGTGAAGACGATACAGGTATAAATGCGAGTTTATATTTACCTTACGTTAGTCTATTCATAAGAATAAGTACTTTTACTTCTCTGCCTTTATCTACGAGCTAAGACGTTTATACAGCATATTTATATTATTACTATCTGTCTAATAGTACTACTACTACTATTACTAACCAAAAACTTTATAATAGACGTTAAAGAGCAGTCGATATTCAAATAAAATAGAATATCAAGGTTAACAAATAAACAAAAGAGACATGCTACGATTTTTAATAAATTGACAGAACAATGTATTCTTCCTAAGGACACCACTTCGATATCTGTAAAGCGCGTCATCGAAGCAGAAAGTGTCGAGGCTCGTCCTCGGACGATTCACAAGATCCGGTGAATTCCAGTCGACTGTAGAAACACTGCCTTTTAGCAGAGCAATTTAAGCACTCTTTGAGCAAATAGATGCGTTTTCAGAGGTGTGTTTCATATGGAATAAGACAGGGCCCCCCGTTCTCGCAGATTTACACTCGGGACACCCCCGTCCCCCCGGTACTATTATTTCTCCAGATAATTACTGAATATTATTATGATAAGGTACTCTTGATCGTATTTGATGTGGTTTCAATATTTCAACCAACAAAATTAGAATATAAGAGAGCGAGTATTCCTACAATTAGGTATTAGAGAAAACGCTCTTAGAAACGAACGATATTTTCTCAGAGGTGTGTTTCATATGGAACGAGAGACAGATCCCCAGGTTGTGTGGATCTACACTCGGGCTACTCTCGTCCACCAGATGTTTCAGCTCATTTCGAATCTGAAGAATAGGAGTTCAAGAGGTCCGATTGGATGGAAGTCTATTCGCGCACTGGCTCCACTTCCAGTTTCACTACACGTGTATGGCTCACTCCTTTGAATATCACGAGGCAGACGTTGGATATGGACATGTCTCGACAACAGCCGCGTGTTGAGCTTCCGGAGCTTGATGCAGGACTCACGTTGGTGGACGTCGATTCGGATCTTGGCGCGACACCGGTCCAGTCACTGCTACTCGATTGTGTGTTCGCTGGGTCAGGTGATGCGTACTGGGTTGACGCGGCAGGAACTGCACAGACGACGCGGTTGCGTGAACTGGTCCCCGACCGGCGGTATCTCGATCGGGTACACGTCGCGCGGGGGTTCACCGCATATCAACAGATGTCGTTGCTCGACCGCCTCGCTGGTGAGCATGTGACTAACCCTAGCGTCGTGGTTGCGACTGGGATCGATCGACTGTACCGTGACGGCGATATCTCGACAACCCATGCGAAGGAGTTACTCGTCCGGTCGATTGCCGCGCTTGCGCGCGTCGGGCGTGTCCATGATGTCCCAGTTGTGATGACGCGATCGCGCGACGACGAGTTCACGAAGCCAGTTGGGAACGCGGCGAAGACGCAGCTTCACTGCCAGAACACACAGTTCGGCCCACGATTCACCGACGCAGCTGGCGATGTCGACGCGCTCGTGTACCACCTCGGTGACGGGTGGGTACAGACGACGCTCGCCTACTGGCAGGAAGTGCTTGCCCACCGAGCGCAGATGCATGACACACCAGTAGTGAGTGAGGAGACAGCTCCACAGATCTCCTGATGGGACGGACCAATCCGACGTACCGTGATACGCTGCGAGCGATCGAGGGGCGCTGGGGACCGTATCGCCGGACGCTGCGCCGCCGCGATCAACCCCGATTCGACCAGTTGTTCGTGTACGCACGCAACCATGCGGACGCCGCCGGGATGTTGAATCACGAGGACCGATTCGCGCCCTTGTTGGTGAGCATCGCAATCGAACAGGAACGCCGAATCGATAAGCTCGAAGCGCGCATCAGCGAACTCGAAGGACCCACCAGTCCCGATGGTGCTGACGGTTGATTTCCGCTCCTCTGGTGATGTCGTTCACTGGGAAGTCACAGATAGCGGCGTTGCTCGGACAGTCCACGAGGGCTACACACCGACGTTGTTCGTCGGTGATGCAGTCCGCGACTTGTACGGGCGGCGTGGTGGCCCGACGCCGACGCCGCCAGACCGTGACGTGCTGTCCGACTCATTACTTGAGCTTCGAACATTCCTGTCCGGGCAAGACGCGGTCGCCGACATACAGTGTGAATCCCACCGGCAAACATTCCGGACTGATCCGCAACCGCTCCTCCGGATCGACGCCACGGGTATTGACGCCGTGCGACGCATCGCACAACGCGTTCAGCAGTTCAACCACCCGGCCGAATACACGTGTTACAACGTCGATCTCACCCGGCAGTTCCGGTACTGCCTCGAAACAAATACCTCAGCCAGCCCAGACCAATCTGTCCGGTCGCTGCGATCGCTCACACTCTCGGTCCCAGCGCATAAATCCGGAAACGCTGCCCTGAAGCACCTCACGATCGACGGTGACGCCGCCGGGCCCACACCCGAAGCTGCCGTTAACGCCGTTGACCGCAGCGTCCGTGAACGCGCCCCTGACGTCATTGTCGTGTCCACGGCGGATCTCATCCCACTCCTGTTTGAGGCTGCTGATACACACAATGTCTCAGACTTCATGCTCGGCCGCGCCGCAGGATACACCCAACTCGCAGGGGAATCCACGTACACGAGTTACGGGCAGGTGGGGCACTCCCCAGCCCGGTACACGATTCCTGGCCGTGCGGTGATCGATGAGTCGAATACGTTCTTCTATCACGAAGCGGGGCTAGCTGGGTGCCTTGACCTTGTGGACCGTGCTGGGTTGCCGCTTGAAGAGCTCGGCTGGGCGTCGATTGGGCGCGTCCTCACCGCCCTCCAGATCCGTGCCGCCAGCGACCGTGATGTCCTCGTCCCGTGGCAAGCATGGCGGCCAGAACTGTTCAAATCAGCAGCGACACTCGATGTGGCCGACCGGGGCGGGACAACGTTCGCCCCGACAGTCGGTGTCCACGAAGATGTCCATGAGCTCGATTTTGCGTCGCTGTACCCGAACATCATTCGAACGCGTAACATCTCCCCGGAAACCGTTCGATGCGGCTGTTGCGATAGTGATGATGTCCCCGGTCTCGGGTACTCGATTTGTGAGACCGACGGGTACCTCCCGACAGTACTCGGTCCACTCATCGACGCGCGTAGCCGTATCAAAGACCAGATTGAGGAAACGATCGACGACGCTGAACGCGACCGACTCAAATCAGCGTCGTCAGCGATTAAGTGGATTCTCGTCTCCTGTTTCGGGTACCAGGGCTTCTCGAACGCGAAGTTCGGACGGATCGAATGCCACGAAGCAATCAACGCATTCGCTCGGGAAATCCTCCTCGATGCGAAAACAGCGCTTGAAGACGCCGGATGGCGTGTCCTCCACGGCATCGTTGATTCAATCTGGGTCACTCCGGCCCCGGACCGTGATCAACGCCCCCTTGCGACAGTCGCCGCAGAGATCTCCGCAGACACGGACATCACCCTTGAGCATGAGTCCGTATTCGACTGGGTCGCCTTCTGTCCGATGCGGAACGGTGAGAGTGGCGCGTTAACTCGATACTTCGGGAAGCGACGCCAAGATGAGGAACCGTCGGCTGACGAAATCGGTGACGCGATCAAAATGCGCGGTATCGAAGCTCGGCAGCGAAGCACACCACCGTGGGTCACCACCGTACAGGAAGACGTGCTCCGCGTGTTCGATGCGACACGGTCGCCAGAAGCCGTGTGTGACGTCCTCCACCGGCACCTCACGGCGTTGCGCCGCGGTGACGTGGCAACGGATGACCTCATCGTTGCGAACCGAGTCTCGAAGCGCGCGGATGCCTACACTCAGGAAACACTCACTGTCGCAGCGCTCCGCCGCGCGCAACACCACGAAACCAGCCCCGCACCGGGACAAACCGTCCGGTACGTCGTCGTCAACGACGACGGACGCGGCATTGACCGGGTTTGTCTCCCATTCGAAGACATCGAGTCATACGATGTTGGTTGGTACGAGGACGCCGCTGTCCGCGCCGCTGAGAGTATTGTCTCCTGCGTCGGCTGGGAAAAAGACGATATTACGAACTACCTCGCAGACTCCACTGACACGACGCTTGAGAGTTACCTTGGAGGCGATTAGCTAGTGCCTGCCTTCGAATGAACCATTTCACTCTGTAAGCTCTGTTCTCTCGGGAACGGGGATATACAGGTTATAATCGAAATAATGACTATCTCGATAATGTTTATTCAGAACTGAGCCGAAGAGTTAGCAGTACTCAATAACAGTGTTGAGGCATGCGATCACGAGCCTAGTTCTCTGAACCGATGAGATAGATACTGAGTGGCTGTTTCCTTGTCGATAAACTCCTCAACAGTCATATCAAGAACACACTCAATCACGACCTTCTTTCGCATCGTTCGGTTTTGCCCTACTTCGTGTCCATCACTCGACTGCCGGGAAGAAACACTATGTTCAGTGCCTTGGTCGACAAGGTCTGACATCGAGAATCCCTCATCAACTCCTACTTCAGAGAGTCGAACGGTTTCATGTTCTCCGATAGGGAGATAATGAGGGTCGGAGTGGGTTCGAAAGTATTCCTCGGAGCACATTGGAAGCCAGCGCTCACACGAAAGACAATGTCCTCGGTATTTATTTCCGGCACGGGGCTGCTGTTCTATCTCTTTGTCGAGAACCGGGACCACCTGGTTCTCCTGACAGTATTTGCATTCTTCTATAGACTGTGTCAATAGCGAAGAGCGGCTCTATGGAGAAGTAGAACAACACCACAAACTGCGAATCACTCTAAATCTAAGCACCCTATATCTTCCAACGCGTACCGCTCGACTTCTACCCAGTATCTCACCCTCGACTAGAGGGTGAAGTAGATACATAAGACCAATTACACTACTCTCACTAAGCACCCCACTGGGGCGCTTGATCAGTGCTGCCCGTCCCGCAGCAAGCGGACACTAGGCCCCAAAGGGTAAATCCCCTATTGCCTCTATAACAGTACCCCCTTTGGGACGATATCGGGGGTTATCACGACCGCGCAGAGACCAATCGAGGCGATTAGATTGATGCCAACGGTCTCTAAAGCTCTTAGCTACCCGGGGATATTTTTGGCCAATTTCTGACCCCCCTCGAAAATACCCCTCTGAGTTCAAGAAAAGTACAAAGGTCTGTCAGAATCAACCAGTAGTCGGGATGCGTACCGTATTATTTGTAGCTAAAAATATATCACAATAAAACTATGGTTGATTCGTGATCTTGGCACCGGATCAAGTCTTCAAGATAAGCGTAAAGATCTGTTAGAATCGCCTACTGTGTCCAAAACTGACTTCAAGTAAAGTGTAAAGATTTGTTAGAATCGGATACCGTATTCAATATAATATTCAAAGTTATAATATACGGAACAATATATTTCCTTGGCCGCCTCCAATACATACGCTATTTGACTGTATTACCACAACTCGACTTCAAGAAAAGTACAAAGGTCTGTTAGAATCGGGTACTGTATTTTAGGATCGACTTCAAGGAAAGTGTAAAGATCTGTTAGAATCGGGTAGTTATATCTATTCAAGAAAAGTGTAAAGGTCTGTTAGAATTTAGCGGCTTGAATAGACACATATATTTGATTTCTGTCTGCCTATTCCGCCGCTCAGTACAGAGCAACGCCTCTTATCATAATGTTACTATTCGCACAGATTGCTCTGAGGGCAGCAGTTGGCAATGGTCTGACGGAGCGCAATTGAGGGAGAGCTATGGCCCACTCGATCAAGATTGACTGCTCGAATTAGACTGTAGTAGCACCGGTTGAGAAACCACTCTCAACGCGTAGAGATATCCGATATAGTCTTGTAAATAAAGTAGCGGTTGAGAGTAATGCCGCACAAATCTCACCCTCTAGTAGAAATTCAATTCTGTGCTCTGTGCTAGAAATATACCGCCCATATTGGCACTGATTTCTGCCTATCAGTCACGATCGCGTGTCTCCCAACCCCTGTCCGACCACCCTCATACCGGCATACATTGTGTTGAGTGATTCGTGAGTTCACTACAATCAAAAGAGATGGAGTAGATCGTCTTTCAGTAGGCTATTGAGCCTTCAGAGAAAGTTTCCAGTTTCAGAAGAGGCAGTTCGGATTCAGGTCCTCGACTGTGGCGACTTGGTCAGGCGCTGTGGTCGATGTACTCACTTTCCCATTCAGCTCGTGCCTGAATCTCTCTAGCCCCCCGTCGTGTGGTAGTGTACTCGTTGGTCCGTCTATCGCGTTGACTTTTCTCGACAAGTCCTTTCTCAACCAGCGTGTCGAGATTTGGATAGAGACGACCGTGGTGGATCTCCTTTTCGTAGTAGTTCTCAAGTTCGTCTTTGATTGCGAGCCCGTGCGGATCATCAAGGCCGGCGATTACGTACAGTAAGTCGCGCTGAAAGCCAGTGAGATCATACATACCACCAGCTTTCGTATTCATGATTTGAAATACTACTGATCTCCGAAACGAGATTCTGCTATTAGGTCTGTCGAACTGTTCACTCCGGAAAACTATCTCGTGGAATTCAGCTGGTTCAGAACCTAAGTGCGGCTGTACGAAACAGAACTAGCTCGAATCTGTTGATCGAAATTCAAATCGCGCACCGCCTTCCGAACTGTCCGTGAGAGTGATGTCCCAGTTGTGAGCTTGGGCGATACGTGAGACGATCGTGAGTCCGACCCCGCTTCCGCTGTATTCGGTTGTGTAGCCGTGCTCAAACACGGAATCACGTTCGTTAGGTGGAATTCCCTCACCGGTATCTTCGACATAGAAGCCGTGTTCGAGTGGACCGACGCGAACGGTGACGTCTTCACCACCGTGTCCGACCGCATTCCGGAACAAATTCTCGAAGAGTGCCATGAACTGGCTGGGGTCGCCGGTCATTGTACACGGCTCCGTCGACAGCGTTGCTGACCGCGTCTCGGTCAACTCCCACGCATCGCGGGCTATCTCATGTACCGACACCGGTTCGTGTGTTTCCACAGGGGTGTCATGACGTGCGAGTGTAGTGAGGTCGGTTACGAGGTCTTGGATTCGAGTGAGAGACGTTTCGACCGTCTCAAGGTGTGATTTATCCTCGGTCTCTCGATATAATTCGAGGTTCCCGGTCGCAACAGCCAACGGGTTGCGGAGATCGTGTGAGACCATACTGGCGAACTGTTCGAGTCGCTCGTTTTGTGCTTCTAATTCCGATTCTCGCTCACGTAACGTCTGTTGGGTAGTGACCTGAGAGAGCGCAGTAGTAATGTGACTGGCCAGTATCTCTCCGACCGTCACATCTTGGGTATCGAAATTTGAGCGGGTCGGCGATCCGGCCATCAAAATACCGTACTCACCCAGTGGAAGATGTAACTCGCTACGGATCGGTGATTCTGTGTTATAGATATCTGCGTCACCCTGAACATCATCGATCGCTGTCGCAGTCCCGTCCTTGAAGACTCGCCAGGCGATGCTCTCCCCCTCACGGAACGTCGGCGGCTCACCGATGAGCTCTCGAACTTCATCACTGTATGCAACCGGAGCCAATGTTTCGTTTTCTGCGTCGTAGAGATGAATTGAGTTTGCTTGAAGGTCTAAAATCTCGCGTGCGGCAATAACGCCACGTTCAGCGACTTCTTCGACCGTCTCTGCTGACAATAGCCGCGGAATGGCCCGATTGAGCCCTTCGAGTTGTTGTTCTCGTTTTTTGCGTTCAGTAATCTCCGTGGACACGCCGAACACACCCTCGGCTTCGCCAGCAGTATCCAACACCGGGACTTTCAATGAGAGATATGTCCGGTCGTCACCGTCTACCGTAATCTGCTCTTCAACTTCAAGCGGTTCGCCTGTCTCAAGCACACGGCGATCGTTCGCTTGGACAGTCTCTGCTACTTCGGGAGGGTGGACGCCGTCATCATGTTGACCGACGAGGTCCTCCGTATCGACGTCGAACAAGCGCTCATATTCAGCATTCACAAACACGTACCGCCCCTCTGTATCTTTCAGATACATCACCGCGGTCGTATTTTTGAGGATGAGGTTGAGACGACGGTCTGCCTCTTGTAGATCCGAGAGTACGTGTCGCCGATCAAGGTACGCTGTGACGAGCTGTAGAATGGTGGAGAGCAATTCCTTTTCTTCCGGGAGAAACACATCTCTGTCCGCCTCAGTCAAAGCGTTAGTCGTGTAACCAATTGTCAGCGTAACTTCGTTGCCGGCGGTGGTTACATCGTGGACTGTGAACTGTTCGACCGGTGGTTCGTACTCCGGAGAGGTGAACTCAGTTTCATCGATGGTGAGCGACGCTACGGCTTCCTCAGGAAACTGTAGCGACTGTGGAAGATGTGTGACGACTTGTTGGAGCTGTCCTTCTGACTGACCGTCACTGTCGACAAGGACATCGCTGATTGTTTGAATCGCAGTGAGTTCCTTCACGCGTTCTCGCAGGTCACGTTTCGTTTGGTACTCAGCAACTGCGTGGCGGATGCGTGTGGCGAGTCTATCGTACTGTTCTGTGCCTCGTTTCTGTAGATAATCAGTTACACCGGCAGAGATGGCTTCGCTGGCGATTTCTTCTGAGCCCTTCCCAGTAAAGAGAATAAACGGTAGGTCCGAGTGGGTTTCACGAACCGTGTGGAGGAACTCAAGCCCATTCTGCTCCGGCATTTCATAATCACTCACCACACACACAATCGGCTCAGTTTCGATAATTTCGCGCGCGTCGGCGACACGAGTCGCAGTATGAACCGTCGCTGTAGGGAGCTTCCGTTGTAAATACGTGGCTGTGAGATCTAAGAAGTCTGCCTCGTCATCGACGCAGAGAAGATGCATGGGCGAGTGTCTATTACCTTGCTAAATATTCTTTCTGTGAGTGACCTAGGACAGAAGTCGTGGGTTTCCGCAGTACATCTTTGTGAACTAAACACAAACAGTAACTGATATCGTTGAACGGCTCTGTTGAAATCCCATTCTTCAGACAGACTCTTAATTGTAACAGCCGGTCGCTGAAGAGTACGAACCATCCCATTGCTCGGAGCATAGAACTAATAACAATCCGTCATACCTGATCCTATGACAGGGTATGACGCCCTCAGCCTCCGACAAATCTTGATACTCTTGCTTGGCGTCAGCATGATTGTGAGTGGTGCGGCCGGCCTCGCCGGAGTCTTCTAACTGATTCACTGTACTGAGCGATTCTTGATTCCCCTGTACGGACCAGAACTCAGTTCAGATATCTCACTTTTTGAGGATTTCAACAGAGCCCGTTGAATACCAATATTGACAGACCATCTGACGGAGGGTCGTAGGATCTCATCGATTCGAACAAAACAAAAACAAGGGATCACTCCAAAACTGAGCGCCCCCAACGTTCCGACGTGTACCGCTCGTTTCGGACTCAGTTTCCACCGTCGGTATGGGAATCAAGCGCTTCACACATAACATAAAAAATAAAACATCTCTGCGCCAACCTCCATACCACCTTCAGCCGCTTCCGAAACCGGTCACAAGACTACCTATCCACGGGACATTATAGCGGGGAATAATAGGATAATTCTGGTTCAGCTGAGGATGGAGGTATATTCTTAGCAGATTTAATCACATCTCATGCAATTTTGGGGTGCGTCTCAGCTATCAACCGCACCACATTCGGCCGTAATTTGGAAAAATGTGCTAAGCGCTACTTAGAGAGTCTAAAATAGCCTATCGACCAATAATCAATAGAACTGTCTGAAAGAGCAGTAAATCAGCTAAGACTGATTCTAAGTTGGTTTAATACTGCCCGCAATCTCATCTAAAACAATATATTATTTGAGGTATTCGTTCAAATCGCACCAACTATGAGGCTGATATCCATGCTTTTGCTGGGCGGATTCGGAAGCTTTCTCCGCAAGTTGCGGTACGTGAGAAGAAAATCGAAAGCATCACCAAGAGCACCGCTTTCAGCAAGTTGAGTCTGAACTTCAGACGGTCGATATCCGTCTTTCTTTCGCCTACTGACATCGATGTCAAACTGTTCGATCGCAGAAAGTCGTGATAGAATCGCCGAGAGATGTTTCCCGTTCGGTGTGACAAAGTACCGGTCAATTCGATCGGGAAACGCGGCGAGTTTCTCGACTGTTCCCTGGGCCCCATCTGTATCACCGGATTCCGTTTCGACTTCGGCAACGACGACTGGTTCGCCCTGAGAAAATCCCACGACGTCTAGGCGTTTCTTCGATAGATGAGATACGTCGTCCCAACAGGTAGTCGGCTGTAGCCGCCAGACATCACAGTATCGAACAACGCGGTCAACATCAGACCGAGAAGCAACAAAGAGCGCAACGAGGTCAATCCCGACTCTATGTAGCGTATTTTCTGAAGGCGATCGTTCGCCCCAGCCGTCGTTGCTGACGTTCGGAATTCCGAGCTGCTTACGAACTTTCCACGGCACCGAGTAATATGTTTGAGGAGTATTCGGCTGAGAGAGCAAGCCGAGGCTTTTGAGCCGATCCACATCAACATCAAGTTTCGACCCGTCAGGTTGGTCTCGGAACGACGCCATGCTCTGCGTCAGTGAATACAAACCGATCCGTCGCTCCATTGCTAACCCGATACGCGTGAGAAAGAGTGCCTCGGCAGCCGATATGTCCTCAATCTCGAATGAATCGGTGAGTGGTTGAACATCTTTCACCTCCCTAAATTCGGGGCCCATTTCGCACGCAGCGGCTCGATGTGCGTCTTGGATGGCACTAGCATATTCTTCGGATTGGAACGGTCGATCCAAATCGGAAAGGCCCACTCGAATTGCGTCTGACGGGGGAAGGCCAACGTCCATCTCTCTCAATATAACGAGTTCGTGTCTGTATCGCTCCCAAGGAAGTATTTTTATTCGCGGATAAAATGGAGTAAATTGCGGGGCAGGTACTTCATATGCGTCTCCCGAGTTAGAAGCTGTGAAACCATCGTCAATCGCAGCGTCTAATGCGTTTTCGAGTGTTTGTTTATTCTCGATGTCGTTACCAGGTCGATCAGGCGAAGGAAAGAACTGACAGATCTCATCAAACAGGGTTGTGAGAGGTATTGATTCGTTGAAATTGAGTGTTGAACTCGCACGAATGGTGTCCGTGACTGTGACGAGGCGCTTGTCTGGCCGAGGAAATGGATCATCGGTATCCGGATCAACTAATGGATTGTCCGAATCCGAGCCATAATGGGTGCCATAAGCTTCAGTTTTTCTGTATTTCAACTCGCGTCGAATCCATGATCGGACTTGGGGTGTGATATCGACATATCGCTGAATGTCGTTCTTAGAAAAGATTGCATAAGCAAGGTTGGCTAGTCGGTACCACCCGTGGTACGCATAATTAGCAAGACGCATTAAGACCACATCGTCGGGAACGAAGAGATAGTCACGCTGTCTGGTGAGTGGTGGGGGGTCATCAAAATTGAACTCTGGGAAGAACAGTGGACGATCAAGTGGTCCAATAAAGGTCCGCGCACTTGCGTGGCTCAACGGGATTTTGAAACCATCATCACATCGAATCACGCGGTCCACGTATTGGGATTGTCGTGACTCCACAGATTTATGTTCCGATTGGTAGGTTCGAGCAGCGAGGACTGGGCTCGACGAGGCCTGCTCTGAATCCGGTACCAGCAGTGTAGCTACGATCTCGCGTTGTAATGAATCCGAAATCAGATTTTGAAACGCATGTAGTACATCGTACACGTATTGATCTCGAACGTGTTCCCCCATGAAAGACAGCCCAGGAGAATTCCGGAATGGTCGTGTCATCATCCTGCGTTCAGAACTATGCTCAGGATACTGCTCATACTCATGTGTCCCGCGGAGTGGATCCGCAAATTCGACACGAAGAGCGGTTATCGCGGCGAACGTGGCGATTTCGTGAAAAGACTCGACAGTAGGAGGTGCTTCAATTCCATCTATCGACTTCACCGCCTTCACACCATAATCATCGAGGCGTTTTCCAAATCTCTTGCCAGTATCATCAAATAAGGCGAAGAGTTGCCGCAGCTGCCTTCGCGTACAGTCTAACGGGAGGAGAGTTGCGCGTTGTACGTCGACGTACCGGTCTGGTATCTCAAGCATAGGTTGGGACTGAGACTAGGTCGTTTAGCGTATCGACTCCTTCATCTAGGAATCTCCGCCGAGGGAGAAGCGCCATTCCATCGAGGAGGGGAATCTGTCGAATGAGTTGTTCGTGTAATTTCTGTACGTTCGGAAGCGACCGGTATCTCTCTCTCGACTCTGGGAAGACCCCGGGGCAATCCGTCAGTTTGCTACACTTCAGGAAGTGGAGGAAGTCATAGATTGACTCTCGGTTCGGCAGAACGAGGAGACCTGTGGCTGCGGTTTTCCCGATCTCAGCGGCCTGTAGATACGTCTCGAATGGCGACTCTTCCCACTCTGTGACGACTCCTAGGTATCGGAGTCGCTGACCATCGGTAGTGTATTCGAATCCTGCGACATCAAATCCGAGTACGGGGAGACTCGACGAGGTCTCTTTAGAGGAATCGTAATCTGAGTGCGAGTAGATGAGGTGTGGCGAGATCGCCCAGTCAACGTTCGGCAAGCGGAGTAATTGCGTCTTCATCCGACAGGCCACGAGGTTATGATCTCTATGGGCATCTAGTATGGCCCTTCCATCGAATGGCTTGAAATTAGAGTACGGGTGAGATGCGTTCTCCGGATACGTATCGACCAATTCGATATCCCATATCTGTCTGAACTCTGCCGTCGTACTGTAGACTTTCGAGCGGTCGACACGCCGCTTGACTATCCACTTCGAGTCTAGAGTGTCCGGTTGTACGCCGTAATGATTTGCACAGACCCCACGCAGGTCCTTTGTGAAACCGCGACGAAGTCCACCGTATCCCGGGATTAACCCGTACTGATCGAGAAACACTACGTGGGCAAACACCCTCGCTGGTGTGACCTCCTTTCTTTTTTGTTTGATTCGTTGTTCGCTGGCTTTGATCCCTGCGAGGGGACCGAGAACCAATTCGTCATGTTTCAGCAGTAGGTCTTGGCGGAACGCTTCCGCCAGCCACTCTTGAGGTCGAATGTTGTATGGTGTATTGGAAAAGTATTCGCCGAAGCCTGTCGAATCAGTCTGAATTAATGATCTGAGTGCCGGATACAGAGGCTCGAATGAGAGGCCATCGTTCCCCATAACGTGAGGTTTGATATGTGTCTCAGGAGATCGATGTCTCGGGAGCAGCCATTTTTGCGCAGTAAGCCGCCGCTCAAATGAGACCACTTCTGGGGAATGACAAGGAGTTTCGTTCTCACCGTACTTGCGGCCACAGACAGAGCAAGTTCGCTCTACAAAATCAGTTAGTTGCGGCTGCTCGTTCTGGTTTCCTCCGTTCTCTTCTCTTTCCGTATTGCTCCACATACTGAATCTAAATTTGTGATCGAATTTAAAGGCCTGCCTCGAAATATTGCTATGCTTCTGTTACTGAGCCGCCTATCTAACCGCAAAATTATAAAAATAGATTGAGGGATCTGCCGGCCCTTGGTGAATCATTGGAAATGGGGTCACGCTCCCCGAGCCAGCAGTCCTTGCTGTTACTCTCCCGGCTTCGTCCCAGTCCGCAGGTTCTCCCGATACTCACCCCATGCTTGGTACATCTCTGTCCGTTCCGCTTCCGTCATCGTCTCGTGTTCGGCTTCGTCGTAGAACGGGAGTTCCTCCTTCTCGGGGACCGCCATCACCTGCTTGAGCGGGTAGATTTTCTTGTAGTAGTTCTCCAACACCCAGTCTTCGCCGTGCTCGTCGACAGCTTCTTCGATGAACGGGGCGGCCTCCGGATACTCCGCGGCGAGTGTGTCAGTCATGGTTGTTGTGTTGTGGGTGGATTGGATCGCTCCGATACGCGGACAAATCGACGTTCAGGCGTCGGTGAACTCGGCCAGTGAGTGGTTCGAACTGCTACTGTTCCACTTCCCGATTTGGATGAACTCGAACGTCTCAAGCGAGGCGTCGATCGTCTCGGCGAGCCGCGTCTGAATCGCAGAGGGCAGGCTCTCGATGGGAATCGCCGTGAGCGCGTGCTGGGTAAGGTGGTAACTCGATGCGAGGTTCGTCGGGGCGACAAGAATCACGCGTTCTCCATCGACATCGTCGAGCGCGAGTTGGGCATCCCGGTACTGGTGGACAGTCACATTCAATTCATCCACGGGAAAGAGGTAGTCAGCAGCCCCAAATTCGATACTCGCCCCTGCTGACTCAAAATGCCCTTTGAGCATAACTATGTACAAATATATGTTCTATAGAGATTAACATTGTGGTGAATGAGATGGTGATCTGTCCCACTACGGGCCATGCTCCCCAATTTGAATAGCCCGCCCGATACATCGGACCATGTGTCCCGAGACCTCTACGACTGTACAGCGGCTGAACTCGCAACAGGCTCTGTCGAACACCTCTCATACGACACACCACCAAGTACTGCTGCTGAGTGGCTCGAAACAAACGGGTACGACGCCGCGCCGATCCAAAAGCAGGGCGACGCGGTCGGGTTCATCCACGAAGACGACGTCACTGCTGACGATGACGGCGATACACTCGAGGAGCATCTCACCCCGCTCACAATTGACTATATGATGAGCGGAGACACCGCGTTTGAGGACGTCCTGGCTGCGCTCATTAAAGAGCCGGTTTACTTCCTCGGCGGCCACAGCCGCATTACTGGGATCCTCACCCGTGCCGATCTCAACACGGCCCCAGTACGCATCTACCTATTCGACCGCATCACCTACCTCGAAGAGCACCTCCGCGAACTCATTCTCGAGCACGCACCCAATTGGAAACAGACGCCAGTCACTGTTGATGAACTCGACGACATCGAGGACCGATACACAGACGCACAAACTGCTAACGTTGAGTTAGACGAGATCCACTACGCACAGTTCTCTACGCTAAACACTATCATCTCGAACGTCGAAGCCTGTTGGCAAACCTGCGGTTTCTCAACGACAGCGCAAGCCGACTCTCGACTTCACGAGATCAACGAGCTTCGTAACGATGTCGCTCACGCCAATCTTCTCGTTGAAAATACCGATAGCGAGGGGTTCCTCAATAGCGGTCGTACGACGGAGAACCTGTCCGCCACTCTCGAAAGTATCAACCAAGTCCTCACCAACCTCCAAGGAGCCGGGAACGCTCCGGGGACAGCGGAGGATCGGTTCGAGCACTCAGAGCAGACGGATCAACTGAAGCGGTAGCGCGGAGTCCCGATCCTCAAGGAGCGACCGAAGGGAGCGAGTAGGGAGGGGAGGAGCGCGTTCGTATCTGTCACAAACACTAGCATATAAATAGCCACTTGTCAACATTGAATACGTGGCAGACGACTACGTGCGTCGGACGGCAATCACTCGCCTCTCGGTAGATGATGAGCAACGCGAGTTGCTTGAGGAAACCATCTCCGAGTGGAAGCGTGGGTGCCAACTCGCCACAGACATGGCGTGGGGGAAGTGTAACGCCAAGAGCGACGTACAACCCCTCGCCTACGACAACGTGCGCGAGGAAACCGACCTCGGGAGTCAGCACGCGATCCTCGCAACCCACCAATCCGCACAAGCCATCACCGGCTGTCTCGAACGCCGCTCGAACGGCAAGCAGGTCAGTAAACCCACGTTCACCGCACCCACGGTAACGTACGACACTCGAACGATGACGCTGTTCGATGACGATACAGTGTCACTCTCCACGACGGAGAGTCGCGTCCGATGTGACCTTGCTCTCCCTGAAGCCGAGGATGGCTACCAACGGCAGTACCTCGACTCCGACCACTGGAGCGTCACGGAAAGCACACTCACCGCTCGTGACGGCGACTACTTTTTACACATCGGCTTCCGCCGACCGAAGACTGAAACGGAGCGAGACACCGCCGAGGACGGAACGGTTCTCGGGGTCGATCTCGGTATTGAAAACCTCGCCGTCACCAGCACAGCACGATTCATCAATGGGCGCGAACTCTCACATAACCTCCGCGAGTTCGAGAAAGTCCGTGCAGGACTCCAACAGACAGGCACGCGAAGCGCCCACAGAACGCTCGAGCAATTAAGTGGACGCGAACTACGATACGTTCGTGACGTGGTTCACCAAGCGTCGAACGCGATTGTGGATGAAGCACTTCGATACCAGTGCGACGTGATCGCCTTCGAGGACTTGACTGACATCCGCGACCGAACGGGTGCGTCGTGGGGGCACAAGTGGGCGTTCCGAACGCTGTACGAACAGGTGGAGTACAAAGCCGAAGCAGTCGGCATCTCTGTGAAGCAAGTGGGTTCGGCGTACACGTCGCAACGGTGCGCCGAGTGTGGATTCACGGCAGACGAGAATCGCCGAACTCGCACGGACTTCCGGTGCGTGAAATGTGGGTCGGAAGCGAACGCGGATTACAACGCGGCGAAGAACATCGGGATGCGGTATGTCCGTCGAGGCCAACAGTCGTCTCGGCGGACGGGCGACAGTCAACTCGCCCTAAAGTCTGGAACGGTGACGCCAAGTGGCGGATTCACCGCCCACCCGGACGGGTTTGAGGCCGAGCTCACGGACAAGCCCCACCCTCAACGAGCGAAGTCGGTAGACTGAGCGAAGTAGGGTGGGGTTGTTGACACTCCTGAATATTCTCGTCAGTGGGCTCACCGTACGCCTTCTCCGGCGGGATTGTCAGCGTTCCCGTCTCCCCAGCTTCGAGGCCGATCAGTCCCTCTTCCATCCCGTCGATGACCTGCTCGTCACCGATTTCGACTGTCAACGGCGTGTACTCTCGCTCGGGTTGGGCCTCGGCAAGGCCCGTCTCCTCGGCGACAGACTTCCGGGAGGTGTCGAACACTGTTTCGTCGTCGAGTCGGCCCGTGTACTCAAGCGTCACAGAATCGCCAGTAGCAATCGTCATACGAGGATAAGAAGTCCCACACCGAAAGCCTACGTCCTTGAGTGATGACTGTCTGGCGCGTTCTGAACGCGGTCCACCTTCCTACCGAACACGTCACCAGCGATGCGGTGAAGTCGTATGACCCAAACTCTCAGATTCTCGACCTGATGCACAAGCTATACACGTCACAATAGTCTACTCAGCGGTATCGTATGACAGCACTTCGGAAGCATCTATCGAGTCTCACGGATCCCGACGCTGATGCGGCTGCGCAGACGCGTGATACCCTTCTTTCCGAGGTCGATATTCCGACGGGATGGGACGTCAGTGAGACAGACGTCGAAATAGCACAAGACGGGACGCAAGACTGGTTCCTGGTGGCGTTCGAACATCAGTCGGATCCGGACACGAGAGCATCCGTCTTTCTCCTCGAAGGGTCTCATATGCTCCAACTCTACATCGAATCCGCAGATACTGATGAGTGGACTGACCCCACACAGACTCCCGAAGAGATCACAGAAATCCTCCGTCATCACGCATAGAGCTGTTTATTTGTCGGACAGCGAAAGAGCTCAACCTTGTTGGGCAGTTCGTTAATCACGATAGACGACAATAGTGCTGTATGAGATCAATTACGAAAACGATACTCGTAGGTGGTGGTTTGGTACTTGCCGGCTGGGTTGGGTGGGGACTCTACTCGACTAAGAAGGCAGAGTCAGTCCCGTACGAGCAGCTACGAACCATTAACGGCGCTGAGATTCGGCGCTATCCGCAGACAGTTCTTGTTGAAACGGCAGCACCGACGCAGCGGATTGCGTTTCGACGCCTCTTCGAGTACATCTCCGGAGCCAACCACGGGGATGAGTCGATCTCGATGACGGCCCCTGTCGAAACCCAATCTGGGGACTCAATTGCGATGACGGCTCCTGTTCGATCAGAGGCAACCGAGACCGACGCTGAGACGATCCGGATGGCGTTCTATCTGCCATCCGAGTACACGCCTGAAACGGCACCGGAACCGACGGACACAGCTGTTACACTCGTCACTGAACCACAGAAGACAGTCGCTGTGGACCAGTTTTCGTGGTATGCGCCGGAGTGGCGGGTCGAACGGCGGACGGAGAAGCTGCTTGCTACGCTCGAAGATGAAGACATCGAACCGGACGGTGATCCCTATCTCCTCCGGTATAACGACCCGTGGACACCACCGTTCATGCGACGAAATGAAGTGGCGGTAGAGGTCGCTGAAGAAGAGTGACGGTGGCTGACGCGAAAACCCTACTCTGAACTGAACATCGAGGCGTACGATGATACAGCGCGCACGGGTATGACTCTCGTAGCTCTGTTGAAATTCTTAAGAACTGACAGGATCGGCGTGCGAGATACAGAGCGTACAGTCAGCACAGGAGCAACGTTACTTTCTCCATCTGAATCTTGAATCAGCCGATAGAATGCGCTTGCCTATTGCTCGTTGGAGTACGCCGCGCCTGATATTCAAGAGCGTACGATATATGTTCCCCAGACATCATTTATGCCATCGGAAGTTGTCTCGGACGTATGGAGACTCAATTGCGCATGTATCTGGCAGGAACAATCGCTGCGGTAGCCTCGTTCCTCTTCGTTTCGCTGGCCTTCTCGGGACAATTCAATTTCGTACATGGCGGGGTATTCATCGTGTTCTTCATCGTGGTGATGGTCGTCTTCGCCAATTTCATCACGTGGGCCGAATCACTCGAATCCAACTGACGCAGCCACCCGAAGAGCGCGACGGCAAACTTCTGTAGTTACTGCTCAGTAGACCCTCTGTATCTCGAACAAGGTTTATGTTAGTTCCCGAAGGTTTCAACAGAGCCAATTTCTTTTTCGAAGCGGACGACGGCCCGTCGTCTGCCGGTAGATTGAAGTCCCGCTTTCGAGTTGAAAAATTAATGCCACTTCGACGCCGACAGTTTTTGACGATCGCGGGAAGTCTGTCAATGATAGCGCTTACCGGCTGTTCGGCGAGTTTAAAACGACTCAGCGGGGGTTCGTCTGGAGAATTGAATGCGCAGAAAGCAGTTGTCGACCGATTTATCACCGGCGTGAACGAGAACGACCTCGAAGCAGTGGACGAATCCGTGGGGGTGTGGGCTGCCGGTGCGTTCACAGCGGACAACATCGGAGACTACACGCTCGAGCAAGAGGATTTGCGGAGAACGACTCGAGAGAGGACGTACGTGATGCTTGAGACAGACCTCACAATCACGCATGAAGGGGAATCGCGGACCGAAGAGATTTCGTTTCGATTGTCCGAAGCTAGAGAGGAGTGGTACATCGATCAGATTCTGGTCGTTGGTGGGCTCATCATCGATGGGGAGCCGCTGGGACCGCCGTCCGCCTTCATAGCAGCAGAGTTCGACTCGGCGGTGACCAGCAGCGACGAGACTGGCGTGCTGACGGTTAGACACGAAGGTGGTGGACCGCTTCCCGCGAGGGGACTGGCGTTCCACGGAACGATAGTGGATCCCGAGGGCGCTGACCCCGACATTTCAACCGATGGAGTGACAGTCGCCGAGGCGACGCAGCGCTCACAATTTGTTCCGGGAGACACCCTGACTATTGGGGTCGAAACCGAGTACAATATCAGCGTCAGGTTCAGCAAAGAGGGACTGGACTCAGTAGTGGTTCTGGATGAATTTACCCACTCGTAGCGACAGTTGCATGCCGTGAGTTCTGAGGATCCGTGGCGGCGATTCCAGCGGCGCGTGAGACCCGGATTTACCGACCCGAAAGAGAACTGAGAGCTGCGCTACTGTGTGTGTTCTCCGCGGTATTGAGTCGGGTGCGCTGTTGAGCGTGTCGAAGTCGTTGTAGTACGAGTAGCTGTAGTCGATCAGGGTGTCATAGAAGAGTTGCCACGGTATTTATTTCGTGAGTTTACAGCCGAATCAGCCGGTAGAATTCGCTTGCGTATACATCATTTAGTGATTATGGGGAGCATGTATCGGGGTTTGGTTCGCTGGTGGTTCTGATTACGAGTAGTAGACTCGAAGCATATTAGGCAAAACCAATTGTACAGTAACTACGAAACTCAGAGATGGCGTTTTGAGTAATATCATATTAGAATTAATACGGATCTTGTTACTATGTAGGAGAGTCTCGATAGTGGCTCTATGAGAGGGTCTTCAGAGGAACCGCTCTTGACCATCGCAGAGACTGCTTCCGATGCGTTGAACACGCCGGTAGAGGAGTTGCCTCCACTCTCTCATTCAATTGACGTTGATGCGTTAGAGGCGATCGTTACAGAGAATCGATCCCATAGCGTGACGGTTACGTTTCCCTACGCTGGTCACAGAGTTCTCGTTCACTCAGACAGCACGGTCTACGTTTCCCCGATCCAGAACGACAGGACAGCCCCCAGAGAGGTGGTGAATCTCGACGAATACGATTATGCGTAAGAAAGAACTCATTCAGACTCACGCTCTGCTTCTGGAAGTCACACGAGATTTAATCGAGAATGAAGAGATGCCAGCCGAGATGATTACCACGTATTACACACTGGATGTACATCCGTCAAGTGTCCACAAGTCGAAACAAAACCATGTCGAAGCGATCACGGTTCTCAGCAACTCAATCGAACGGTGGCTCGAACAGACACACTCGAAGAATTTCAACAGAGCCCCATAGTACTGAACAATCTGCGGCCGATGATTCCGGATTTGTGCGGCTGAATCGACTATAAGATCGTGCCTTCGAACTTATCGATGTGATTCGATGTCGATTACGGGATTACCCTGCTCGTCGGCATCGATAGTGACCGTTGTCGTATCTGCCTCAAACCGGAGCGTCATATTCAAATGTCCTTTTTGGAACAGGTTGTCCAACGCATCAGTATTTATGTCGTTATTTATTATCCAGTCCTGCTCAAGAATGTCTTCATCATGAGCCTGTGCGACGGCGCTAACAACGGCCATGCTTAATGAGTCCTCTTCTTCCGCAACGTAGCGAAACGTCTTGCCATCCATAGATGTAATTGTATAATCTATTAAAAAAGAATAACTGACATATAGTCACTCCACACACACTATTTTCTACATACTGTTTACCGGTACTGAGCGTTCCGTGATTCTCCTGTACCGACCGAATCGAGTGACCCTCAATCTCGGCACGCGCCGTACAAGATACGCGCTCTGTATTCAGCGCGGCTCCAAGAAGATATCACCGGGTGAGGCTTTCAACAGGGCCAATCTCGTCGAAACATGAGTCACCGAACAGTTCCGTGAGACGGGGATAGACTGTGCTTGTCTATGGGGGATTGTAGGCATCCGATTACATCTGAGGCGTTTTCCTATCGAACAGAGATGTGTATCTGACCAGAAGAACCAACACGATTGCGAGTCCGAGGGTGGGGTATTCGACCGTGACCACCAGCCATTTCGCCGATTGGGTGGTGTTCATCAAGCTGATGAGAACGGTGGGATAGCT